>NZ_JBBCBT010000008.1:0-212508 GCF_037203985.1 Pseudarthrobacter sp. CCNWLW217
AACCTCATGGAAGACGCCGCCACCGCCGAGATCTCCCGCTCCCAGCTGTGGCAGTGGATGTACGCGTCCGCCATCACGGACCACGGCGAAATCATCACCCACCGCTGGATCGAGGAACTCCTCGACGAAGAGTTCGCACGGCTGGAACGTTTCGACGGCGACCGCTTCGAAGACGCCAAAAGAAGCTTCGAAGGACTCATCTACAGTCCGGACTTCGCGGCTTTCCTGACCACCGCTGCCTACGAACTCCTCATTTCCGAGCCGGCCTGAGGCCACCTTGACCGGCCCCTTGCCCTGGTCGGCTGAAGGGCCTAAGACGTCGGCTGGGTCCCTGGCATGCTTTCGCAACAGCAGCCCGAAGGCCGGGCGCCGGGGACCCAGGCGACCACTCCGCGATAGAGCAGACGATCGGTGTCATCATGACTTTTGCCCGTTTTGCCAATAATGTGCGTCTCTTCTCATGGGGCGAATGGTTGTTCGGCGTCAACCAACCCGCGGGACAGGTCGGCGACGCAGACGCTGATCTGGCCTGGCTCGCCTCTCTGACCGGAGTTCAGCTTCCCCTCGATCTAAGCCAGTTCGCGGATGCATCGTCGTCGGGGCGCTCTGCCCCCGACGACGACAAGGCCCGGCCTTTACGCCCTGATGGGCGAGGCCGGGCCTTGCATGATCAAATCAGAGTTTGACGCCGTGGCGCGCGCTGAGGTCCGCCACCCAGTCGCTGACGCCCTTAACGCCGAAGCGTTCCAGCAGTTGCTCCCGCCCGGCATCGTCGCCCGCGGCGGTGAGGTGGCCCAGCGTGGCAAAGTACTCGTCAAAACGCCCGGGCGACGTAATCTCCAGCATCTCCACAGCTTCGGAGCCGGAATTCCAGACCGTGTGCGGCGCACCATGTGGCCGGTACACAACCTCACCGGCTTCCGCTGTCCACTCCCGGTCACCTACTCGAACGCCAAGGCTGCCCTTTAGGACAACGATGATTTGGTCTTCGACCTCGTGGACGTGCGGCCAGAAGAGCTGCCCCGGAGCGATGGCCTGGCGCACGATGCAATAGGCGCCCCCAACCATCTCTGCGGTGATCTCGAACTTCGTAGGCACGGCCCCGGCCATGACCGTTTCACCAGCGTGTGGATGAACCATGGTAACTCCTCGACAATGAAGGGTTTGTCGGCTGCGGCGCATCCGACGGCAGCCGGTCTAACAACCGGCGTGACAAGCTCAGCGTACCTAATATCGAAAATTACCACAATATTCGAATCCTTCCCTGAGGCTAGTAGTCGAAGATAAAATCATATTTCGAAAATATGTTGACATATCGAAGCTGGATAGAGACGATTAAACAACACCAACGACTGCCAAGGAGGACATTCGTGCGTTTTGCCAATATCAAGGGTCGCGCCTCGCTCATTGTTAACGAGAGCCGCGCCATCGACATCGAAGAAGCAAGTGCGGGGCAGTTCCCGGCAGACCCGCAACGGATCTACCGGAACTGGGATGCGCTGCTGGCCTGGGCGCGTACTGCCGCGGCAACGGCGCCCTGGTTTACTTTTGCAGCGGAGGACCTGGAGAACCCGGTGCCCTCACCGTCCCAGGTGCTCGCGATCGGCCTGAACTACCGCGCCCACGCTGAAGAGTCGGGCTTTGCCATTCCGACCAGCCCCACGGTCTTTACGAAGTTCCCATCTTCCCTTGCCGGGCCCAATGCCGTCGTGACCCTTCCCGCGGACGGTCACACGGATTGGGAGGTTGAGCTTGTTGCCGTCATTGGCAAGGAAGCCTCCAATGTCCCTGAAGTCGACGCCTGGAAGTACGTCGCCGGCCTGACAGTGGGTCAGGATATTTCCGAGCGCATCACTCAGGCTGCCGGTCCGGCTCCGCAGTTCAGCCTGGGAAAGTCCTTCGCGAACTTCGGCCCCCTCGGTCCTTGGGTAGTCACTCCCGATGAGTTCGAGAACCCGGACGACCTCGAGCTGGGGTGCTCCATCAACGGTCAGGAAATGCAGAAGAGCCGCACCAGTGATCTTGTCTTTTCTGTTCCGGAGCTCATCGCGCAACTGTCCGCCGTACTGACCCTCAAGCCCGGCGACGTGATCTTTACGGGCACCCCTGCCGGCGTAGGCCTTGGTCGTAAACCGCAGGTGTGGCTGCAGCCCGGTGATGAACTGCTCAGTTGGATCACCGGCCTTGGCTCCATCCGCCAGGTAATGGTCGGTTCCTAAGGCTCCCGCAGCAGGCAACGCAAACAACTGATTACCGGGCCAAGGCTCCGGAAGTAGAAGGCAAAGGAATAAATATGAACAAGTGGTCCGTAGATACCGGCGCCGTCCCCGAGCACGGCGGGACAGCAAAGTCGACATATCTGATCCCCAAGGAATCGATGGAGGCCCAGACCCTGGGAACCTACCTTGCTCTGGCTTCCGTATTCGAAGTAAACCCCGGGGAAGAACTCCTCGCCCACCAGCACCCCACCCACGAATATTGGTTCGTGCTGCAGGGAACTGGTGTCATGCAGGTCGGAAAGGAAGCCTTTGAGGTCAAGCCGGGGGACTTGATCTACACCGAGCCCAATACTCCCCATAAGCTCAAGGCCCATGACGGCGAACTGTTCCGCTCCTTCTGCTTTGCCCAGGGCTACCCGGGGCAGGGTTCCCAGCACATCGATGTCGATTTGCCGGACGCCCAGATAGTCACACACTGACAAGTATTTTCGAATCTATAGGTAAAGTTCGATTATGATAGAATTCGGCCATGGCTCCGAAAACTAAGACCCGCCAGGAAAAGGCGTTCAATGCACTTCGCGCTGACATTCTGGCCGGAAGGGTAACTCCCGGCCAGAAACTGCCTTTCGCTGAACTTTGCGCCAACTATGCGGTCAGTGTCGGGGTCATACGGGAGGCGCTGTCCCGTCTGGCCGAACAAGGTCTGGTCCAGGTCGAACCGCAGCTCGGGTTCAGGGTGACATCAATCTCAGAAGCCGACTTGGTCCATTTGACCGAGGCCCGCCGCGAAATCGAAACCCTCACTCTCAAACACGCCTTCGCCGAAGGCGGAGTGGCCTGGGAGTCCGAAGTATTGGCTGCACACCACCGGCTGGGGCGCTGTCCCCAGCGAGATCCCGAGGATCCGGACCGCCTGAACGACGACTGGGTCGAAGCCCACGCAGTATTTCATCAGACACTTCTGGATGGATGCGAAAACCCGCGGCTCAAGGCCATCGCATTGCAACTCCGCGACTCGGCTGAACTCTATAGGCGCTGGTCAGTACCCCTAGGCCACCACCCCGAACGGGACATCGCGGGCGAACACCAGGCGCTCGTTGATGCAGTTACGGCCGGCGACGTTGACGAAGCTGTCCGCGTTCTGGACCGGCACATCGCCCTGACGACGGAACTCCTCCTTGATTCGGGCGTTATGGAACCCGCCGAACCAATCAGGCAGGGCAACGTAGCCAGCTAAGCTTCCGCCGCAATCCGGCAAGAAAGCCCCAGGGCGCCTGCACATTTGCAGGCGCCCTATTCTCTGCCCAGATGCCTGCTTCCGCGTGCGACACCCATACCGTCTTGTCCTCGGCGACGCTACGCCCGGCGTCGCATACTTTCGAAAATTGCTTGTACTGTCGAAATTAGTGCCATATAGTAGAGATGCCGGTCACACTCGATGAGT
The DNA here is from genome assembly GCF_037203985.1 of Pseudarthrobacter sp. CCNWLW217. NCBI lineage: Bacteria > Bacillati > Actinomycetota > Actinomycetes > Micrococcales > Micrococcaceae > Pseudarthrobacter > Pseudarthrobacter sp. CCNWLW217. Next base: position 3,664 of record NZ_JBBCBT010000008.1, read on the forward strand.
TACTGCCCGGGTGTCCAGCCTTCGCGCTGATGCGAAGCAACGTTCACTTTGACAAGGAAGTCCTGTGAAAATTTCAACCACGGCAACCCCTACACGCCGTTCCCTCGAGGGCATCCGCGGTGAGTATTTCCCGCCCGCCAAGAACCTTGAGGGCACAGGGGAGCTCTCATGAGCCGCGAGACTATCGCCGGCGTCGGCGGCGCGGCATTGCAAATCGCGAACCTGTCCAAGACGTTCAACGGCGGAAAAGCGCTCGACGACGTTTCCTTCGATGTTCAGGCAGGAACCGTCCACGCGCTCCTGGGTGGAAACGGAAGCGGAAAGTCCACCTTGGTCAAGAGCCTGGCAGGTGTGCAGGCCGCCGACGGAGGCGGAACCATCACCGTCGGCGGTGCTACCGTCACTACCGAGGCGCACTCCCCGGCATGGGCCAGGCAGCACGGGCTGAGGTTCGTCCACCAGAATCCCGGCATCTTTCCGACCATGACCGTCGCCGACAACCTGCGGATGGGGTTGGGATTCCCACACAAGCTTGGCCGCATCCAGAAACGGCGATTGAATTTGCAGGCCGGAGAAATCCTGGACCATATGCACATCGACGTCTCACCCAACGCGCTCATGGGCAGCCTGCGGATCGCCGACCAGACCATGGTCGCCATCGCGCGGGCCTTGCAGCGGGACGAAACTGATGCCGCCATCTCCACCCTCGTCCTGGACGAGCCGACCGCGGCATTGCCGGAGGAAGAAGTCGAGGTACTCCTGTCGGCCATCAAACGCGCGACCGAATCCGGCATCGCGATCATCTACATCAGCCACCGCCTGGAGGAAGTCCGCCTCATTTCCGATGCGATGACAGTTCTGCGTGACGGCAAGGAAATCGTCACCCAGAGCACCGAGGGCATCACGGAGAAGGAACTCATCTCCTATATTGTCGGTAAGCCACTGACAGAAGTTTCCAAGCCCGTCGCTGCGGCGGACACTGCTGCCGCACCAGTAGTTGCCGAACTGCGAAACGTCAGCGGAGCCCCGCTTCGTGGCGTAAGCCTCAAAGTCCACGAGGGAGAGATCCTCGGCATCGCCGGGCTACTCGGGGCTGGGCGCAGCGAAATGCTTCAGGTTTTTTTCGGCGATCACAAGATCGACGACGGCCAAGTTCTCATTGGCGGCGAGGAAGTATCTTTGAAGTCTCCGGCCGAAGCCATCAAGCACGGCGTGGCCTATATCCCCGAAGACCGTGACACCCACGCTGCGTTCTCCGATCTCACCGTCCGGCAAAACATCTCCGCCGCCGGTCTGGACGAGTTCAGCCAGCTCGGACGCCTGCAGCACCGCAAGGAACGGACAGCATCCCGCAAGTCGATCGTTGACTTCCGCATCAAAACAGCCAGCGACGAAGCGCTGATGTCTTCCCTCTCCGGTGGCAACCGCCAGAAGGTCATCCTCGCCCGCTGGATGCGGCGCAAGCCACGACTGATCCTCCTGGACGAACCCACGCAAGGCGTCGACGTTGGCGCCCGGGCCGACGCCTACCACCTGATCCGCAGAGCAGTCTCCGATGGCGCCGCAGCCATCCTCGTCAGCTCGGACCTGGAGGAGCTCGCCGAAATGGCGGACCGCGTCCTCGTTCTGGGCAACGGCCGAATTACCGCCGAAATCCCTGGACATCAACTCAGCCGGCACCACCTGACCGAGATGGTCTTCACGGCACGAAAGGAAAGCGCATGACCACGACAACCAGCACCAGCACCGCCTTGGAGACCCCACCCGCAGAGCGGGGGAACGAACGCCGGCCGCTCACTTCAGTGTCCGGCATTCTGGAGAAGTTCGGACTTGTCGGGCTTCTCGTCATTCTCGTGGCTGTTTTCGCCGTCCAGTTGCCCGGCGTCTTCCTCTCCGGGGCGAACCTTCGCTCCATTGCGTTGTCACAGTCGGTTTTGGCCGTCATGGCCGTCGCCCTGGTGTTCCCCTTGGTCGGTGGAAGGTTCGATATCTCCGTCGGCGCCAACCTGGGTCTCTGCTCCATCGTGACCGCGTCCATGATGTCTAAGACCGGGCTGCCCCTGCTACCTTCGATCCTCATCGGGGTAGCCACCGGCGTCGCCATCGGCGCCATCAATGGCATCCTCGTCGCCTACCTGGGAATCAACTCGATCATCGCAACCCTGGGCATATCGACTGTCATTGCAGGTATCGTCCAGGCCTACACCCAAGGCATCCCGATCAGCTCCAACATCTCGCCGGCATTGACAGGGATGAGCAATCAGCTCCTCCTCGGTATCCCCGTACTGTTCATTCTGATGCTTGTCCTTGCAGCTGCCGCCTGGTTCGTGCTGACCCAGACCACTTACGGCCGCTACCTTTTCGCTGTCGGCTCCAACGCTGACGCCGCCACGCTTGTGGGTCTCCCGATACGTCGCATCATCATGATGAGCTTCGTGTGGGCCGGCGGTTTCGCCGGAATTGCGGGAGTACTGCAGGTAGCTGCTCAAGGCAACGGAAACCCCCAGGTCGGAGGCATCACCTTCATGCTGCCCGCACTGGCCGCGGTATTCCTCGGCGCGACAACGTTCACTCCGGGCAAGTACAACATTCCTGGAACTGTTCTCGGTTTGATCTTTATCGCCACGGCGGTCAGCGGTCTGGCTCTAATGGGCGTCCAGCCCTGGGTCACGGATGTCTTCAACGGTGGAGCCGTCGTCGTCGCGGTAGGCCTGTCGGCACTATTCAAGCGCCGCCGTACCGGCACCGCAGCCCTAGGCGAATAGCCCGGTCGGCAGCCTACCGCCGTCACCACCAGGAGAAGACATGACACGAAGAACCCTCGTCCGGAACGCAACCATCGTCACCGTCGATGACGAAATCGGCAACCTCTACGAGACCGACGTCCTCATCGAGGACGACGTCATCGCAGCCATCGGCAAGAACCTCCCCGGCGGCGGTGCCGAGATTATTGATGCCACAGGATGCATCCTCATGCCGGGCATGATCGATACCCACCGGCACCTGTGGCAGACCTGCATCAGAGGCGTCTTCGCCGACTGGTCAACGCTGCAATACATGCAGGGGATCAGGCTCCACATCGCCCCTCTGGTCACCGCCGATGATACCCGGCACGCCACCTATGCCGGCGCCATGGAATGCATAAACAACGGCGTAACCACGGTGATCGGCTACGAACACAACGTCAACACGCACGAACACGCCTACGCCGGCGTTGAAGGCATGGCCGAAGCCGGAATCCGAGGCGTCTACGCCCTGGGGATGGGTCAGGCACCGCTGGCGCCACGGGTCTTCAACGACACCGCGTCCTACGTGCCACTGCTCAACGGGCTCCAGGAACGCTACTTCAAGGATGCCGGTCTGCTCTCCTTGGGCGTTGCCCCCGTTGAGCTGTTCATGGCCCCCTTGGACGTTGTAGAAGAGCAATTCAAACTCGCAAGATCCTTTGACGCGCAGCTAACGCTCCATGCCAACGCAGTTCAAAGCGGGCACGGCGAAATCAACATGCTCGACGAAGCAGGCCTACTCGGACCAGACATCATTTTCGTTCACGGAAACACCAGCTCCGACCACGAACTACGACGCGTTGCCGACGTCGGAGCAGCAGTCAGTGCCGGCATCGAGGTGGAAATCGGGATGGCCTTGGGCACGCCCTCACTGGCCAGCCAAAGACGTGTGGGACTGCACCCCACCATCGGCGTGGATTCTGTCGGCTGTTGCGGAGGTGGCCTCGTTGGGCAGATGCGCCTGGGCATGCAGACAGTGGCACTGTCAGAAGCCCAGGAGGCGCTGGCGGCCGGGAAGAACCCGGAAGCATTGGCGATCACATCAAAGGAAGTACTGCGATGGGGGACCATAAACGGGGCTAAAGCTCTCCATATGGACGACCGCCTGGGCAGCATCACAGTAGGCAAGCAGGCCGATCTGGTTCTCATCCGCACGGACAGCCCCGACATGGCCGGCTGGGATGAAAGCGAACCGGAGGCAGCGATCATCACCCAATCCTCGGTGGCAGACATCGACCTGGTCATGATCGCCGGGGCCATTAAGAAGCGGGGCGGACGCCTCGCCACACCCAACTGGCCTGAAAAGCTCTCGGCAATTACAGCCTCCAGCCGCCGGATCATCGGCCAGGCACGTCAAAGCCACGGCGGTCTGATCCCGTTCCCGCCCCCCGAGCTTCCCGCCGGGCATGGCTGGTAACAATAAAAAAATCATTAACATTTTCGAAATTTGTTGACGTTATCGAACATGTGACCTAGATTTCAATGGAAGGCATCGGCGCCCGTTCAGCCCAGGCCTCACAATCTCAAAGAAGAGAGAAGTCAATGACGACAAGCAAACTAGGTTCCGGGCTCGCCTCGGCTCCATTGAAGGGTGTAAGCCGGCTGGTTCTTGGCCTTGGAGCCGTGGCAGTAGCGGTCAGCATGGCCGGTTGCAGCACGGTCAACGAGACAAGTGCCGTGGCCGGCAGTTCCTCCAGCCTCACCGCCGAGCAGTCAGCTGTTTTGAAGGCCGGATACGCCGGCGAGGCCATGCAGAAGCCGACAGAAACTGGCCCCAAGGCAGTCAAGGGCAAGAATGTCTGGGTCATCTCCTGTGGCGAGTCCTACCAGGCCTGCGCCAACCTGAGTGCTTCCTTCATCGAAGCGTCAAAGGAACTTGGCTGGACATCGAAACTGGTTGACAGCAAGGCTGACCCGTCGGTCTATTCCAACTCCATTAACCAGGCCGTCGCGGCAAAGGCGGATGCAATTGCCCTGTTCTCAGGAGACTGCCCTGGGATCAAGAGCTCCCTTGTCGGGGCCAAACAGGCTGGCATCCCGGTGGTCCAGTTCACCTCCATCGACTGTGACGATCCGGCCTTCGGAGGGGAAGAACCGTTGTTCACGGGCAGCGTCAACGTCATGGGATCCACCAAGATCGCCGACTACTACAAGAAGTGGGGAGCTGCACGCGCGGACTACCTTGCGGCCCTGATGGGTGGCGAGGGAAAGATCCTCGAGGTTCGGGAAGCCTCCCAGCGCACACACGCGTACAGCCATGAGGGCTTCACTGAGCGCATGGCGCAGGCGTGCCCCAAGTGCGAGATTGTGGACGTGCCGTTCACGTTCGCGCAGGTCCCCAACCAGGCCACCCAGATCTGGGCCTCGGCGCTGTTGCAAAACCCGGACGTAAAGGCAGTCTCCGTCAGCATCGACTCTCTGATGGGCCTTGGACTGGAGAGCGCCATCAAACAGGCTAACTTCAAGGGCATCATCGCCGGCGGCGAAGGCCTGAACCTGGACCTCATCCGCAGCGGGGCGCAGACGACCGAAACCGCGATTTCCTACGAGATGGCATCCTGGGGTCTGGCGAGTACACTGAACCGCATCTTCGCGGGAGAAGACCCCGCCAAGCTGCCGACCGAGGGAGGCGGATGGGTGTTCCTGGACAAGGACCACAACCTGCCCGAAGCAGGCAAGCCCTGGACCCTGCCCTTCGACTACAAGGCCATCTACAGGAAGATCTGGAACGGATAATGTCAATCGATCACGCCGGGCTTACCGGCATCTCCACCACGGCTCAACTTGGACCACCGGTCCCGGCAGGCCCGGCGGGATCGAACACCGTCGATGCGGCCCCACAGCGGCCCGTCCGGCGCTACTACGAAATTTCACCCGCCGAATCAGCGCACACCCTGGCGCGCATACAAAACCAGGCACCGGCAACCCGGCGCGTTCTCCTCCGAGGCGCCACAGTCGTGACGATGGATCCCGGCGTTGGAGACCTACCCACAGCAGATCTGCTGATAGAGGGATCCAAAATCGTCGCCGTTGGCAAGGATCTTGCGGCTGCCAGCTCCGTTGACACCATCAGCGTGGATATGGCGGGGATGATCCTGATGCCCGGCATGATCGACAGCCACCGCCACTGCTGGCAGTCAGCCTTCAGGCGCCTTGCTGTTGACGCCGACCTCGACGCCTACGTGGCCACCACCCACGGAGGCATGGCGCTGCACTACCGGCCCGAAGACATGTATGCCGGCACCCTCGCCGCGTGCCTTGGCGCGTTGCAGTCCGGCATCACCACCATCCTGGATTTCTCCCACAACTCCCGCTCCAGGGAACACTCCGATGCTGTATTCCAAGCCTACAAAGACGCCGGTATTCGTGCCGTGCACGCTGCCGCGGCACCAAACGCGGGGGAGTGGGATCACCAATGGCCCGAGGACATGCTCCGGCTTCGTGATGAGTACTGCTCTTCCGGCTCCGCCTCCAGCATCCGAATGGGAATTGACATGTACCGGGAGCGGCCGGTCCGGGAGCTGCTCGACTTCGCGCGCGGCAACGGCTTTGGTGTCACCTTTGACGGGGTTCACGGCTCTGGGTCGGCAGACGAAATGATCCAACTCGGATCCGAAGGCTACCTGGGACCAGACGTGTCGCTCATCCACTGCAACGACATGCCCGATGAACTGTGGCAAATGCTGGCAGCAACAGGAACCGGCGTCACACTCGCTCCGACCTCAGACGAACAGATCGGCATTGCCGACGCCATGCCGCCCATTCAGCAGGCCTTGGATCACGGGATCGCCCCAAGTCTCAGCGTCGACGTTGAGATCAGCCTGGCCGGGGACATGTACACCCAAATGCGATGCCTCCTGGCCACCCAGCGCATGGGTATCGCCGGCCGACGCTACGCGGGAGAGACCAACCCACCGAGGATGTTGACCAACAAGGATGTCCTGGCCTTCGCTACCGCCAATGGAGCCGCCCACGTCGGTCTCGGCTCTACCGCCGGCCGTTTGGCCCCTGGGTTTGAAGCGGACATCGTTGCCTTACGAGCTGAAGACCTTGCCACGATGCCACTGAACAACGCCATCGGCACGATCGTCCAAGGCGTGGACTCCGCCGCCGTCGACACCGTCATCGTCGCGGGATCCATCCAAAAGTGGGCAGGGTCCTCCCTGTACCAGGGTACAAATGCGCTGCGGGAGCGAATCCATGCATCACGCGACTACCTCGCTGCGCAAAGCGGATGGACCGTTGACCCCACACAGCCGACGGGCAACAGAAAAAACAACTTTGAGCACCTCAACCGCTACCTCAACGCCCGCAAGGGTCACTGAAACTGCCACGCCCCAGCGCCGGCAACCAACAGGAAGAAGTCTCCACAATGAGCTCCGCCCCGACAGACCGCTTGCCACCAGCACCGTCGCCACACCCGGCCAGCGTTCTTCATCTGGTTGAACTCACCTGGAAACCGGGAGTCGAGCAGAAATCAGTTGATGGTCTAACCGACGATCTCTACCAAATGGCGTCGGAATTGGACATGATCCGCTACTTCACCTGCGGCCCGGCACTGCACTTGAGGCCAGGCGGGGCAGACTACGCACTCCTGGTTGGTTTCGACACCAACCAGGACCTGCTCGACTATCTGGCCCACCCGTTGCACATCGAGACCCTGCACCGATGGGCCTCGATCATGGTCCAAGAGAAACAATCCATTCAGATTTCCACCGCGGCTGCCGAAGCCCTACGTGTCACAGCAGGTATTCGAGAGAAAGCGATGCACCCGTGACCATTGACCTTTTCCCCGGCTTCACCGCTCGGTCTGTCCGGGTCGACGGCCTCGACTTCTTCATGCGCATCGGCGGACCCGAGAATGGGTCACCGGTTGTTTTGCTGCATGGATTCCCCCAAACACACGAATGCTGGCATGGTGTCGCGCCCGAGCTCGCACGCACACACCGCGTCGTTTGCCTGGACCTGAAGGGCTATGGCCAAACGAGTGCGCCAAAAGGCGACGGTGGCGTCGCAACATATTCGAAGCGAACGATGGCGCAGGAAGTCATCTCCGTCATGAAGACACTCGGCCATGATCGCTTCTCAGTAGTCGGCCATGATCGCGGCGCCCTCGTCGGTTACCGCATGGCTCTGGATACCCCGGAAGCCGTTGAGAAACTGGCGATTCTGGATAATTTTCCCACGCATGTGATCTGGGAATACATGGCCACCAATGCCGCCTTTACGCCTCACTGGCGCTCCTACGCACAGCCAGCGCCGAAAGCCGAAGAGTTCATGACAACAGTGCAAATCGAAGAATTGCTCCGGAACCACACCGCTGATGGCACCTTGACGGCATTCGCGCCTGCCGCGCTGGAAAATTACCGTCGCTCTTGGGCCGATCCGGCCCGCATCCATGCGTTCTGCGAGGACTATCGTGCAGGTGCCGGATCCGATCCCGAAGCCGACAGGGCTGACATCGCAGTCGGCAAGACCGTGGACTGTCCAACGCTGATCCTTTGGGGGGAGAAATTCCTCGGACATGGCGACGAAACCCCCACGGAAATCTGGCAACGGACCTTTGCGCCGCACGCTACGGGCGTTGAAGTACCAGCAGGGCACTTCAACGCCGAAGAAAGCCCCAAGGAAACCGCCGCCAGCCTGGTTGCATTCCTCAACGCGTAACCCGGCGCACGGGGGGTAGTCGAGCGGCCAACTGGAACAAACAACAGAAAGTGGACACGACATTGTCTGAGAAAAAAATCGCGGTACTCGGCTCAGGAGCGAACGGTGCCTCGATAGGGGCTGACCTTTTCCGTGCAGGCCACGATGTGTCCTTCATCGAACAATGGCCCGAACATGTAGAGGCCATTCGGGCAAACGGAATTCGCGTCGAAATGCCTGATGTCACCGAGACCACGCGTGTCCCCGTCTTTCACCTGTGCGAAGTGGCGACGCTCAGGGAACAGTTCGACGTCGTCCTGGTCCTGGTGAAGGCCTACGACACCCGGTGGGCCTGCGAATTGATTAAGCCTCACGTTAAAAGCGATGGCCTTGTAGTCGGCATGCAGAACGGAATGACGATCGATGCGATGGCTGATGTTGTCGGCGCTGAACGGACCATTGGAAGTGTTATCGAAATAGCATCCACCATGTTTATCCCGGGAATCGTCCAACGTGACACGACACGGGCCAAATCCTGGTATGCAGTGGGCGCATTCGACACAAAAGCCCAAGGCCGGGAAGAAGAAGTCGCCAGCCTGCTCCGTCAGTCGGGACACGTCGAAATTACTTCCGACATCCGCTCGGCAAAGTGGATGAAGCTGGTGGCCAACGCCACTGAACTCGTCCCGTCGGCCATCCTCGACATGACTGTCATGGAAGCTGTCGAAGTGCCAGGAATGCGGGAATTCATGACCGAAGCCGGCCGGGAAGCTGCACGGACCGCCGTGGAATTGGGAAACCATCTCGTCCCCATCCTCGGACTCCGGGAAGAGAACATTGGCACTGCCGAAGACTTCGCAGAGCAGCTTCTAGGGGTCGTCCACGACGAGTACTCCATTCCTGGCCAGAAAACCACCGTCCTGCAAGACTGGACGAAGGGACGCCGCAGCGAGGTCGACCAAGTCAACGGACTTGTTGTGGAGCAACAGCGGAAGCTCGGGGGGAAGGCGCCCGTGAACGAACGCATTGTTGAGATCGCACACAAGATCGAAAGCGGCGAGATTAACAGGGAAGCGGGCAACGTCGACTTGCTGCTGGCCTAACGCCTGGAGCTACAGGCGCGGCCGGTGTGCGACAGGCACGCGCCACGAGGAGCAGTAGGCCCACCTGAAAGGGGTGTCCGATGAGCTGGAATCCATCCGGGAGTCCGTTGCGATCAGCGCCCTCGCTGGTACTGAGATGGCCGGTTCAAGGGACGTAATCATGACCGCACCGGCGACTGCTGCTGAGATCGCCATGTTCAACCAAGACGTCCCTTAAAGTCCTGGTTCAGGAGCGCGCACTTCTCGAGGATGCGTTGCTACTTCTGGTCCTGCTGTTTAAGAGCCGATAACGGATATTTCGTCGAGTTCAATGAAACAGATCCAGATGTCATGTAGCTTTGGCGCATAGGGACGCGGTGGTACTGGTTTGGTACCAACGGGCTATGGCAATGAATCTACGTGCACCCGAAGATCTGGAGCTGCCCTGCCGCGACGAGCTGTGTGATGGCGTCCCGCCCTGTTTCCTGCCGCTTCCCGTCCCGCCGACCACTTGGGGGAGTGCCTGCGCCTCAAATATTGCGCGCCGGTAGCCAATCACTCGTTGCTCGACCGCGGTCAATCCGGGCATTCCGCCGATGAACTCTATTCATCGATGGCCGAGGGAGAGCATGTACCCGCGTCAGTTTCGTATGACGCGGCGTCGTTGTCGATGACGATCTTGGTCGAATCGAACCCCCGCAGTGCGAGGGCCACCACTCTTGTGTCGGCCCTCACGGTGAGGTTGACCTCCCGCGCCAGCTGGGCCGTCCCGGTGCACCTTCGATGTCGCTGCCGCAGAAGACGATCCCGGAGGCCTGGTGTTCCCGGAGGACCCGGAATTTGTCCGTTCCTGTTCGAGGTCCCTGTTGGCATTGGCCAGAATGGTGACGTACCGGGCGGAGAAGGCGAACCATTCCGTGGTGTGACTGCGCCGGGCATTGAGGGTCTCCCGGGCCTCGTTCTACCGGTGGCGCAAGCGTGCGGGTCCGACCCCACGGGCGGTGCGGCACAGTGAGCTGGTCAACGCGGCCACCGGACTCCTTCCCGACGGTGGGGCGATCATGCCCGCGAACGGTTTACGGGCCGTGCTCACCCGGGCCTGGAAAAGGACCACGCTCTAGGATTGAAGACAAGGGGCGGCCCTAGCAAAAGCGGGGGCCGCCCCTGGTACCTGCTCGAAACTCAGAATCGTGCGGTTCAGCGACTCAGGCTTGCTGCCTCGATCGATACGTGTGCCATCCTTGTTGCGTGGGCATTTTCCAGTCTGTCGCACGTTCCCTGGGATACAAGCTTTGAACCTTCGTATCGGCACCATGCAAGGAACGCCGAGAACTGGTCGTCATCAACGCGGACCAGAGCAGACGGATACGACTGAACATCGACCGTGAAGTTGCTGACTCTGAGCACTTCTGCAGGTGAACCCGCGAAGTCTTCAGCACTGGGTGCCTGACCGGCCAGCGGAAACTGGAATGCCGTGTGGCATTCTGACTCACGCGTATCTAATGGCCACCAATTATCCAGAGCAATTTTGCACAATTCGATGTACGTATTGACCCCAGAGGCACAGATGGACATTGCAGTGGAACCGGACACTCGTGGGTTCACCTCAATGCATGTGAAGCCACTATGAGTAGCGATGAACTCAAATTCGTAGGCTCCCCGGAGTCGATCCCTTCGGCACATCTCGCGTACGCGCGTGGCGAGCCCAAGGTCGATCCTCTCTATATCAACGCTTGCGTGTGACCATCGAACCTGTTCAAACGCAAAGGTTCCCGAGGAGATCGTGGGTCCCTTCCAGACGATGGGCTGCATGAGTACGCTTTCACCGTCGGAGATGACTTCAACAGAGCACAGTTCACCGTCTACAACCTCCTCAACGACGCAGTTCACGTTCATCCCGCCGGAGGCGAGCCATTCGTTGAAGGCTTCTCTGTCGTCGAATTGCACCATTCCATTGCCAAGGCAGTCCCAGACTGGCTTTACCAGTACCGGGAAGGTGAGATCCCGGGCTAAAGCATTGAGGGCAGGAGCATATTCCATCTGAACGGAAGCCCGACCCGCAAGCAAGTCTCCGTCAATATAGAAACCTCTCGGTGTAGGAATACCGTGCTGTGTCAGCGCATGCTTGGTTTCCCATTTGCTCGAGAGGGTTAGTGCGACAGAAACCGATGGCACCAAAACCGCGCGTCCCCCGGTGGTATGTGAGCTCCCGAGGACAGCATCACGAACTACATTCTCGTCGGGGATGGAGATGCTGACACCAACGCCGCCTGAAGGCACTGTCCGTTCGAAGGCCGAAGCAAAGTCAACCAAGGCGCCTGCTTCCGGCAGCCGGGTTGTTTCGCCACCAAACAGGCGAGCAGAAACATCGCCATCAGAATAGATCAAATGGCTTGTAACCCCCTGCTCTTTGAGCCAGTCATGGCATTCAGCGAGATGGGGATGTGCCTGCTCGACCTCAATGGATCGAAGGAATGCGAGCCCAACCATTAGACGATACCAATTTTGATGCGGTCCAGGATTGAACCCATTTCCTGCTCAAACTCGTCTCTCGTGCTTGAAGCGACGATGGCATATGCCAATCGGGAAATATTGTCGACACCATCTTGAACCGACTCACCGTTCGATACAAGGTAGTCGCCTTCCACCAACGAAGGGTGAACGGGGAATGGCGTCGTGACCACAGCAGTTCCCGTACGGTCCGGTACGACGAAACGAACTCCCGCTGCTCGGGAAGACTCTGCCACCTGCAGGACGGGCTTGACTCCCCGCGCTACGTCAACGTATGCCTCGGCGAGGCTGAGTCCGGTAGCAAGTGGAACAAGCTTAATGATGTGGTCCCCTCCGGGGCGAAGCCCTGCTTCGATGACCCAGGCTTCTCCGTTCCAGACTTTCACCTCCGTGTGTGCGACACCATTGTTGAAACCAAGAGCCGTCAACGCTGCAGTCGCCGCCTTATGGATTTCACGCAGATCTTCGGTGGACACATTTGCGGGGATGACATGGCCGAGTTCAGCACGGCGGCTACCCTCTGTGGTGCTCTTTCCAGTGACTGCCACATGGCTGATCTCACCCTTGAAAGCTACGGATTCGACGGAGTATTCGAGGCCCCCAACGTACTCCTGGGCAACCACTCGATCGTCGAGTGGCAAGCCGTGAGGAAATTCAAGGGGGAAGGCCTGTGCTTCCCTAACAGCTACTGGGATTTCGTCAGGCCCTTCGATGATTGATACACCCACCGAGCCGGCGTTCTCTGCTGGTTTGATGACCAACGGATAGGCAAGGTCAGCCCTGGAAATTTCAGTATGCAGAGAGCCAGCATCAGTTGCCGCTACAGTCTTGGCGTGCCTGACATTGGATTGCAGGAATATTTGGGCCATCATGCACTTATTCCTGGCCGCATAGGATTTCTCTGGCAGGTTTCCCGGGAGACCGAGCTTTGCGGCGACCTCGGCCACCAATCCAGTGAAGAACTCCCAACCTGTAATCACCCCGACAACCCCCTTGTTGTTGAGTTGTGCGTGGATGTCCTCGACCACGGTGGGGCTGCCAAAGTCGACCAGAAAGATCTCGTCGGAAGATGCAACCACTTGCGCATCAAGCTTGGGCAAAACGTCCCGCTGGGTGATTGTGATCAGTCTTAGGTTCTTCTGGACAACCGCTTCAGTGAGCGGCCCCGAGGCGTTGCCGAAGGGTTCCAAGATTGCGATTGCGTCCGTAGGGGTATTAGGCATTTTGTGTGATCTTTCGTTTAAGCAGGAAGCATCCGAGGACGGAAAGCAGGCATAGTGCGATGAGAAGTCCAACGAGAACGTTGGGTGAAAGTTGAAGAAGCGCTGCGAAAAGGACCGGTGCGATAGCCATTCCAAGACTCCACGATGACTGGAATGCACCTTGGTAGCGGCCCGAATGGTCGGGGTCGGCCATCGACACACTCAGGTCACTCATATACGGAGTGCTCAGCATCTCTGCGGCGCTGTAGATCGCGATGAATCCAACAAGGAAGAGTACTGCCGGCAAGCCTCCGCTGAGAGCCCCTGCGGCCCACAAGAGGACCAATGAGAGTGCGTTCAGGGCGAAAGCTCCCACGAGTACAGACGCAATGTTGATGCGTTCGGTCAGACGTACGGTGAGGTTGCTAAGCAACGCCACGCAAAGGGTATTCGCCGCAATCAGGCCGCCGGCCCATGCGGGTGTGAGCTTGGCAATGTCGACGACCCACACTGCGAGTACAAGAGGAAGAATCATCGCCGCGAGCACAAACACAAGGTTGAGCCCCAGCAGTAGCATGTATGGGCGGTCTGTCAGCACCGCAGCGTATCCTCGGCTGCCAGGAAGCTCAGGCCGGCTTGTATGGTCTTCAGCTTTGGCGATCTTGCGTACTTTTTCATCGCCCCTTGAAGGCCTATTCCAGGCCAGGAGCAGGAATGACGCGATGATAAACGCAAAGGCACTGACACCCACCAGCGAGCGCATCAGAACAGCGGAATCTATCGCGAGGAATACTGAAGCGACCACGGCACCCACTCCGGTACCAACGTTCCGAAGTGCGCCCAGCAGTGCAAACCACCGGGGTAGCTCCTCGCCTTGCGAAGCGATGGCGACCAGGCTCCGGGAACTCGTCCAGTAAAGGTTCATTCCAACCTGGATGAGTAACTGACTGATGCCAATCATCCAGAAGTCCGTAGCGAATGCGGCTACAGCGACACCTCCGAAGGAAAGCCAGTTTCCGAGAACGATCACCTTTCGTGGTCCCCAGCGGTCAAGAGCAATGCCAGCAAGCGGTGGGGTGACAAGTGCGATCAGCCGTCCAGCCGTCATGGCCAACCCGATTTCCGCAAGTGGGACAGTTGTCACTTGTTGGAAGTAGATGAGCAGGAAGGCAAAGACGACACCGTTTGCGAGGCTATCGACCACTGTCGAACCCACGAACAGTCCCCGTCCACGGATAGACGGGAATCCCATCGATGTGCGAATTCGCTGGCCCCGGGAACCAGCTTCTGTGTGTTCAGTCTTAACAGACGTCATAGGTACCCAACTTGGAGAAATTTGATGTTCGCCACGACTAGACGAGTACGTCCTGCCGGATGTTCTCGTTCACGACCTGGTTCGCGTGGTAGTTCAAGAAGGCGCGTTCGGATGGCGTGAGCGACAGCTCGTTGAAGACAGAGAGATCCCATTTACGTGCGAAATACTCGATTGCTCCGACTCGGAAGTCGGATGCGGGCAGCTTGCCTATTGCGTCGACGATGTCATCCTGTGCAATTCCATTGAGATGCATGTTGTAGATCCGCAGCATCTGTTCTGAGCCGTCAAGGAACGGATCACTGAGGTTCGCTGTGGCTGCGTATTCGCCGACTCTGAACCGGCTTTCAACATCGATCAGGCCAAGGATGCCGTTGTCGAAGGCGGCCAGTGTGGACAGTATGGGCAGAGTCCGCACGCCGTAGTGATAAGGGCTTTCGAGAGAGCCGTTGCTCGTGATGCGTTCGGCCACGGTGTAGTGCCGCTCGTAGACGTGCATGGAGCCGACAAACCAGTTCATTTCTCCCACAGCCAAGCCCAGAGACGCAGCAATGAGCTCCTGGGTCACACTCCACTCAAAGACGTTGATGCCAGAGAAGCCCCAGATGGCATCATTCGCCCGAACTGAAACATTCAAGTGAAGTCGCCCGTCGCGCTGGATGAAGTTCAACCAGTTGTTGCAGGGAATATCCTTGGACTCCACGAAATCGAGAGCCGGGTCATAAATCGACGCTACGGCACGCTTCGTGTTGATGTCTTCGTGGAAGCGCTGAAGCACAACTGCAAGTTGATCAACCTGGCCATTCCAGTTCCTTCAACAGGACCGGGTAGTCCGATGCCGAAAGCGATGATGTCCCTCGCCGGACGCTTCATCGCTTTCAAATGACCCGTCAGCGTCATTGTCAGCCAGTCCAGAACAACTTCCGGTCCGCACGAAATCTCAAGTCGTTCAGTGGTTTCCACGAGTATCCTTCCCGACAGGTCCGTGAGAGCCACTGTCGCGTGTGTAGCTCCGACGCCGGCCGCAGCGGCCACTCTGGCACCGGGGTTGAAGGCTAGGCGCGCCGACGGACGGCCTCCCGTGGAAGCCGCATCCGACACGGGGACAACCAGCCCGAGTTTTAGGAGGGGCTCAAGACGAGAACTGATGGCAGCTCGACCCAGGCCCGTTATCCGGGCAAGGTCGGCCCTGGTTCGCGGGTGTCCGTCCCGCAGCACGTACAAAAGTTCGCCGGGGCCGCCATTGTCCATGTCTCTCCATTTCGGGACTCGAAAAAGGGGAATGATGAGACTGAGCTCCTGGCACAACAGGCCCACAAGACCCCGATGGGTCTCCATCTCCACTCAGTGTCAAGGTGCCAACTCGTTCCCGTCCACTCGTCGAGGCCCATAGCATCAAAAAGTGCAGCTTCGGTGTGTAAACCGTCCCCAAGTGCGTCAAATGGTGCAGACTTTTGCTGGTTGACTCACGAAAGCCAGGTGGTCCGTGTCACTGTTTCGGCATGGAAAACGACAGAACCACGACAGCCCCTTCCCGCATACGGGCCGGGTTCGTCGGTGCCGGTTCATGGCGGAGGTGCCTAGCCGAGCCGCCCGTGCTGCAGGACGGATGACTCCGCTGGGTAGGTTCCCTACTGCGACGCCGCACTCCCGGGATCATAGTGCAAGAAGCGCCTTCATGTATCTACTGGTTCCGCCCTGAAACGGACTAATCAACCCGTGCGCCAATAAACAGTCGGCCCTCCGTACCGCAGCCAGGGGTTCCGCTGTCCGAATCAGCGAAGCAGCGCCTGGAACTCACCTGCCTACATGTCCTGGCCCCCAGGGGTAATGACCCACAGGACTATGGCGTCCCGGCTTCCGTGATTTGCGAAGCCGTGTCCGATCTTGGGATCGACCAGGAGGGCATCGCCGGCGTCTAGGACATACTCGCTGCTGCCGGTACGTACCGTAAGGGTTCCCTCAAGAACGATAATGCATTCTTCGTCACCGTGGTGGGTATACAGTTCTGGGCCCGACGAGCGTCCGGGTACAACGATGGTCTGGTGGATCTGCAGCTTCCGTGCGTCGCGCGGAGTGAGCATGAACTCTGTGCTCCCATCGGCGCGTCTAATGCGCCGCCGATCTTTGGTCCGGACCAGAGGACTGCCAGCGTCAGCTTCAGCGGGATCGGCAAACAGTGCTCCCATGGGCTCACCGAGGGCCTGACAGATCCGGCGTAGCGAGGCCACTGATGGACTCGCCTTGCCGCGTTCGACTTGGGAGAGAAATCCTTCGGACACTCCTGCCTCGGCCGATACCTGTCGGAGCGAGAATCCTTTCCCTCGGCGGATACTGCGAATCCGGCGGCCGAGATCCAGATCGTGGGGCGATTCCTCTGCCTCTCGTGTTTGATTCTCAGACGATTGGCCAGGACCGTTACGGGTGAGCATGAGTGGGTTCCTCAACTGTTGATGGCTGCGCGGCGACAGAGCTACTGGATTTCATTCATCGTCTTGACTGTAGTGGAACTTCAGGATCCTTTCATCCGCTCTACACGCCAATGATGAACTTCCCCTGAAGATATCCATTGTCGGCCTGCCGGGAGGGGATCAAGAGTTTGAGGACTTGAGCGCCTATTCAAGCTACTTCTCCGGTCTTTCAGCGATCTGGCCGTTCGAGGCTCTTTATGTCATGGTCCGCAGAAAGCCTCAACTGCGCTCTTGCCAAAAACTTAAGTACCAGTATATTCTCTGGATAGAACTTAGGTGTGACTTAAGTCTCACGACTGCTGGTTCCACGAAGGCGGTAGAGGTGCGAAGATGCGCCACCGCTGGGGACCACGCTGAGTCTCCTTCCGACCCACCACACGAGCGTCATGTGGGTCATCGGTCCGCTCCGTCACTGATATATCCGTTGGTTTCCATTTTCGAGATAGACAGGTTGAAAAATGCCATTCAGTAACAACTCCCTTTCGCCTTGGCGCCGCGTCGGCCTTGGGGCAGCGCTGGCCAGCTTGCTGCTGGGATCCGCGGCGTGCTCTTCCCCGGAAGGCGCGGCCCAGGCCAAACCATCGCTGGTCATCGCGAGCTGGGGCAACCCGTTCACAGCGGCGACAAAGACTCACCTCGTTGACCCGTTCGTTGCCGAGACCGGGTTCGATGTCAAGATTGTCGACGCACCCGGAAAGTACGTTGCGACCCTGGAGTCGCAGAAGCAGGCCAACAAGATCGAATGGGACCTGCTGGATTCGACCTCGGGCCCGGATGCATACATCGCCTATGACAAGGGACTCATCGAGAAGATGCCCGAGGACGTCAAGGGCCGTATCCTCGAGGCGCTGCCGCAAAGCGCCGTCACTGACTTCGGTATTAGCTGGTCCAGCCTCGGATACATCTCCGCGTGTTCCAAAAACGCAGTCGCGAACTGCCCGGCGAACACGACCGAACTTTTCGACACGGCAGCGTTTCCTGGTACCCGCACCAGCGTCGCCACCTCCCCCTTGGTCAACCTCAGCCTCGCAGAGGTGGCGGCCGGGGTTCCTGTTGAAGATCTGGCCACTCACGAGATCGACCTTGAACGGGCGTTCGCAACCCTCAAGAAGATTAAGCCATCCATGGGCACCTGGTGGTCCTCCGGCGATCAGAACATGCAGGTATTCGCCACCGGTGAGGCGGACATGGGCATCAGCTACAGCGGCCGTGCCTATGCCGTCGACAAGCAGGGGACTCCGATGACGGTTAACTGGGACCAGGGGCTCTATAACCCCGGCTTCTGGAACGTCGTCGCGGGGTCGCCGAACAGCGCAGCGTCCTGGCAGTTTATCGAGTGGATCGCCAAGCATCCGGAGGCGGAAGCCAAGTGGGCCGAGGCCCTCGGCTATTCGGTGCCGAACCCCAAGGCTTTTGACTTCTTGCCCGCCGACGTTGCCAGCAAGCTCGCGGACTTTCCCGCAAACCGCGAGGTTCTGGGTGTCATGAACTACGCGTGGTACGTCAAGAATTACAAGGAAGTCAACGACCGCTGGCAGGAGTTCCTGCGTGGCTAGGCTTCTCGTTGGTCCGTCGAGGGTGGGGAAAAGGAGAGCGGGATGCCTGTAGTCAGTCAGGAGCCACAAACAAGCTCCGTGCAACGAACACGACAGTGGAGTGCCGTACTGCCCACTGTTCCCAGCCTCCTCATGATCGCACCGCTCGTTGTCATGGCTCTCCTCTTCATCGTCTACCCACTGGTGAAACTCGGCGTCGATTCCTTTACCGGAGGCTCTGGAGGTTTCTCGAACTACGCCGCCGCATTCGGTTCGCCGGCCATCCGGAACGGGCTGCTCACCACCCTGGTCATGTCGCTGACTGTAACGGCCCTTTGTCTGGTGCTTGGCGGCAGCCTCGCCTGGCAATTGGCGAAAGCGCAAAAGCCTGTGGCCAAGGCGCTCCTGTGGACGGCTGTGCTCCTGCCTTTCTGGATGGGCGTGGTAGTCAAGTCGTATGCATGGGCGGTGCTGCTGTCCAAGAACGGACTCGTCAACACCGTCCTGCTTCAGTTCGGTTTTGTCGACGAACCCCTGCCGCTGCTGTATACACCGCTGGCGGTGGTGCTGGGCATGACGTACACAATGCTCCCTTACGCGGTTCTGGCCATGTTTCCGACAATGGTGAACTTCGACAAAGAACTGCTCAACTCGGCGAGTGTGCTGGGATCGTCCCGTACCTGGGCCATGGTCTCGGTCTGGCTTCCTCTAGTACGATCCGGAGCCGTCGCAGCAGGCGCCATCGTCTTCGCGATCAGCATAGGTTTCTACATCACACCCGTCCTGCTGGGCGGTGCGCAATCGCCGTTCATGGCCACCGTTATCGGCGACGATATCTTCTCCTATTTCAATTACCCGCGGGCAGCCGCATCATCCGTCATCCTCCTGCTCACGGCGCTGGTTGTTTTGCTCGTGACATTCAGGTTCGTCGGGGCGAAGGCACTACGACAAGGGATCGGAAAATGATGCGCACAACTTCCAGTTTCCGGAACCGGGCGTTCGATAGGGCCACCGGCGTCATGGGCAGGGTGCTTGTCGCCTGCGCTGTGCTCTTCTTGCTCGGTCCAGCGGTCTTCATTGCGATCCTCTCCTTCTCCAACGACCAACGGGTTTCGTTTCCGCCCAAGGACTGGGGACTGGACCGGTACGTCGATGTGTTTACGTCTAACAAGTGGGGATCGCCGACCCTGCTCTCGCTGGAAATTGGAGCATATGTTGCCCTTGGCTCACTGCTCGTCGCCCTTCCTCTGGTGTTCGCCCTGAAACGCAGCGCGCTCAAAGGCCGGGGCATCCTGGAAGCCACGGCGATCGCCCCGCTGGTCATCCCGGTATCGGCCTATGCGGTGGGGATGTATGCCGTCTTCGCGCAACTCGACCTACTGGGGACAAAACAGGGGATTATCCTGGCGCATACGGTCCACGCGCTGCCTATGGTCGTTATCGTGCTCTCAACCTCACTGGACCAAGTGCGCACCGACTTGGAATTGGCTGCCATGACCATGGGGGCGAGTCGCCTAAAGGCTTGGACGAGCATAACCGTCCGTTTGCTTGCCCCGTCGATCATAGCGGCCATGCTTTTCGGGTTCATCAGCAGCTTCGACGAGGCCGTGTTCATCACGTTCCTCGGCGGTGCAGACCTGGTCACGCTGCCGAAGTACATCTTCGATTCCGTTCAATACGCGGTGGACCCCGCCATCACGGCCATGGCCACACTCCTCATGATTACGACGGCGGCAATCATGCTCGCCGGTTCCGCTCTCCGGAAGGACATCAAGTGATCACCTCGACGCAGGCACCCCCCGTGGACGTGCACGGCAAACCCGAACAGGACAGTGCACTCCATATCAGGGCACTGACCAAGACCTTTGGATACGTCGAGGTCCTCCGATCTATAGACCTGGACGTGCGGCCAGGAGAATTTCTGACCCTCCTGGGGCCCTCCGGTTCGGGAAAGACGACCCTGCTGCGCATCATCGCCGGGTTCGAAGCTGCCACCTCCGGAGTCCTGAGGCTAGACGGCGTGGACCTTGGAAGTCTGGCTCCGGCAGAGCGCAGACTCGGGATGGTCTTTCAGAACTATGCACTCTTTCCACATATGACGGTGGCGCAGAACGTGGCCTACGGACTGAAGCTGCGCAAGTGGAGCGGCGCCAGGTTGGAATCACGCGTGAACGAAATGCTCGAGATCGTCGGACTGGGCCAGCACGCCGGGCGCAAGCCCGCTCAGCTCTCGGGCGGCCAGCAGCAGCGCGTCGCACTGGCACGGGCACTGGCCTATGAGCCGGACATCCTGCTCATGGACGAACCCCTCGGCGCCTTGGACCGAAGCCTCCGCTTGCAGATGGAGGAGGAAATCAAACGCGTCCACCGGCAGATCGGAACTACGGTCATTTACGTCA
The DNA here is from genome assembly GCF_037203985.1 of Pseudarthrobacter sp. CCNWLW217. NCBI lineage: Bacteria > Bacillati > Actinomycetota > Actinomycetes > Micrococcales > Micrococcaceae > Pseudarthrobacter > Pseudarthrobacter sp. CCNWLW217. Next base: position 24,608 of record NZ_JBBCBT010000008.1, read on the forward strand.
CCCACGATCAGGAAGAGGCCTTGGTCCTCTCCGACCGGGTGGCCATTATGAACGAGGGCCGCTTTGCCGGACTGGACACCCCGATGTCGCTCTACCATCGGCCGCCCAACTCGTTCGTCGCCAAGTTCTTCTCAGACTCCAACGTTCTCCAGGGCGAGGTGAGGGACGGAGCGGTCCATGCGTATTCGCAGGTTTTCCCCACACACGCGGACTTCACCGGGCCAGTTTCCCTGGCGGTGCGCCCCAAGGCCTTCACGCTCGGCGCAGGGAGTTCCCCGGCTCCGGGACTTCGCTTCCGCGCCCGGGTCGAAGAGTGCCATCTTCTGGGAGAACACGAGCAGATCCAGGCACACGTGCCGGAGATCGGCCGGGTCATCGTACGCCGCGACATCGACGGCGGGTGCGCGGCCGGTATCGGCGACGATGTCGACCTTTTCGTTCCCGCTGCCGCCATCAACATAATGCGCGATTAGCGCCACTCATTCATCAAGATCTTGAAATCCAGCCAAGGAGAAAAATGTCTAAGAGAGTTGTCATTGCAGGGGCCGGCATTTCCGGTCTGGCCGCCGCTGCCTCGTTCAGGTCGTTCGGGTTCGACGTCGACGTCTATGAACAAGCCACAGAGCCGCGGGAGATCGGTGCTGGTATTTATCTCAAAGAAAACAGCTTTGCTGTCCTCGACCGTCTCGGACTTTCCGACCTGCTGGAGAAAAAGGGCGTCAGAATCGAGGCCGCACGCATACTCGACGAGGACGGGCGTGTGGTCACAAGCCGTGATCTGAGCCAGGAACGACTGGTCGTCACGTTGCGGTCCGAGCTGCACAACGCCCTGCAGGAGCGGGCACTGGATCTCGGGGCGCGTCTGCATACCAGTCGCCGGGTCATCGGGGCGACGCCTGCGGGAACGCTCCTTTTTGCCGACGGGACTGAGGAGAGCGCAGACCTGGTCATCGGTGCGGACGGCCTGCACTCCCGCGTCCGCGACTCGCTGGACCTGGGCCGCTACAAGATCGGACTGGGAGACGGAGCCACGCGGGTGCTAGTGCCCCGTCAGGAAAAGGAGGGCCCGTTCAGCACCGAGCACTGGTCCGGGCAGCTTCGCGTCGGCATCGCACCCTGTTCCGATGACTTCACGTACATGTTCATCATCGGTCCCGAGAGGGAGAGCCGGGCGACCCGAGTTCCCCTAGACACTTCCTACTGGACACGGCATTTCCCCCACCTCGAGGAATACTTTGCCGCAGTAACGCCGGAACTGTCGATCCACCACCGGCACCACGTCGTGCACTGTGATACATGGGTGAAGGGAAACGTCGCCATCATTGGCGACGCCGCCCACGCACAGCCACCGAACTTTGGTCAGGGGGCCGGCGTTGCCATCGCCGCGGCCTGGGAACTTGCGGAGTGCGTGGCTTCCACGCCAGACATCCGCACGGCGTTGTCGGACTGGGAAATCTCCTCCCGGCCGCGGATCAACATGGTCCAACGACTCACGACCGCCTACGACATACTCAACTACAAGTGGCCGCGCCCGCTGGCACCGCTGCGCAGCAAGCTCTTCTCGGCCATCGCCAACTCTCCCGTCCTCGGATCGCGGTGGGAATTCTATTGGCGCGGCGGGGCTGTCGCGCCGCGACCGCTGGGTAACACCGTACCGGCCGAACAGTGACCAGGGGGAATAGGCAGATGCAACAGTGGCAATTCGCTTTAGTCAACGCCAACATCCTGACGATGGACGACGAGGGCCGTGTCGCCGACTCGATCGGTATCCAGGGCGACCGAATCGTCTCCGTCGGAGATATGGCATCGGTCCTCGACAGCCTCGGCCCCGACGCGTCTATCTTCGACCTCGGCGGTGCCACCGTGCTTCCGGGATTCATCGACGTCCACACGCATGTCGAGCTGATCACAATGTCGCGGCATTTCTGGCGGGACGTTCGAGCTCTCGACCGGGCCCAAATCCTCGCCTTGATCCGGTCACAATGCGCCACAACAAAACCGGGTACGTGGCTTGTGCTCCAGGGAACATTCAGCCAGGACCTGCCCTCACGCGATGAGCTCGATCAGGTGGCTCCCGACCATCCGGTAGCAATTCGCTGGACGTTGCACAAATCCGTCTTGAACTCCGCGGCACTGCAGGCCAGCGGCATCTCGGAAGACACCGTCGCCCCCGTCGGCGTGCGCCTTCAGAAGAATCCGGACGGGACTCTGAACGGAGTCATCGAAGAAGGGTGGGATCTAGTTGCTGCTCCCGCCCCTGGAATCGACGCTCTTACGGACGCCATGGAGGAGACGCTTCGAACGCTATTCATGAGGAACGGCGTCACGACCGTCCACGAAATTGCCGCATCCAACAACGGGATTTCAGCTTTGAGGACGCTCGCCTCGAAGGGAAGCATCCCCCGGATGGGGCTGCTCCTTACCGCCGGACCAGGTCACCAACCCCTCGCGTCCGTATCCGATGCGGCGTTCCGCGGCCTCGGCTCCGGTTTCGGCAACGACAGTATCTGGCTTCAGGGCCTTAAGATCTTCATGGACGGCGGGCGAGACGGAGCGTACCGGTCGGATCTCGTCGGGAAGGACGCGGAAAAGTGGGGACTTCTGACCAGGCTTTATCCGACGCTCGTGCAAGAACTCGTCGAGGCTACGAGACACGGGGTCCAGGTCTGTACGCACGCCATCGGAGACCTCGCGCAGGAGATTGCGGTTTCAGCGGTGGAACGTGTCCACGAACTGTATCCGGATCTGGACCACCGCCTGAGGATCGAGCACTTCTTCAACGAGAGTTTCGGTACCGCCCAGCTAAAGCGCCTAGTGACAGCCGGCGGCATTGCGGTACCGAACCCAGGATTCGTCCTTGCCGAGCCGGACGAGCCGAAACAGCGGCTGCCGGCGGGAGCCTCCAAGTATGCGATCAAGACCCTCCGATCGATCCAGGGAATTCTTCCCGGGAACTCGGATACGGCCGGGGCACAGCCTTTTACGACGAACCCTTGGGTCACCATGAAATGCATGCTTGAGCTGCGCAACAAGAATGGCGTCCCGGTCAATGATGCCGAGCGCGTCGATGTGCAGGCTGCCCTGCGCGCATACACTTCGGACGCCGCCTATGCCACCAGGCAGGAGACCGAGAAGGGAAGCCTTGAGGTGGGGAAACTGGGCGACCTGATCGTTGTCGGCAGCGACCCGCACCTGACCGACCTGGCAGATTTCGACAGGATCGATACCAAAGTTTCGATCATCGGAGGCCTCGAAGTCTTCGGTCGGCTCGCCGATATCACTGTGGAGGCTGCGGTGTGATGGGCAAACATACTGTCGTCGCTGAGGTCGTCAGACACCTGCAGCGGTTAGGCCTTCACCCGCACTGAGCTGAAACAGTTGATGCCTAGACCACGTCCAAACGTTGTCTTATCGTTGGGGGCATCAACTGTTGCCGGCAGGGGTGAGGCTCCACTGCGGAGGTGCATGATGGGTATTGTTTCTTCCGGTTTCCGTGGACGCCGGTCCCAGAATCCCGCACTGCCTCCCGGGCAGCATGAAACGCAGAATTTTCCTGTGCTTACGGCGGGGCCTGCTCCGCATATTCCCGTCGGTGAATGGGAGTTTTTCATCGTCGCGGAGACCGGCCGGCGGCTCTCTTGGTCCTGGAACGAATTCATGGCCTTGCCGCAGGAGTCAGTCACCGCGGACATTCATTGCGTGACCAGCTGGTCAAAACTGGGAACTCGGTGGCGTGGCGTTTCATTGGACACGCTCTTCGAAAACGTCCAAACCACCTGCGACTTCGCCACAGCTCATTCCTTCGGCGGCTACACAACCAACCTTCCGCTGTGGGACCTCCTGGGCGGCAAGGCTTGGGTGGTCTGGGAATTCGATGGCCAACGTCTTGAACGCGCCCACGGCGGCCCGGCGCGGCTTTTGGTGCCGCAGCTATATTTCTGGAAAAGCGCCAAATGGATTCGCGGCCTGGAATTGACAGCGGAAGACCTTCCCGGGTTCTGGGAATCGAATGGCTATCACCTTCACGGCAACCCATGGCGCGAGGAGCGGTACTCATGAGGCACGTCTCGTGAGCACACAGTGGCAGGTCGCCGAAGTGGTAGGCGGAGTCCCGGAAAATGACACAGCCCGGACCATCAGGTTGCGCGTGGGTGGCTTGATGGGTCACCTGGCGGGCCAGCACATCGACGTCCGCCTCACCGCCGAGGACGGGTACACTGCGATCCGCTCTTACTCGTTGGCATCCGCGAGTGTGGATGAGCATCTGGAAATCACGGTTGACGAGCTGCCCGACGGCGAAGTGTCACCTTATCTGGTCCGGGACCTTGCGGTCGGGGACAGGCTGGAAATCCGAGGGCCGGTGGGCGGCTGGTTTGTCTGGCGGCCCGGTAATGGGAAGCGGGTGCAGCTGATCGGGGGAGGGTCAGGGGTGGTGCCGTTGATGTCGATGATCCGCGCTCATGAGGCTTCCACCAACGAGTCCCCTTTCAGGTTGCTTTATTCCCTCAAGTCACCGGATTCTTCGCTTTACAGCGAAGAGCTGCGTCGGTTGGACCGTGAATCGGACAAGCTGATGGTCGACTATGTCTATACGCGCTCGGCGCCGGAGGGCTGGCCGGTTACGCCGGGGCGGCTTACGTCGGACACACTTCTGCGCAAGATCTTCCCGGCTGAGGAGAATCCGGATGTGTTCATTTGCGGCCAAACGGTTTTCGTGGAGACCGTTGCGGACTGGCTGGTGGTGGCCGGCTACCCGGTGGAGTCGATAAAGACCGAACGGTTTGGCGGGACGGGAGGTATCCAGTGAACGGCGCGGACGATTTCGTTGTCCCTGACTCGGACGACCAAGATATTGCAGCACCGCCCCATGATCCGATTCCGTACCTGGATGGTAACGCAACGGCCGGCGCGCTGTCGGAAGTGTTCCGAATCGACATCATCGCGGCGCTCGGACGCTGCAGGCATTGCGGTTCAGTGAAGGCTTTTGGTGAGGCCATTGTGTACACCGACGCGCCCGGCATCGTGGTGCGCTGCCGCAACTGCCAGGGTGTCCTGCTGAGGCTGGTGGAAACACCAACCCGATACTGGTTGGATCTGAGCGGCCTCAGCTACCTGGAGATCAGCCGCGGCGAGTAGGCCACGGGAACGCTGAATCACCCGAGTCAGGGCGGCAACTCCTTCGCCTCCTTGGGCTCGGAGAGCAGGAGCAGCACACCGCCGAGCCTTGGCGGTTCGCGGTGGAGTGAGGGCTCAGCATGCTGGGGATCCCCGCCCGCAGTGGTGCGGCGTATCGACGGAGCTCAGACTAATGCGTAAAAGAGGGCGGGACGGATTGGCGATGTTTTCGGGGGAGGGGTGGATTCTCCGGAGGAGGAGCGGTCTGTGCATGTAGGTGGCGGGATCAGGATCCTGGCTAGTGGGCCCTCCGCCTGCTGGCACATTTGAAAGAAACTATCGTAGAGTTTACGTAATAACAATAAAAACTTGACGGCGACTTTCGCTGAATTGGAGAAACGGAAGGCCTGGTCCTGTCCGTCACGCTGCTCGCACGATGGCCATCTTCCTGTCCGGTCAACATGGATTTCGGCGGTCTGGGCCGAGTAAATGGAGACGTGTTCCTCGGGTAATGGAGATTCCGCCAAGCGCCGGCAAGAAGGGCGGTCCGAGGCCGCCGATATCCTGCAAAGGGTTCGCCTGCCCGCCCCGTACCTACCGTGCGGACGGTCGACGGCGGACCCAGTCTCCGCATTGCTACAGTGAGCCCATGAGCATGGCGAGTGGGGAGCAAAAGCCGCGGCACGCCAAGGCTGGGGCTCTGCCTGACGGCCCAGTTGGCGTCGGTCCTGCTGCTGTTGTGCCCAAGAAAATAGGGGTCCCGGACCCTGCCTCACCGTCTGCTACCGCGCCGACTGTCCCGCTGCTTCAGCGGCCGCCCGCCTGGCTAGTCCGGAATCCGTTGCATGCAGGCTGGGCGTGGACCGGTTTCTGGGCGTCGCTGATCATTGTTGACGAGTTCGTGGACCTGGCCGGCTGGACCTGGTACGTATTTGTGGGCATGGCTGCCCTGCCCACGCTGGCTTGCACTGTGGCCGTGCTCCATGCGACCCCGCGCCGGTACCTCAAGCCCCAAAAGGAATCGGTGCTCGCGCACTTCTTTGTCCGGTTCCTCGCGCTGACGGCTGCGTTTATGGTGTGGGGATTATCCGTGGTGGCCAGCGCCTCGATTTCCACAACGGTGCAGGCACTGGCCGGGAACTCGGAGCGGGAGGTGACGTCGTTGGGGTTCAACCTGCTCCTGGCGGCGGTCCCGCTGGTTGTGTCGGTGTTGTGGATGGCGCTCATTGTGCGGTGCGCGTGGTTCCTTCGCCGTCTCCGCGGCTGGCGCCAGAACCCACAGGATTCGCGGCTGCCCAAGAGATTCCTGCGGCATTCGCCCCAACTCAGGCGCGTCGTGGTGGGTCTGGCGCACCCCGGTCTGCTCCTGGTGGCTGGGCTTGGCACATCGGTTCTGGCACTCTTTCTCGGCGCCATGGAACTCACGCTCAACCTGATTGTCTGAGGCCCCGCAAGCTTCCGGCCGGAAACAAGACTTCTGCCCTGGGCACTGAGCTGGGCGGCGGCGTGGATTTGCCGGCCAAGCCTGCGCCCTGCAGTCGAATGTGCAGGACGGGAACAGATTTGCCGCAGCGAATCCGATGGACGTGGGCATGTGTCTCTTCATGAAGACTCCTCGGGCGTGCGGGTGATGCCAAAACGCTAAGCGCCAAGCCTTTCGTCCCCTGTTATATACATGTGTCGAAACGTCGCCCACAGGCATGACATATGTCGTGGGTCATTGGAGGTCGTCTTCCGAGTAGCGTGGCTCCAGGCCGCTCCGGCATTGCTGTACTAACATCCCGAAAGCGAGAAGAAACGTGTCAGTCAACCAAGAACTTCCCGTCCTGTCCCACTGGATTGGTGGAGAAGAAGCACCGTCCTCAGGGGACCGTACTGCTCCGGTTTTCGACCCTGCCCGCGGGATCGAGACCAAGCGGGTGGCACTCGGCAACGCCGCTGACATTGAGGCCGCCATCTCCTCGGCGCAGAAGGCTTTCCCGGCCTGGCGTGATCTGTCCATCACGAAGCGCCAGCAGATCCTTTTCCGCTTCCGCGAGCTCTTGAATGAACGCAAGGGCGAACTTGCGGAGATCATCACCGCCGAGCACGGCAAGGTCGTTTCTGACGCTCTGGGTGAAATTACCCGTGGCCAGGAAGTCGTCGAACTCGCAACCGGTTTCCCTCACCTGATCAAGGGCGAGCACTCAGAAAACGTCTCCAGCGGTGTGGACGTCTACTCCACCAAGTCCCCCCTGGGAGTGGTGGGCATCATCAGCCCGTTCAACTTCCCTGCCATGGTGCCGCTGTGGTTCCTCCCGATCGCCATTGCTGCCGGCAACACGGTGGTCCTGAAGCCGAGCGAGAAGGACCCGACGGCGGCCAACTGGCTCGCTGAGCTGTTCACCGAAGCCGGCCTGCCGGACGGCGTTTTCAACGTCCTCCACGGCGACAAGGAAGCGGTGGACGGGCTTCTGGAACACCCGGACGTCAAAGCCATCTCCTTCGTTGGTTCCACCCCGATCGCCCAGTACATCTACGAGACCGCCGCCAGAAACGGCAAGCGCGTCCAGGCACTTGGCGGGGCGAAGAACCACATGCTGGTCCTGCCCGACGCCGACCTTGAGCTCACTGCCGACGCTGCCATCAACGCTGGCTTCGGTTCCGCCGGCGAACGCTGCATGGCCATCAGCGTGGTGGTCGCCGTGGAGCCCGTCGCCGACGAACTCATCGAGAAGATCACCTCCCGGATGGCAACGCTGCGGATCGGCGACGGTCGCCGGAACTGCGACATGGGCCCGCTGGTCACCCGCGAGCACCGCGACAAAGTGGCGGCCTACATCGATGTCGCACTGGAAGACGGTGCCCGGGTCGTGGTGGACGGCCGCGGCATCAACGTCGACGGCGACGAGAACGGCTTCTGGCTGGGCCCGACGCTGATCGATGACGTCCCCGTCACCTCACGCGTCTACAAGGAGGAAATCTTCGGTCCGGTGCTGTCCGTAGTCCGCGTCCGCAGCTACGAGGAAGGCCTGAACCTGATCAACTCCGGCGCCTATGGCAACGGTACTGCGATCTTCACCAACGACGGCGGCGCCGCCCGCCGCTTCCAGAACGAGGTGGAGGTGGGCATGGTGGGCATCAACGTACCCATCCCGGTGCCAGTGGCCTATTACTCCTTCGGTGGATTCAAGGACTCGATCTTCGGCAGCTCCAAGGCGTATGGCCTGCAGGGTTTCCAGTTCTTCACCCGCGAGAAGGCCATCACGTCCCGCTGGTTGGACCCCAGCCATGGCGGCATCAACCTCGGCTTTCCGCAAAACTAGCGGCCCGTAGGCACGAAAACTCCCGGCAGGCCTGCCGGGAGTTTTCGTGTCCCTTTATCGTTCATCCAGGAACTGCACTGCGGCGAAGAGTTCGAGGCGGTCGCGCATGCCGTCCAGGTTCAGGCCAAGGATCCTGCCGGCGGCGTCTATCCTGTTGCGCAGGGTATGCCGGTGGACGCCCAGCCGTCTGGCGGTCTTGTCCCAGACGCAGTTGTTGGCAAACCATTCGCGGACAGTCTCCAGCAGTTCAGTCTGTTCGGCGGCGTCGTGGGCAATCAGCGGCTGCAGCAGCCCGCGGGCCACCGGCCCTGCCTTCTCTTCGCGCAGCAATCCCAGCATCCCGCCGTCGGACAGTTCTGGGAATGTGACGACGGCGCGGCCCAGCTCCGCGGCACGGCGCACCGCCCGCGTGGCTTCCTCGAGGGCATCCGCCAGGCCACTCATGGCGGTTTCCGCCGAGACACCGCACACTGCACCGTGGCGTTCAAGCAGTTCCAGGACCTTGTCCTGGTGGGCCCGTGCCGCGAGGACTATCAGCAGGTCACCGCGCACCGCATAGAACACAGCGCCGCGGTAATCGTCGGACAGGAGTTCCAGGGCCTCAAGCAGGTTCGGCGCAGGACTGTCCTGGCGTGAGGCCGTCACCAGCAGCGGTTCGCGCGGCAGCTGGCCCCACACTTGCCGCGCGGTCCGGAGGGCCACGTCGGTGCTGCCCGCCAGCAGCTGTTCAAAGACGCCGGCGCGGAGGTGCCTGCGGGCAGTGTCAAGGGTGCGAGCCTGTTCCAGGGCCAGGCTGGCCAGGCCGATGACGCTGTTGACGATGTCCGCCCTCGCGGGATCCAGGGGTTCGATGGCGCCCAAAACCAGTGCTCCCCGAAGACTGCCCTTACGGCCGAGTGTCTGCAGTGTCACCGACTGGCCTTCGATGTCCAGGTGTGAGGCCGAACGCGTGCCAAGGTCCAGTGCGTCCCGTACCCGCTGGCCAACGTGGGCAGCGATGTTTGCGGGTACGGGACGGTTCCGCGGCATCCGGACATAGTTGCCTGCGGCGTCGTACAGGGCCACCCAACTGTGCAGTTGCCGTTCGAGTTCGCCCAGGATGGAAGTCAGGCCGTCCGGCCGGAGCGCTGCACGGGAAATGGCCCGTTGCGCCTGCAGTGACCACTCCGCCCGGGCATGTTCTTCCCTCGCGAGGTAGTCGGCCACCATGCGGATAATAGCGATGAATGGCGTGCGGTCCGGAACTTCCACCAGGGGCAGGCCCTGATTTCGGCACGCCTCCTCAAGGCCCGGCGGCAATGTCCCGTGGATGACCTGCGTCGCGAAGCCGAGGCCCACGATTCCATGGTCCACCAGCCGGCGAACATAGTCCTCATATCCCCGGCCGTTCGGCACTTTCCGCGGCGGGGCTTCGGGTGCCTGTTCCGCCGTCGTCGTTCCGGCCCCATCACCACCCGCTCCGGCGATGGGGAACTGTGTTCCATCGGTGAGCAGCAGCTGGCCCGGGTCCAGGAACGGTGTGGGGTCCTCAAGGTCAGAGCTGTGCACCCAGCTGATCGGTTCTTCGAGCTGTGGGGAGCCAAGGTCGGGCACAACCAGTCGAAGCTTCAGCGACCGGCTGCGGAGGAGGATGTTCAGGCTGGGTGGCATTAGGGACCCCATGATGTGAAAACGTCGAACAGAACTGGATTGATTGTACAAACGTATACTGCGCCTCGACCCCTTGGGACCGGATGATGAAGGAACTTCCCAATCCATCCACCGAGAGGAACCGTCATGGTCGCCAGCCCGGCACTACTGGACACAGCAATCGATAACGCAGGCCTCAGCAATGCCGACGTCGTTGCCCTCGACCGGGCGAACGTCTTCCATTCCTGGTCTGCGCAGAAATCCCTCAACCCCCTGGCCATCGCCGGCGGCTCCGGCAGCACCATCTGGGACCACGACGGCAACACCTTCCTGGACTTCTCCAGCCAGTTGGTCAACACCAACATCGGCCACCAGCACCCGAGAGTGATCGCCGCCATCGCCCAGCAGGCTACAAGCCTGGCAACCGTGGCTCCGGCACACGCCAACCACGTGCGGGCGACGGCAGCGGCCAAGATCCTGTCCCACGCCCCCGAAAACATGGACAAGGTGTTCTTCACCAACGGCGGCGCAGACGCGAATGAGAATGCCATTCGGATGGCTCGCCTGCACACCGGCCGCGACAAAGTCATTTCCGGCTACCGCTCCTACCACGGCAACACGGGCGCCGCGATTGCGGCAACGGGGGACTGGCGCCGCATCCCCAATGAATACTCCCGCGGCCACGTCCACGTGTTCGGACCGTACCTCTACCGCTCGGAGTTCTGGGCGGAAACCCCTGAGCAGGAAACCGAGCGGGCGCTGCACCACCTGCGCCGGGTCATCCAGGCCGAAGGACCGCACTCGGTTGCCGCCGTTCTCCTCGAAACCGTTCCCGGTACCGCCGGCATCCTGGTCCCCACGCCCGGGTACCTTAAGGGCGTGCGGGCGCTGTGCGACGAGTACGGCATCGTGATGATCCTCGACGAGGTGATGGCCGGCTTCGGCCGCACCGGAGACTGGTTCGCCTTCGACGCCTTTGACGTGACACCGGACCTCATTACCTTCGCCAAAGGCGTCAACTCCGGCTACATCCCGGTGGGCGGCGTCATCATCTCCGGCGACATTGCAGCCACTTTCGACGAATGCGTCTTCCCGGGCGGCTTGACCTATTCAGGCCACCCAATCGCCGCGGCGTCCATCGTCGCCTCCATCGAAGCCTTCGAAGAAGAAGACATTGTTGGCAACGCCGCACACATCGGCCGCGACCACCTGGAGCCGGGCCTCCAGGCACTTGCTGAAAAGCACGATGTCATTGGCGACGTCCGCGGCCGCGGGGTCTTCTGGGCGCTCGAACTCGTGCAGGACCGCAGCACCCGCACGCCTGTCACCGCCGACTACATGGGCCGCCTTAAGGCCGAACTGTTTGACCGCGGACTGCTGCCATTCATCGCTGAAAACCGCATCCACGTGGTCCCGCCCGCCGTCGTCACGGCCGAAGAAGTGGCCCAGGCACTGTCCATCTACGACGAGGCTCTCGCCGCCACCGGCCTCTAGGCCTGCGCGCGGGCTTAGGCAGGGGCAAATCGCGCCTGGAAAGGGTGGGTCGCCTCACACCTGTGGCACCCGGCTGCTCGCCGTATTGAGCACCGAAAGCACGGCGAGTGCCAGCACTATCCGACAGAGACCGTCTGTACCGCCTGAGTACTGCGACCAAAAGGGAGTTGCTTCCGGTGAGGCCAACCCCACGCCGGTCGGGAATCGAGTATTACAGTGGATGCATGGCTGCCAGCCGCAATCCGCTCGACGACTTGCGCGAAACCATCGGCCATCTGGCCGATCAGCTCAAGCTGTCCAGGTCGGAGCGCGTCGACGACCTGGTCGGCGATCTCATCGGTGCGAGGCCCGGGCCGGCCCGGCCGCTGTCCGAGGTGCAGGCCGAGCTCGACGCTCTGGTCGGACTGGAGACCGTGAAGGAACAGGTGCGGGCCCTCGTCGCACTGCTCCAGGTCCAGGCCCGCCGTAAGGCGCACGGCCTGCCGGAGGTTGCCACATCACAGCATCTGGTGTTCCTCGGAAACCCGGGCACGGGTAAGACCACCGTGGCGCGGCTTCTGGCCGAGATGTACCGCGCGGTCGGTCTGCTGCAGAAAGGCCACCTGGTCGAAGTCGACCGTTCGGGTCTGGTGGGGCAGTACGTCGGCGCGACCGCCATCAAAACGGACCGGGTGATCCGGCGTGCGCTGGACGGCGTCCTGTTCATCGACGAGGCCTACGCGCTGGCCCCGGAGGACGGCCGGATGGACTTCGGCCCCGAGGCGATCGAGGTCCTGCTCAAGCGGATGGAGGACCACCGTCACCGCCTGGTGGTGATCGTGGCCGGGTACCCGCGGCTGATGGAGTCTTTCTTGCTCTCGAACCCCGGACTGCGATCCCGGTTCGCCCGCGAGATCACGTTTCCGGACTACTCCGTCGACGCACTCCAGATGATCTTCCACCAGATGCTGGCCCAGCACGAATATAGGCTGGAGCCGGGTGCGGACCAGATGCTGCGGCGCATCTTCACGGGGCTGCACGCGGGCGAGGACTCCGGCAATGCACGGTTCGCCCGCACCCTGTTCGAGCAGGCGCTCAACCGTCAGGCGCTGCGGCTGTCGCTCGACGAGGAGCAAAGTCTCGACGCGCTTGATCGTGAGGCCGTCATGACGCTCACAGCGGACGACATTGTCGAGGCCGCGCTGGCCTTGGGCGAGGAGCCGGAGCCGGAACCGACGCCGGAACCGGAGCGGTCACGCTGGTGGCGTTGGCTGGTCTGAATGCCGCCTCCTGGATGAAATCTCCTACGCAATTAATCTGTATTAGAGGGGCTCTCGGCTCAACCAGCTTGGGACGCACATCAAGACAGTCGCACAGAGGAATGCCCTCGACCACATCTCGGAATAGGGAGCTGAACCGCGATCCATCATCGGAACCGCCCGGCACGGCCCCACTGGCGTTTTCCGGCATTTGCGGGAGCTTGTACCTCTCAGCTCCACACTGTCGCGCCTCGGGATCAGCCACAGCGAGTCCGCTGCCCCTAGAGGATTTCCTCCGGCCACATCAGGGAACCCGAGAGAGCTCCTCGCGGCGGACCAGCCGCCGCCAAGACCGGCACTGCGCGATCCTGAGGGGCAGGCGTCAGGGCAGGGGCGGTGCCGGTATCAGTCATTTTGCCAGAGCGCCCGGTTGGTGGGGGATGATGAGCAGCGTGCTCGTGGCGGTGGCCAGGAGTTCTCCGTCGGCGGTGCTGAGGCGGCCTTCGGTGAAGATCACGCGCGAGCCGGATTTTACGACTGACCCCTCTGCGCGCAGAGCACCCTTCTGGAGCGTGATGGGTCGCAGGTACTTGACCGCCAGATCGATAGAGGTGTAGCCGATCCCTGCCTCCAAGGTAGTGTGTGCTGCGCAGCCGAGCACTGTGTCGAGGAGCGTGCAGGCCAAGCCGCCGTGCACCACTCCGAGGGGGTTGTAGTGCGCTTCTCCCGGCGAGCACTGGAACTCGACGTGTCCGTGCCTGGCATCGACGAGATCGAAACTCATGAGGGAAGCGATCGGCGGCGGCGCAATGCTGCCGTCGCGGAGGCCGGAAAAGTAGTCCAGACCCGACAGTCGTGGCAGTTGTTCGAGCGCGATTGCCGGATCAATCCAGGTGAAGGTTTCCGAGCGTTGCGCCGAGGTGTTGGTTGTCACCGGGGTTTCCTCCTTAGAGCTCTGCCGGTCTTCAGGCTTTGTCGTGGTCATACGGGGATGTTGGCTGCCAGTACAGGGTACAGATCCGAGATCGAGCCAGACAGGCCGCGCTTCACTCCGGCGCTGATTTCGTCCACGATGACCTCGTAATCCCCCTGCTCGAGCCCATCGAACGACTTTCGCGCGACTTCCTCGGGGGAGGTCTTCGGGGCATTCACGCCCTTGGCCATATCTGTGTCCATGTAGCCGACGTGAACACCCGTGACGCGCGTGCCTTGAGGGGCCAGTTCCACGCGGAAGGAGTTGGTCGCCGACCACAGCCCGGCCTTTGATGCACTGTAGGCGCCGGTGAGTGCGATCCAGCTGAGCACCGAGTGGATGTTGAGGACCGCTGATGTCCCGCTCGCGGCGAGTACCGGTGCGAATGCCCTGGTCAAGGCGACCGGTCCGAAGAAATTGGTCTCCATGACCTCCCGGACCTTCTCTTCGGGGAGTGCCAAGAACGTGTCCGATTCGACGCTCATGCCGGCGTTGTTGATCAGAACGGTGACGTCCTGGGCCTGGGTAACGGCGGCCCGGATCGAGTCAGGGTTGGTGACATCGAGGGCGAGGGGGATTACCCGGGAGTCGTTCCACTCTTGCGGGCGGCGGGCCGTCGCGTATACCTTCGCAGCACCTCGTGCGAGGGCCTGGTCCACGAGCTCGCGGCCCAGGCCTCCATTTGCGCCGGTAACAAGGACGACGGCGCCAGATAGCAGTGGCATGGATTCTCCTGATCTCAAATGGGCGGACGCGGTTGTAGCGACCTCAGGACATCAGAGTAGTGGAGTGAGTTGGATTTTCCAACTGACTTGTATACTTGAAGAAAGTTACCGAAAGCAGGTGCAGGATGAATCGGCCGACCGACATGGCAGTAGATGCGCCTAGGGCGTGTTTCATCGCGGCGGGGCTCGATGTGCTCGGGGAGCGGTGGGCGCTGCTGGCGCTTCGCGAGATGTCCTTGGGCGTTCACCGGTTCGATCAGATCGCGCGAAATACTGGTGCGTCCCGAGACATCCTGGTGGGACGACTGCGCACGCTTGAAAGCCAAGGCGTGATCGAGCGTGTCCAGTACTCCGAGCGCCCCCCGCGCTACGAGTACCACCTCACAGCTTCCGGGGCCGAGGTCGCGCCCATCCTCATTTCACTCGCAGCGTGGAGCAGTACATGGATGCGCGACGAGACACCCCGTGCCTCGTACCGGCACAGTTGCGGGGCCGACCTGAAGCCGGTGGTGTCGTGTGCGGACTGCGGTGAGGAGTTCACCCCAGGAAGTCTGGTGCTCGGACCGCTAGTGTCAGCGGCCGGTGCGGACCCGGCGTCTGACCAGTAAGAACTAGAACCGGGCAGGGGACGACGGCGGTACCTCCCGCCGTCGTCCCCTGGGCGCCGTTGCGCCGGGTGTTCCGCCGGGCGGATTCCCT
Source organism: Pseudarthrobacter sp. CCNWLW217 (assembly GCF_037203985.1). Lineage (NCBI taxonomy): Bacteria > Bacillati > Actinomycetota > Actinomycetes > Micrococcales > Micrococcaceae > Pseudarthrobacter > Pseudarthrobacter sp. CCNWLW217. Next base: position 39,786 of record NZ_JBBCBT010000008.1, read on the forward strand.
GGAATCAAGCTTCAGGTGGCTTCTCGAAGCAGACTGACTGTGATGTCGCGGTGTCATAGGGCGAATAGCCGGATGTGTATCGCTGGCCGGTCTTCGGGTACAGGCCTTCGACATTGCCGCCATGCAACTCTACGAGCGGGGGACCAACGTGCACATGGAGAACGCGCTCCGTTACGGCGCAACGATCGAGGAAATGCTCGAAGTCATGGAAATCGCCAGCGTTATCGGGCATCTATGCAGCCATCACCGCCGCCGCGCCGATCATTCTCGAAGAAGTCGCCAGCTTCGAAGCACAAACGACTGCATTGTGACTGTCATCGTGAATGCGGTGGGAAACGTCGTCCCAGGTGAAGAGCCACGACTGAGCCGCCCGTGCCAGCCACTTCCGCAGGGCTTCCGGGCGGCCGCAGAGTGGTCGATGGCCGACGACCCGCGCCCAGCCGCCCAGCTACTTCTAACTCCCGTGCTTTAGACCCCAATGATGGCTTGCTGCGCACCCTGCGTTGCTGCTCTGCATTCTTGCCAGTCAGTGGCCACATCCCGGGTCGTCGGTCAACGTGTTGCTGCGCGTGGCGGTGCTGTGCTTTCCCGGACTATGAGCTCTGTTGGCAGCAGATAGTGCCTGGCGGGTGCTGAGGCTGCCTTGGTCGCCAGGGCGTCTGTCATGAGTTTGGCCGCCAGACGGCCTTTCTCAGCGAAGTCTTGTTTCACGGTGGTCAGTGTTGGGCGAAGCTGCATCGCTACCGGGCTGTCGTCGAATCCTACAACTGATAGGTCTTCCGGTATCTGGAGCTGCAGGTCGTGTGCTGCGCGGATGGCCTCCGCTGCCATGACGTCGGAGAAGCACAGCACAGCGGTCGGCCTTTCGCCAAGACTGAGGAGTTGCCGGGCGGCCTCGTAGTGCTGCTCGCGCCCGCCCATGGGCACCGCTGCGGTGCGCGCGGTGGCGCCTGCCTTGTCCAGTTCGTTTTTCCAGCCCAGGTACCGTTGTCGGACGGCGTGTGGCAGCAGGGATGGATCGGGGGCCTGATCAATGGCAATCTCCGGCTCTGGGGCGCTGTACAGCAGGCCAACTTTCCGGTGGCCCAGATCCAGCAAGTGCCGTGCGGCGGCCTGCGCGCCACGGTAATCATCGACGTTGACGCTGGGGATATCCGTCTGTTCGGCCTGGTCGACATAGACAAGGGGCAGTTGGCGCTTCAGTAGCCAACCCAGGGCCGGGGATGTCGGGTCGCAGGAGTAGACCAGCGCTCCGTCCATGCCAACGTCCCGCGCTGGCACATGTGTTCCAGTTTCGTCGGCCGACAGCAGCGTCAGGGCAAGGCCCTGGCTGGTGACTTCTTCGGCGATTGCGCCGAAAAAGCGCATCGCGACATCGTCCGTAAATGCGTACGCGAGGGACTTGGTCAGTAGCACGCCCACCGCCCCGGTGTTTCCCCGCTTGAGCGCGCGGGCCCGGGGGTCGGGTCCGACGTAGCCGAGCTCCGTGGCCGCAGCGAGGACCCGGTCACGGAGCTCCGCGGACAGCTGGTCGGGGCGTGAAAAAGCGTTCGACACCGTCATCCGGCTCACCCCCACATGGTCGGCGATGGTCTGCAGCGTCACGTTTCCCATACCAGCCAGTATTTCAGCCCAGCGCCCTCATGGTCGCCATTGCGGCGGGAGCGCCAGACGGAGCCACGGCCTTCGCCGCCCACAGGAGACCCGAAGACACGGCGACGCGAACACGCAGGATCAGACCAGCGTGATGCGCTCCTGCTTCCTCGGGAATGACGGGAGCGTCCGGCATGGCTGACTGCGCAAGGCTGGCCGTGAAGGCCGGGGTGTGTGCTGAGTACTGAAGGGTTTCCATGAGAAGACTCCTCTCGAATCGGGTTCTGTACCGATATAGTAGCAAGGTGCTTCTGTATCGGTCAAGAAGGTCAATTCGACTCTTGTTGGGTCTTCTTGCACGCCCCTAGTAGTAGAACCACACACGCTCCGGATGACCGCCCTGGTCGAGAACCTGCTGCTGCGTCGCCGAGGCAGCTCTAGGCTGGGGCGAGACTTCCCGCCCCGGCCTAGAGCTGCTGGAAGCGGCTAGGCATCGATCACCATGTCGGTCCGTGCGGTGGAGCAGCAGGGCAGGAACTTGCCGGCATCGATTTCCCGTGCCCGGATCCCGCCTTGGTGGTTCATCTCGACCTCCCCGGAAAGCTTGACGACCTTGCAGGAGCCGCACATGCCTTCCTTGCAGTTCGCGCCGATCCTGACGCCCGCACGCTGGGCCGGACCCAGGATGTGCTCGGTGGGGTCGATGCGCACGTTAATGCCGGTTCGCATGAAGGACAAGGTGAGGCTTCCCGTTCCGACTGTGTCGAAGCTCGAAGCATCGGGTGACACTGCCTCCGCTTCCGCAGCCGAACCGCCGTCGGAGTCCCCGGAATCGGGTGAGTTCGGGCCCATGGCTTCCAGCGGCAACCCTGTGGCCTTGAGGGGACCGTCGGCGTCGTAGCCGGGCTCGTAGAGTCCGAACGCGGTGGGCTGGCCTTCGTAGTAGTCCTCGGCGGAATCGGCGATTTCCTCGGCGATCTCCTCGGCAATGTCCACTGCGAGCGCGAGCTCCGCCTGATATTCAAGGAGCGTCTGGCGGTCTCCCGAGAAAAATTCCATGTAGATGGAAGTGTCGTCGACGCCAACCTTCCCCAGGAGATCGGTGGCAGTATTCAAGTAACCCTCGGGGCCACAGGCATAGACCTGGCGGCCGTTTGCATCGGGGGCCACCTCATCCAGCATGGCTGCCGTCAGCCTTCCGCTGAGCCCTTCCCACCCCTCGGGTTTGTTGCGGTCGCCCAGGGAGTAGAAGACCTTGATGCGCGAGTCCACGGACGCGATGTAGGCCAGCTCCTTGTGGAAAGCAAAGCCTCCGGCCTCCGCTCCGTGGTAGAGCACTACAACATCTGCATGTCCGGGCAGGGAGTGGATGGTCCGCACCATGGACATGATGGGGGTGATGCCTGCGCCTGCGGCCAGCAAGAGATACCGTGCCCGCCGGTCGGCATCCGGCAAGTGGAATGCGCCGACCGGTCCGAGCATCTCGAGCACAGTGCCGGGTTTAACATTCTCGTGCACCCATGGTGAAACCAGTCCTGTGGAGTCGCGTTTGACGCTGATGTTGAAGGTCCACGGCTCAGTCGGGGAGCTGGACAGCGAATAGCTGCGGTCCACCGGATCCTGGTCCTCGCCGTTCACCGGAAAAGCCACGTTCACGTACTGGCCCGCACGGAACGCCAAGGGCGCACCGTCGCAACGGCGGAATACGAAGGTCATGAGGCCGCCCGCCTCGGGAACGGTCTCCACGCATTCGGCCATGAACTCCTGTGGATGCCAGGGGCCCAGGGCACGGGCAGCACGGGCGGGTGCCTCGGTGCTGCCCATCACCCTGTTCCACGGCATCTCAAGACCGCGAATGCGCTGTGGCTCCTGGACTGCCGTCTCGGTGAGGAGTTCTATCATGCCAGGTGTTCCTGCACGCGCTGCACGTACCAGTTGATGAACGCCTCTACCTGGTACTCGCTCTTCATGTATGGGCCGGGCTCGTAGGCAGGGCTGCCGGCGCCCGTCTGGCACAGCTCCACGAACGCCTTATCCTGCAGGTTTGTCTGCTTCCAGGTATAGGTGAGTTTCTCCAGATCGTAGTCAACGCCTTCCACGGCGTCGTCAGCTACCAACCAGGTGGTGCGTACCAGGGTCTGGTGTTCGTTGACGGGGAAGACGCCGAACGTGATGACGTGGTCGCTCTGGAAATGGAACCAGCTGTTGGGCTGCAGGTGCATCGAGCAACGGCCAAGGCGGAAGTCCGGCAAGTCACCGAGCAGCTTCTTGGAAAGCCTGTGCCCATCGGGGGAGAACGATTCGCCGTCGCCATCAAGCGATTCCCTGGAGATGCGGATTCCTGCGATGCGCGTGTCGAGCTCTTCCACCACCTCGTAGGGAAGGCCATAGCGGCGGCAGCGCTCCTCAAGCGAGGCCTGCGCTTCCTTGTTGCGGTCCCACACTTCTTCGAGATGGGCCGGGATCAGGCCCTCCGTCAGTCCCCAGGTGGGAAAGAGGGAACAGGCGAGCTCCGGGTGGCCGTCGCAGTGGTAGCACTCACGGTTGTTCTCCATGACGAGCTTCCAGTTGCCCTCCTCGATGATGTTCTGCTGGTAGGCGACTTTCGTCTTCGACAGGTCGTGGGGTGCGAGGTACGGTTCGAAGATCTTTGAGGTTTCGTCGAAGTCCGCCGGCGGTTCGTTCGCAACGCAGACGAAGATGAGTCCGGCGACCACGCGGCTGTGGGCGCGCTTGAGGCCGAAGCAGCCCTTGTCGAACTTCGTCTCCCCGGGGGCCGAAGCATGGATCAAATTGCCATCGGGGGAGTAGGTCCACGAGTGATAGCCGCATACAAGGTTTCCGGTTGACCCCGCGGGTTCGGTCAGGACGCGGGCGCCGCGGTGGCGGCACACATTGTGCAGGACGTTCACGCCGCCGTCGTCGTTGCGCAGCACGATCAGGGAGTAGGGCCCGTAGTCGACGGTGACGTAGTCGCCCGGCTCCGGGAGCTCGGCGATGCTGGCGGCATAGATCCAGTGCTGTCCAAAGATGGCCTGCATATCGACGTTGAAAATCGTCGGATCGGTGTAGAAGGGGGCATCGAGGGAATATCCCACGCGCCGGAAATCGAACAACTCGGTGATTTCCGCCAGCTGCTCGGCAGGCACAGATGAGGCGAGTTTTCCGCGTGAATTGAGGGGCAAGACTGGAGCAGACATGTGTTTCCTCCCGGGAGGCGTGGGTAGTGACGATTCGAGGCGGCCACGGATGCGACGGTGCATGCGGCGTTGTCGAAAACCTTGTACTCAAGACATTAGGGACGATTGAACTGCAACAAAAGCGCAACATTCTGAAGATCACCATGCACAATGGGTGCATGATCGATGCAAGACTCATCACACTTCGGGTGTTTGCCAGATGCGGCACCATTGGCGCAACTGCGGAGCTCACAGGGTATTCTCCCTCCGCCGTCTCATCGCAACTTCGGGAGCTCCAGCGCGTGCTTGGAATGCAGCTGCTGACGAAGGACGGTCGGGGTGTGCGGTTGACGGCCACTGGCCGTTTTCTCGTGGCGGGCTCGGACACCCTCATTGCCGAATGGGAGAGCCTGCGCGCCGCGGCCATGGAGGCCGGCGACCAGGTGCAGTCTCATTTTGGCCTCGGCGGCTTCTCCACTGCGGCCGCCCAGTTGCTCGCGCCGCTGGCCGCCACCCTGCGCTCAACACGTCCCCAGCTCCAGGTGCAGGTGCTCGAGGCCAACCCGGACCGTTGCTTCGACTTGTTGGTTGCCGAGCGGATCGACCTCGCGGTCATCGTCGCCATGCAGTCCGAAACCTATGTTGAGGACGATCCGCGTTTCGAGCAGACCGTTCTGCTCGACGATCCCCTGGACGTCATCATCCCCTCCAACCATCCGTTGGCATCGCGGGAAACGGTGACGCTCGAAGAATTGGCATCGGAACCGTGGATTACCGAGACCGCCGGTTCCACCTACCACTCGCTATTCACTGCGGCGTTCACAGCAGTGGGTGTGACACCGCGGATTGCCCATGAGGCCGTTGAATGGGAAACCCAGATCGCCTTCGTTGGTGCGGGGCTGGGCGTGGGTCTGCTGCCGCGACTGGCGCCACTTCGTAGTGCCGAAAACGTCGTTCGACTGCGCATTACCGGCAAAGGGAAGCCCACCCGCCGTATTGTCGCTGCAGTGCGAAGGGGCAGCATTGCATCGCCCCTGATCCAGGAGTCGCTCGGCATTCTGCAGGTCAGCGCCGATCGTATCCTCGCCGCCCGGCCCGAAGACGATCTCTGAAATCGCACCAAGAGCAGTGGTAGGAAATCTAACCGGACTCTTGGCGCCCTAAATCACGTACTCCGGTGTGAACAGGCGAATCTCCGGATGGGCGTGAAAGAGGTATCCAGCACCTCGCTCAGTCCGGATGGACTTGGAAAATCGCCCCAGCTTGTTCCGGAGCCGGCGAATGTGCACGTCAATGGTGCGGTCGCTCGGAATGCTGGCGCCGTCGCTCCAGACGTGGCACAGGAGTTCTTGCCTGCCCACGGCTCTCATGCTTGCGCCCATAAGGTAGGTCAACAGGCTGAATTCCACGGGCGTCAGGCGCACGGGGACACCGTCCAAATGCACGCTTCGTCTTGATACATCGATCACCACCCCCACGTTCCAGGCTTGCGCTTCGCCACCTGCCGGTTCCTCCTTGGCTGGCAGTTGCCCGAAGTGCCGCCTAGGATCACCGAGAGCAGCAAACACACTCTCAAGTGCACCTCCGCGAGCATTTGCTGGCCCGAGTGCCACCGTTGCATGGATCTCCAACCCGCCAACCAGGAACTGTCCAAACACGCACGTCTCCCGGGCCACTGCCGAAACTGATGTTCCGGCTGCTTGGGCTGCTGATTCATCGACGCCCACGTAAAGGGCGAAACCCCAGGCTGATTGCTCACCTGATGGTCCGTAGTGGAACTGTTGATCGTCTTCTTGCCGTCTGGTTCCCTCTACCACGGGCAAAACCGTTGTGGACATGCTTTGTCCCATTGATCCCACCAGAGGGCGTGGCTCGTCGGTCAATGCCAAAATGTGGGCAGGAATGTTGAATTGTTCAGCTTGGATAGGCATTGTATGTCCTAGCTCAAAGGAAATAGCCGTACGGGGGCATCGGGTTACGGCACTATGGTGCAGGCGGGAAGGATCCATGGCCCCGTGTGGATGGCGCCGCCCTGTGAGGTCGGGAGCTTCGGTGGAGCACCCCAAAGACGCTGGATGTGACCGTCTTCGTGTTCCACCACTGGGTGCGGGGCGGGGCTAGCGGCAAGGTCCTTTTTCGCTGCACTGACCCGGTCTATTCGAGGAGAAGCTGGCAAACAAGGACTCGATGTGCGTTGTCGACGCGCGCCGTTTGTCGAGACTAGGAGAGCAGCTTCGGGGTGTCAAGAATCATATTCAGATGACGGGAGGGGCGCGTTTGTGACGAGACGCGGGCACTACCTCGAGAGCTGCTGGACCGCTGTGGGTATGAACCCCAGCGTGCTGATCAATGCCAGCGTGGCTAGGCCGTATCCAACGGCCAGGGCCGCAATGGCTAAGCGGCGTGAGTCTAAACTGGCCCCCCGCAGACTGGAAGGACCTGCATCGCTGTGGGAGGAACGGAAACCAGCACGCGTTGCGGACCTCATGGAAATCTTCAAAGGTCACAGCATGAGGGAGAGACCCCGGATGGGGTCCTAACGATCACTGTGGTGTGGATGCCGCCGTCGGGAGCCCATCGGATCGAGGAGTTCGGCAAGGTGAAGGCTCTTGCGCTCCGGCTCTAATTGCTTGACCTGCATCGCACAGCTGAAGCCGTCGGCGAGGACCGGCGTGTCCTGGGCAGTCGTGGCGAGGGCGGGAGCCAGTGCCTGTTCCGCGACCTTCATGGAGATGTCGTAGTGGTTGGCTTCGAAGCCGAAGTTGCCGGCGACGCCGCAACAGCCTGTTGCCTCGATGACATTGGCGACGCCGAGGGCGGCCAGTGCCTTGCGCTGGACGGTAGCCCCGAACGTCGAGTACTCGTGGCAGTGGGTCTGCACAGTCACGTCGGTGGGTACGGCCGGTGGCACCCAACCTGCGTCAACCCATTCCTTCACCGCTTCAGCGAAGCTGCGGATCCTCTGGGATACACGGTCGGCGGCTTCGGTGCCGAGCAGTTCCGGCGCGTCTTTCTTCAGCGCGGCGGCGCAGCTTGGTTCGATAACGACGATCGGTGCATCGCTGCCGTCATCGAGCTTCGCCACGGCCTTGCTCATGAGCTTCTTCGCGGTGTCGAGTTGACCCGTTGAGATCCAGGTGAGGCCGCAACAGGCGTCGGATTCGCAGCCGACCTGCCTTCCCGTGCTTTCCATGACCCGGGCTGCTGCTCCGGCCACCTCTGGCCTGAAGCCCTTGGTGAAGGAGTCCACGAACAGCACGGCGTCGGCCGTCTTGGAATGGGTGGCGTATGGGGCGAGGGCATCGCGAAGCATCTTCCGGGAAGCGAACTTCGGCATCTTCCTTTTGGTGGTGAGGCCACCGGCAGCGGCCACGACGTTCCCGAGCGGGCTGGCCAGAACCAGGTTTACCACCGGGCTGATCAGAGTGGTGAGTTTGAGCCAACGTGGCAACCAGCCAAGGGAGAAATGCGACATGGGCCGCAATTTGCCCTCATAGTAGTGCGAGAAGAACTCCGATTTGTAGCTGGCCATGTCTACGCCTGCGGGACAGTCGTTGGAGCAGGCCTTGCAGGCCAAGCACAGATCCAATGCCTCACGGACATCTTCGGACTTCCAGCCCTCGTTGATGGTCCGGGCACCTCGAACCATGTCCTGGAGCGCCCGGGACCGTCCTCGCGTCGAGTCTTTCTCGTCCCCTGTTGCGCGGAAGCTGGGGCACATCACTCCGCCGGAGGCTGAACGGCATCTACCGACGCCGATGCAAGCCTGGACGGCATGCACCCAGGGGTCGGCTCCGGCTGCGGCGGCTTCGACGGGCCTGAGTTCGAAGTGCGTCCTCCATTCACGCTCGGGAACCCCCTCGAGAGCCAGATTGGCGTCAAACGGATCCGGATCGGTGATGGAACCCGGATTCAGGATCCCGGCCTCATCCCAAAGCCTGCGGTATTCCTCGAACGCGGCGAGAATACCGGGCGAGTACATCTGCGCAAGCAGTGCTGAGCGGGCACGTCCGTCGCCGTGTTCTCCGGACAGGGAGCCTCCGTGGCGGACAACAAGTTCGGCGGCGGCCTGCGTGAACTTGCGGAATACGCTGCGGCCTTCTTCCGTGCGCAAATCGTAGGTGATGCGGATGTGCATGCAGCCTGCCCCAAAATGTCCATACATGATCCCGGTCAGCTCATAGTCATCCAGGAGCGTCCGGAAGTCGGCCAGGTAGGCTGCAAGGTTCTGCGGGGCAACGGCTGAGTCCTCCCAGCCGGCCAGTGATTCCCCGCCACTGGCGGGCCTTGACGACAACCCTGCGCCGTCTTCCCGCACCCGCCACAAGGAAGCGCGTTCAGCGGGGTCCGGAACCGCGCAACCATCGACCAAGCGGCCGTTCGCTGCCAGCCGTTCCAGCATCAGGGCAGCCTGGCGGGCCACTTCGTCCGGATCGTCGCCGTCAAGGTCTACGTACAGGAAAGCCTTGCCCAGGGGAAGCCCCAGGACGGAATCGTCGCCGCGGCGCAGCCGCATGGTATCAACGATGGCCTCATCGATGCCCTCGACAGCTGCGGGGGAGAACTCAAGGACGGTCTCGATGTCTTTGGCGGCATCGACGACGTCGGCATAGCCGAGGCAGACCAAGAGTGCGCTGGATGGCTTGGGGACGAGCTTCATGCGGGCACGGACGACGACGGCGCAGGTTCCTTCGGTGCCGACCAATGCCCTGGCAACGTTCAGGCCGTTCTCCGGCAGCAGGTTGGCAAGGTGGTAACCGGAAACCTGGCGCTGGATACGTCCAAGTTCGCGACGGAAAGCAGCAAGGTTCTCCTGGGCAAGCGTTTTGAGGTCTTCGCCCAACTGGAACGCCCGGGATACAGAGTAAGCGTCTGACGGGTTGGTAGCCCGGACGCCTTTGGCTGATGCGGTAAGGAGGGCGCCATCGGAGGTGACGACGTCGATCTCGTGGACGTGATCAGAGGTCCGACCGTAGCGGACAGAGTGGTTGCCGCACGCATCGTTTCCGATTGAGCCGCCTATGGTGGCACGGTTTTTTGAGGACGGGTCGGGAGCAAAAGTGAGGCTTCCGCCCGTTGCGCGTTCGGTTTCGCGGGTGAGCTGGGCAAGGACAACACCGGCTTCGACGTCTGCCGTTCCTGCCGACTCATCGATGGTGATGATCCGGTTCATGTGCCGTGAGAAGTCCAGCACAATTCCCGGGCCGATGGCGTTTCCAGCCATGGACGTCCCGCCTCCGCGGCTTATCAGGGCAGTGTCGGTTTCCCGGCACGCCGCTATGATGGCGACGACGTCGTCGACGCTGCGCGGAAACACAACACCAATCGGCGGGATCCGGTAATTGGATGCATCGTAGGAGTATGCGGCCAGCCGGTGACCCGAGGCTTCCACGGGCACTCCAGCTGCCTGGAGTCTTTCCAGGACCGGGGTATGTTCCGGGGCGGTGAAATTTGACTGCATGGCGTGCTTTCCACTGGGGTTTTCATGGAACGGTGCTGATGAATCGAAAGGCACTTGATGGAGCGTGCCCGTGGGAATTACGCCCATGATCGTGAGCGGGCGGCCGTGCCGATCCAGTGTCATCGGGAGGGTTCCTCCCGGATTCTGGTGCTCAGGAACGCTTCGGCGTCGTTCAAATGGGCCGCCCAAAGCTGCAATGCGTGATCCTGGTCGCCGGCGACAAGAGCATCCAAAAGAACAGTGTGTTCATCATGAAGTGTCGATACGTGGGGGTACCGCGGCCGAAGAAGTGCCATGAGGAGGCGGATTTCAGTGGAAATAGTCTGAAAGAGTCTGCTCAGCCTGGGCGAGTCTGCGGCTGCCACGACTGCTGCATGGAAGCCCATGTCAGCCTGTGCGGCGGTCTCCCAATCCTGATCACCTTTGACCTCGGAAAACTTCGCCAAGGATGCCCGGATCGGCTCCGTGTCCGCGCCCTGGCAGACCGAGCGGACCGCGTCGAATTCAATGAGCCGGCGCACGCGAAAGATGTCTGCGACATCCTGGACGGAGAAAAGGCGGACTCTTGCACTTCGCCCGGTTTCACGTTCCAGGAAGCCGTCAGCGATGAGAGCCTGTACAGCAACGCGCGCAGTGGGCCTCGCCACGCCCAACTTCTGTGCCACGTGGCTGTCCTTAATGTGGGCTCCCGCTGAGTAGTCTCCGGCCAGGAGGCTGCGTTCAAGCCGGGTACGGACAGCGTCGGCTACTGTCACGGCTTCATTGATCGTCACCCTAAAACTGTATAACAGCTATACACTTTTTCCGAAGACGCGGAGACTCGAAGTAACAGTGACGACGGCGCAAGAAGAGCAATGCCAGTCTCGCAAGTCAGGGTTTGGTTTGGTTAACTTTCGGCGCGGAGCGCATTGTGGAACTGACGGACAGTCTCCTGACGGAAACCCTCGAAGTCACCTTCCAAAGCAAGTGCGGCTAGTCTCTCGTGCTCAACGGCGATTTCATGGAGGTCGCTGTAAGTCCGATGGTCGACAGAGAAGTAGAGACGCAGCTTGTTCTCCCAACCGTTCCACAGAGCATGCAGGGCGGAGTTCCCCGAATATTCGTAGAAGAGCCTGTGGAAGCGCAGGTGAGCGTCAATGCTGGCCGGAATGTCGTTGGTGTCCGTGGCCCGGTAAAGCTCCTCGATGGTTTGCTTCAACCGCAGCCGCTCAGTACCGCGCAACGTTTCGGCCGAGAGTTCAGCAGCGTAAGGCTCAACAAGCAAACGGATTGATGCGATTTCGGCGACGTCGCGGGCGCTGACCTCCACAACGAAGGATCCCCGGAAGGGGATTTTCACCACCAGACCTTCTTCTTCAAGGCGGGTCAGCGCCTCACGCAGCGGGGACCGGCTGATTCCGAGATCGGCAGCAATGTGCGTCTCGCGCAGCTGCCCACCTGGAGGCACAGTTCCGTCCAGAATGGCTGTACGCAGCACGCTGTAGACGCCGTCCGGCGTCGTGGTCCGCTGCTGTTGCCATGTGAACTTGCGGTCCATCGTGCCGCCTCCCTTGTCGATTGTCGATTATACAAGGCGCCCGTCGTGCTCCCGGCAGCGGAAGCTGTCAGACGCTGAGGGCTTCCGCTGAATTGTGGCCTGTTGCTGATGCCCCCTGATGGCCTTGAGCAGGCCATCCCTGTCGCCTGCCTTCAAGAGATCCAGGATGTTTTGGTGTTCCTGTACCAGAACGTCCATCCTTGGGTAGGAAACGTCCAAGTCGAAGATACACATTCGTGATTCAGCGGCAAGTGTCTTGTAAATGCGGATAAAACGGGAATTTCCCACGCCTTCAACGAGGGTTGAATGGAACTGCATGTCCAGCCCTGCCATGGTCTGCCAGTCGGAAGCAGGCACTTGCTTCGCCATTTCGCCCACAATTTCCTTCAGCACTTCGCAGGTTTCACTGATCTGTTTCGGGCTGCTGTCCAGCAGCCTGTTGGCGGCCGCGGATTCGATGGACTCCCGAACTGCGTAGATCTCCCTTAGGTCATGCGTTTCGACCTCCTTGACGAACACTCCGTAGTTGCGCCGGCTGATCAGGATCCCTTCCTGGGACAAGCGCTGCAGGGCTTCCCGGAGGGGACCCCTGGATGTGTTGAGCTGTTCCGCCAGGAAGGATTCGTTGATCTGTTGCCCGGGCCGGATGGACCTCTGAACGATTTGATCCCGCAAGTGGTCAGCGATCACCTGCGCAGTGGGTCTTCCTTCCAATGCAAGGGGTCTTTCTGGTGCCGCCATTGACATCCACCTATCTCATCTTTCGGCGTAATGCGCGTTGGCTAGATTGCTGTTGCTGCTGGCTGACGGGTTGGCCTGGCTCGTCTTAAACCGTTCCGGGCGTACGAATTCCAGGCCTGTGAATGACTGTTTGCGGAGCGCTTCGTACGCGGCAATGTGGCCGTACCCGGTGGCATTCTTGAATCCGCCCCCGGAGAAGCCGGTGGCGCAATAGATCCTGCGTGACTTGCTGAGCCACCCCAGTAGAGGATTCTGGTCCGTGGTGTAGAGGTCCGGGAAGGCATCGGAGCGGACGATCGTCGGGATGAGGCCGGGGATGAATTCCGAGATCGTTTCAATGGTCTCGGCGATTTCGGCTGTTGAGAGTTCCCTGCGGAAACCGTCGGGGTCCGGTGTTGCTGTGCCGCGGCCGTCAAGGGTGGCTTTGACCGTGACCCCGTCGACGGCAGGTGCTCCATACATGGAGCGGTCCTGGTACATCCGGTTGAACGTGGGGAACTTTTCCGGGGTGAACTGGGCTGCGTCGTGGGCAACAAACCAGGTCAGGAAGACGCGCTTGGTCTGCGTTGCGGCTTTGAGGTAGTTGGGCATCAGACGCTGGGACCAGCCGCCCGAGGAGACGATGACGTTCTCGAAGGTCCAGGAGGTCTCTCCGGAGGTGATGACAACGCCGTCTTCGGTTTCGGTGATGCTGTCGATCGGGGTGTTGGTGTGGACGGTTGCGCCATTGGCCTCCGCCGCAGCAATGGCGGCTGTGACGGCACGGTCGGTGCGCAGGACCCCGGCGTTCGGGTCATAGACGGCGCAGTCATCTGGGCGGAGGTTGTGTTGGGGGTAGCGTTCTGCCATCTCTTCGCGGCTGAGAATCTCATGGGCAGCCCTGTTGGTACGGGCGGTTTCCAGGAGGCTGCGGATGTACGGGCCGTCGGCGGTGCCGATGGACAGGCCGCCGCAGCGGATGAGGATGTCCTGCCCGGTTTCAGCTTCCAGTTCACCCCAGAGATCACGTGAGCGTTCCAGGATGGGGTAGAGGTCAGGTACTCCACGGTAGATCATCCGAAAGAGCCTGGTATCACCGCCCACGGCGCTTCTGCCGTGAGCAGGGGACTGCGCCTCGAAACCGGTGACGGAGTCGGTCAGGTTCGATGCCTGCCACAACGCCATGCTTCCGATGCTGCCCAGGCCTATGACAGCCAATTTTCCGTCCATGGCCTAGAGCACCTTTTCCGGGAGCGCCTGGGTCTTGGCTTCCTTGGGATTGGCGTCACTGCGCTCCATCACGAGGCCCTCAGCTGCCGTCTGGATCTTGTTGATGGTTTTCAAGGTGCTTCCCTTCGAATGGGGTAGTGGTGAGAGTTTCGCTGAGCGGACTATTCATGTAGTCCGGCGAGTCTGCTGCCGAATTTGGCCAGGAGTGAGGTTTTGGTGGAGTCCCTGCGTTCTTCCCATTGGTCGGCAATGCCGAAGAGCCGGTACATGCCGTGGACGCCGAGCCAGCGGAGGGGTTCAGGTTCCCACTTCCGTGCACGGTAGCCGACCCAGGGAAGTGTGGTCCGTTCTGTTTCCTTCTCGAAGGCCAGTTCCGCGAGGGTCCGGCCGCCGACGTAGGCTGCGGTGACGCCGTGTCCGGCGTAACCGGTGGACGATCCGATCCCTTTGGCCTGGTTCCATTGCACGCCGCCGTTCCAGTCACGGGTGACGCCCAGGACTCCGGACCAGGCGTGGTCCACTTCGAGGGGGATGCCGGGGAAGAAGGAGCGGAGCTTTGTGGAGATCAGGTCAATGGTGGACTGGGGTGTTGAACCGCTGCCTCCTGTGCCGGAGCCGTAGCGGTAGGGCTTACCGCGGCCGCCTATGGCGATGCGGCCGTCCGCTGTTCGCTGCGAATAGATGAAGGTGTGTGCGGAGTCGTTAAGGCACTGGGGCCCATTCCATCCGATCTGCTGCCACGTTTCTTCGGACAGAGGCTTGGTCACGATCATCGAGGAATTGATCGGGATCAGGGTCCTGCTGCCAAGAAGCTGTCCGGAATACCCTTCGGTGCAGACGAACGTTTTGGCAGCCGTCATTTGTCCGTTGGCCAGTTTTAGGGTCGTTCGGTCGATGCTGTCCACCCGGCTGCCTTCGTAGATGCTGACCCCCATGGAGGCCAAGGTCTCGCCGAGGCCGTAGACGAGTTTCGCCGGATGAATGCGGGCGCAATGTTTGTAGAAGAGCCCGCCATGGACGGTGGAGATGTTGATCTGGCTCTGGAACTCGTCCCGGTCAAGCATATGGACATCGTCTTCGGTCAGCCCGTACTTCCAGTCGGCATCACGCCTGGCTACCAGCCTGCCCAGCCCCGCTTTGGTGTGTGCGGCGACGAGCGCGCCGCCCTTGTGCTGATCCGCGTTAATGCCCTCGGCCTGGAGAATATCCAGGACGGAATCAACGCCGGCGACAAATTCCTGCTGCAGGGCCCGGCTCGCGTCCAGCCCTCCGCCGGATGCGCGGGCGAAGGTGGCCCGGTTTCCTGGGGGCATTGCTGAGAGCCAGCCGCCGTTGCGTCCGGAGGCGCCGTAGCCGATCTGTTCTGCCTCAAATACCGCGACCTTGAGTGATGGCTCGAGTTTCTTGGCGAAGTACGCGGCCCACAGGCCGGTGTAGCCGCCGCCGATGATTGCCAGGTCTACAGAGTCCTGGCCGGTGAAGCGGGGGTAGGTGGGCCTGGTGTCCGCGAGTCCGGCCATCCAGAAGCCGAGCTCTCCGTTTCGGGGTGTTGCCGCAAGGGCTGTCATGGTTGTCCTTCGTTCTCTGTGAAGCGTTGAGGTATTCAGGCGGCGGTGTATCCGCCGTCGACGGGCAGGACCGCTCCGGTGATGTAGGACGATTCCTTCGAGGCCATGAAGAGGATGGCGTCGGCGATCTCTTCGGGGGTCGCGAGGCGCTGCAGCGGGATCTGCCCTTCGCGCTGGGCACGGTAGGCCTCGGGGTCGTCCCTGCGCTGGAACGATGCTTCGATGACCGGGGTGGCGGTCAGGCCCGGTGCGACGACGTTGACCCGGATGTTGCGTGACGCCCATTCGATCGCCGCGCCCTTGGCGAGCATGATCAGGCCGCCCTTGGCCGCGGAGTACAGGACTTCATCGGCCTTGCCGACCATGCCTAGCCGGGAGCTGACGAGGACGAAAGAGCCACCCGTAGCCGGCATCAGCGGCGCGAAGTGCTTCATCACCAGGAAGGAGCTGAGCAGGTTGCTGTGCAGCACGTTCCTCGCATCCTCGTACGCCATCTCAGTGAGCGGGCCGCTGACCTGCAGGCCGTGGTTAAGAACGACGACGTCCACGGTGTCGAAGGATTCGGCGGCCTGGCGGGCGAGGCTTTCGACGAACGCCTCGTCGTTGAGGTCTCCCGGGACGTATAGATCCTCGGGCTGGGCGCTGTCGAGGTGCTCTCTGCGGCCGGTGAGCAGCAGCCGGGCACCTTCGTTGCGGAAGTGGGAGCATACTGCCTGCCCGATTCCGCTGTTGGCGCCGGTGACCAGGGCTGTGGTCCTATCAAGTCTCATGTCAGTCACTCCATCGTGAGTTAGGTTGCTTGGGTAGTAGCTAGGGGAGGAAGTTGCCGTCCGCGATCGGTCAGTTGAGGAATCCACGGGCATCGACCGGCCACCGTTCCAGTGATGTGCCTGTGCTGTCGGTGACGATGTACTCCTCGAAATTGACTACCACCGGGCACACGTGGTTGGGGACCACCGGAAGCACGGTCCCTACCCGGGGGCGGAACCCGCCCGCGGGCAGCGGGAGGAATCCGTGGTATTCGTTGAGTTTGGACAGGACGGCCGAGGTGCCGGCAATGCCGCCGTAGCCGCGCTCGGGGCTGCCTTCGCGGCCGAGGGCTTTCGTGCCGATGTCGAGGATGACCTGGTCGGGGATCCAGTCGCTGACCACGGTGCCGGCGACGAACAGCGCGATCTGATCTTCGGTGCAGGCGCCGAGCCTGGCGTTGTTCAGGTCGTTGAACACGTACTCGCCCGGCCGGATTTCGGTGATGACGCTGCTGGTGGAGAACTCCACTGTGGGAGTGGACCCGGCGCTGACCACCTCCGCGGTGACCCCAGCTGCGTTGAAGCTGCGCACCGCAGCAATGAGCGCGGTGTCCTGATCCTTGACCGCACCCTTGCGGGCGTCCGGACCGGCGCTGCCGTGACCCGGGTAGGTGAAGACGCCCGCCGGGACCAGGCCGCGGTTGCGGGCGGCGAGGGCGAGGTCGCCGGCGGCCTCGGCAGGAGCTCCGGAACGGCGGGCACCGCAGTCGACCTCGATCACGACCTGCAGCCGGTCAGGTTCTGCGCCCATCGCGTCGGCGAGGCCATTGATCGCCGCGACGTTGTCCGCGCCGACGCGCAGCCGGGTGTTCTCGGCGAGCCGCCGGATCCGCCTCCCTTTCGTTCCCGAAGGCCAGATCGGGTAGGCGAGGAAGATGTCGTCGAACCCGGCCGCGGCGAAGACCTCGGCCTCACCCACATTGCCCGCCGTGATTCCGACCGCCCCTGCCCTAACCTGGCGCCGACCGATTTCGACGCACTTGTGCGTCTTGACATGCGGCCGGACGTCCAGGTTGTTCCGGGCGGCGAAGGCCTGCATCCGGTCGATGTTCTCCTGCATCACATCGACCAGCACGATCGGTGCGGGGGTGTCGATCCGTTCGACGAGCGCCTCGAGTGCTCCTTGAATGCGGTTCACGCTGTACTCCTCATTGTTCAACGACCTACGCCTCAGTGCAGATCATCTGGATCTCTACAGGAGTGTTCAGCGGCAGCCCGGCAACACCGATCGCGGTGCGGGCATGACGACCGTTCTCACCCAACACTCCGATGAGCAGTTCACTGGCCGCGTTGGCGACACGGGATTGCAAACCGAAGTCCGGCGGACTGGCCACGAAGACCAGCATCTGCACGATCCGGACCCGGTCCAGATCTCCCACCGCCTGCACAGCGGCGGCGAGGCAGTTCAGCGCGCAATGGCGCGCGAGCTCCCGCGCCGTCTCCAGGTCCACGTCCCGGCCCACAACCCCCGTGCCCAGCAGCTCACCGTCTTTGAACGGCAGTTGGCCGGAGATGTGGATGCTCGAGTCCACCGTCCGGTGATCCACGTAGTACGCATTTTCTGCGAGGACGGGGAGATCCAGACCCAGGGCATCGAGACGATCTGAAGCCGAGTCGCCCTTTACAGTTGGAGGTAGTGGCAGACTCATCTTTTACTCAGTTTTCTGTTAGGAGTCAGCAGGACGCGGCAGGCCGAAGAGGACCGGGAGATCGGCGATATCGGTAATCCGCTCGTAGCCGAGCCAGTGCTCGTCGTGCTCGAAGCCGCGGTCGACATACACCTTGTTCTTGATACCCATAATGGCCGCCGGGCGGTGGTCGTACATCGGGCTCGCGGAGACGTGGACGATCTCATCCGGCGTCACGCCAAGCTTGTCGAACATGTACTCAAACGCACCGAGCCGCGGCTTGTACATGCCCATCTGCTCGGCGCTGATGATGACCTCGAACGGGGCCTTGAGGTTGGCCGCAAGGCGCACAGCATGGGCGGTGTCGCTGTTCGTGATGATGACCAGCGGGAGTTCCTCAGCCAGGCGGTTTAATGCCTCGGTGACACCCGGGTACGGGCCAAAAGAGGGGACAATCTCATAAACCGCCCGTGCGTCGGCCGCACGGAACTCCAGACCGAGCCGACGCGAGGCGCGTTCCATCGAGTCGGCGACAATCTGGTGAAACGGCTTGTACTCGCCCGTGCACTCATCGATGCGGTACGCCTTGCAGGCCCGCAGGTAATCATCGGCGATCTCAGACGGCAACCGGTCACCCAGTACCTCACGGATCGCATCGTTGATAGCGAACTTGATCAGCGTTCCGTTCATGTCGAACGTAACGAACTTCGGCTTGGTTTCGAATTCGAATGCCATGTGGTCCTCCAGTTATGCTCGTCGATTGTCGACGAAAGGCTATGACGTGCTGTCGATTGTCGACGATACTCCGACGGTCAGTAGATTGTCAACGAAATTCCCCGAGGTGCCCGGGTTGCAGCCAGGATAGACGCACCACCGAGCCATGGAGTACGATTGTCAACAATTCACGATCCAGTGGAAGGAAAAATCATGCGTCCATACGTATATGTCCCGGCAGCCAAAATTCAGGGCGAGCTCGAACCTAACGGCCACCGTGCCGGCTACGACTCGGGTGACCCGCAGACGTCGATCCTTAAGTTCGACACCGCTATTAAGACGGGCGTCTGGGAGTGCCAGCCGGGCGGCTGGAATATAACCCCCCGCGAGGACACCGAGGTGTGCTACATCGTGAGCGGCCGCGTGACCGTCACGGATGGCGCCACCGGCAACGTCTACGAAGTCTCTGCCGGCGACGTTGTTGTGCAGCCCAAGGGCTGGTCGGGCCGCTGGGATGTTACCGAGACCATCCGCAAGGTCTACAGCCACGGCTTCGACTGATCCCCGTCTGAACCTGACGCTAGGCTAACGGGCCGTACCCTCATGAGGGATACGGCCCGTTCACTTCTCCGGCACCCCAGCAGGATCATCGCGTCATCGACCGGGCTCTAGCAGCCATACGGGCGAGGATCTCTCAGGTCAGGGCTGGACTCACCGTGAACGCTGTGGGGAGCATCGAACTTCGTCAAGCCGGACTCGCTTTCGCCTTCTACGGGACTAGTCAGTCGAGGCGGGGACCTGGACGGCGACGTTCTGCCAGCCTTGACGGCCTACTTCGTCATGGGGGTCGGACGGCTATCCGGAGGCTCTAGGTCAGGTGGTGGAATCGGTCTGGCCTTGACCCGGCTTGTGGCCGGAAACCACGGCGCGAACGTCTCCTTCCTCGTGCCCCTTCTTCTTTTTGCCGAAAGGCAGCACCTTTAGCAGTGGGCCAACGACAGCCACGACCACGAGGCCCCAGGCGAGCCCGAGGACGGCAGAACACAAGGTATTGACCAGCCATGCCAGGAAGCCGCCTACCACCGGGATCCCGACGAGCGGGTGCTCCAGGGCATGGACCAGATCATACGGCGCGTGCCAGCCGAGATCGTGTGCTCCCTGCAGCATGATGTGGCCACCCACCCACAGCATGGCGATGGTTCCGACGAGGGTTATCGCGGTCAGCACAGCGGGCATCCCTCTGACGAGAAGCTCGCCGAAGCGCTTGGACCCCGCAGAATCTTTAGCGGCCAGGTGCAGGCCGATGTCGTCCATTTTGACGATCAATCCGACGGCACCATACACGAGCACCGTGATGACGAGCGCAACGACGACCAGGATGAGGGCCCGGGCCCACAGGGACTCATTAGCCACCTCGTTCATCGAGATGACCATGATTTCGCAGGAGAGAATGAAGTCGGTGGTGATGGCGCCCTTGGTGACCTTGGCCTCCGCCTCCGGGCCTCGCTCAACCGCAGGCGCTTTTTCGTCCTCGTGGTGGCCGCGGAGCTTGTGCCAGACCTTCTCTGCGCCCTCGTAGCAGAGGTAGGTGCCGCCCAGCATAAGGATGAACGGAATGGCCCATGGGACGAACGCGCTGACGAGAAGAAGTGCGGGCAGGATGATCAGCAGCTTATTGCGGAGCGAGCCCCAGAAGATCTTCTTAATCATCGGCAACTCGCGGGACGGGTCCGCCCCGGACACGTACTGCGGCGTCACGGCGGCATCGTCGATCACCACGCCGGCGGCCTTGGCTCCCGCCTTGGCTGCTCCGGCCGCGACGTCGTCTACCGAGGCGGCCGCTATGCGGGCAAGGGCTGCGATGTCGTCCAGCAGGGCGACCAGACCGCCGCTCACAGGTTACTTCCGCACTGCTCGAGAATGGACTGCTGGGCATGGAGGCCTCGCTTGAGGCGCGTGATCGGCATGCTCAGATTATACGAGTCGCTGTGTCGGAGCGGGCTCCCGTGGCGATGATGGTTGCTCAGTAGCGGACGTCGGCCTGCACACCGAAGTGGTCCGATGCGTACACCCTGTGCACGGGAGTGGTCCCAATCAGCGCCGCGGAGCGGGGGTGGCCGGCTCCGCCGCGCCGAGGTGCCGCGGTGAAGATGTAGTCGATCCGACGGTCCGGCCACAGCAGTTGTGTGGCCCAGGGGTTGCTGTTGGACCACGTGCAGCCTTTGCCGCCTGGGCCGGCCACCTCCCAAGCGTCATAGAAAGCCACCCCTTGGACGGGCGCCGCTGCCCGGCCGGTCATCATACGTACTTCGTCACTGTCAGGATCGGCGTTGAAGTCACCGCAGACAATGAGGGGGATTCGATCGTCCCGCGCGGCGTGCACCTCCGGGAGCAGGCCCTTGACCGCTTCCTGGCGTTCGTGACTCTCATCGAGCCACCATGCATCCATGACCACGCCATAGACCTGGATCGGTCCGCGAGGGCCGGCAAGCTCGGCCTGCTGCACGCGCAGGTCACCGAAAGATGTACTGGCTCTGGAGCTGATTGGCCACCGTGACATCACCGCTACGCCGGAGAGCGCGGAGTCGTCTTCCTGCGCGGTGACACCGCTGAAGGCATAGTGCGGCAGCCCCAGCGGGCCTGCCAGCCGAGCGCACTGGCTATCCTGGCTTTTTGCCCACGACTCGGCCAGCACGACTATGTCGGGGCGGGCCTTTGCCAACGTGGTGATGATCGCGGCCTCACGCGCCTCCCAAGGACCGTACAGCCCCCAGACATTCCACGCGACTACCCTGACGGTCGTCTCGATCAGCTGGCCGTAGAAGTGTGGTGGTATGTCCTGGACAGGGGTCACCCACCCATGGTGCCCACGGGACATCAATCTGCGCCAGCCCTTTTCGACGCCAGAGATCCATTCCAGGCACGGTCACTCCCGCCACGGCTTGAGCAGCGGCCACCACCCTGGGACGTGGCGGCGGTAGTTGAGGTATTGCTCGCCGTAAGTGCGGGTGAGGGTCGGCTCCTCGTAGCCTTTCACGAACCCGACGACCATGGTGAGGACGATGATGGCGTAGAGCACCAGCCACCAACTGCCGCACAGCAGCGGATGAGGCCCGCGATGACGCCGGGGGCCAGGAGCAGGAAGAGGATCGTTCCGATCCACGCACGTGCGGGTGAGGCTGTCTGCGCCATGTGCGTCAGGCTAGCCCTATTCCTCGTGCCACGCGAGAGCCTGCTCCGCGGCGCCTTCCACGAGTGATTTCAGGTCAAATGGTCGAAGTCACCTCGCGCCCAGGCATCATGCCGCTGCGCGGACTCGTGCAGGATGGCTTTGGCTCCTGACGCGATGACATTGTTGAAGTTGCCGTAGATCCGGTCGAATCTGAGCTCTCCCAACTGCCCGGCTATCCGCAACGCCACGGCACCGGAAAGCGGCAGATGATTCGGGTAGCTGCGCATGAAGGAGATGGAGATTCGATCGGGATTCGGATACACGCTGTCGCCGGTCAACAAGACCCCCCTGCCGCCCGCTCCTGCAGCCCAGTGCACCACCGCGCTGCCGGGGAAGTGCCCCCCGGTCTGGTGTAGCGTCAAGCCCTCGGCGATGGATTGGGTGCCGGACCAGTACTTGATACTAGGGTCACGGCGCCCCAGCCATCGTCGGTCTGCATCTGCCACAAGCACCGGGACGCCCCCGAGCCGATGCGACCATTCGACCTGTACACCAAACATGTGGGGATGGCTGGCGGCGATAGCCAGGACAGGGCCTCGTTCGAGTACGGCCTTCAGAGTGCTGTCATCGACATACCCGATCGGATCCCATAGCAGTGAACCCTCGTGTGTCGTAACGAGCTGGGCGGTCTGGCCGATTCCGACTTTCGGCTTCGTCATGATTCCGCTAAGACCCGGCTCGTTCTCTTTCAGCACTGTCTGCTGCCCCTCCTGCGCCAGCCCAGCCAGTGTGAGCCACTTTTGTCCGTCCTCGGGCACATACTGCCGTTCATCGGTGCAGATCGGGCAGAGCTTCGGGGCAGGTTCGTCGCGTTCCACGGCGCAGGTTGCGCAGATCAGCATGGTTGGTCCCTTCTTGCTATCTCCTGGTGCTCGCTGTTCCGCTTAGCGGTGGAATCGCATTTCGCATCACACCTAGAAACTGGTCACCAGTTCGCCCAGCACCTCTTCGAGCCTATTCGGATCGGTGGCGTCGTAGTAGTGCGCCCCACTGGCCCTGGCGATTTCCAGCAGAGTAGGGACATCGGCGTCGGGCCCGTAAGCGAGCGTAAAGACGAGCACCGGCGTCGAGTGGTTCTGATGGCTCAGCTGCTGGGAGATCCCTTTTAGGTCTCCGGGGTGCGTGGTGTCGTTTTTGCCGTCACTCAAAAGCACGATGGTGTTGATGAAGGTGTCCTTGTAGTCCTTTGCCTGATCGCCCGAGAAGCGGCTCACCGCTTCGAAAAGAGGCGTGGCGTCCACGGCCTGGAGCGCGTTGAGCTTGTTGAGGAGGTCATCTTTGTTGGTCTTGAACGGGGCTACCGGGCTGACGATGCCTGGCTGCAGGGGACCGTCGCCCACGTGGGAGAAGGCGGCCAGTCCAATCTCATCCTCACCCGTGAAATGACCCAGTGCCTTCTGGACGGCATCCTTGGCCCGTTGCAGCTTGGTCACGCCGGGCTCCTGCACCATGGACTCCGAGACGTCCAGCAGGAACAGGGCCCTGGCCCGCTTGCGGACATCGGGGAAGCTGTCCTGCATGGCTACAAGCGCTTCCCTCTTGGGCAGTGGCAGCGGCTGGAGCGTCTGCGCGTACCGGCCGGTGTCCGCCACGCCGGTATCCAGTTTGCCCTGGATGGTCCGGTACCCGGATGCCATGACAACGTTTTGACCCTGTTCCGTCACGGCGAACGCGATGAAATCCTGGGCAGCCAGGCGCTGCTGGCTCCCCACCCAGTCTCCGTCAAGGATTACTGCGGGGTTGTCCGCCACGTGCACGCCGTCCTGTGGGTAGATGGCAGTGAGAGGCTCCTTGGGCGCGGGGCCGGGATGCTTCGTAATTCCATCCTCACTGACCACGCCCCTGTTGTAGTCCCAGACAGATTTTTCATCGACGATCACGGCCGAGAGGAATTCCGAGACGTTCCCGGCGTCGTCAGCCTCCCTGGCGTGCCACAGGAAGTGCTCGGGGGTGGCCATATAGTGGCTGGTGCCCAGTTCGACGGCGCGCACTTTTCCCACCAGGGAGGGAGCGTCCAGGTCCATGTCGTCCAAGCCACCCGGGCTGCCGCCGGCGGCACCGTAGGAGGCAGCCAGGGCCATCAGTCCCGACGTCGAGACGAGCGGACTGGCTTTGCCAAACTTGAACTTTCCCCAGTCGCCGTGGCCGAGGCGCTCCCAGACGTCACGGTCCTCGGCCATCCTGAACACTTCAGACCACGACGGCGGTTTGCTGTCCCAGCCGAGGGCCTTAGCCATTGTCTCGGGCATGGCCACTACGATGGCACTCCGGGCCAGGCTGGTTCCCTCCTGCGGGACAGGACCTCCACCGGCGCTGTCCCCAGCGATCCGCAGCCACGCGGAGGAGTCAGGCAGCCAGATCACGGGTCTGTCGCCTGCGGGAACGCCGGGGAGCTCCGCCGCAACCTTGCCGGCAGCGGTCCCGGATTTTTCCTGGGTCACGGCCGGCGTCACGCACTTGCCGTCAACGCTGCGGGGTTTTGCCGTGTACCCGGCTGCCAGGGCCCGGACCATCTCTGCGTTCTCCAGCGACGTGAGGATGTTCAAGGTAATGCAGGGGGAGGTCCCGGCCACGGCGGCAGGACTGTCCTGTTGCAGGGGTTCAGCTGAAGGCGTGTTGCCATTTCCCGCGGAACCCCCACCTGAACGGTCCGGGTAAATAAGGGTTCGCAGCACAAAGGCACCGCCAACAATGAGAATTGCCACGACAGCGGCCGCGACGTACCAGATCCAGCGTGGGTAGGTGGGGTCAGTTGCTGCGTGTCGACGGCCCATGCTCGTTTCCTTTGAAATCCGCCGGGTTTCCCCGGTGTGGATGCACAATATGAAACTGGCCCGCGGCAGTCACACCGCGGGTGCGCCTAGCCCCCCGCCCGGATGCCCCCGCAACTGGATACGCTCTTTGAGGATAACCCCGACGGGCGAAAAGTGAGTGTGTGGATTCGGATTTTTGATGGAAACTTGTGGGTTCCGGATTTTGGCCAGCTGTCACTGCGCCCCCCCAACGCTTCGCCTGCTGAAGTACATTCCGACAGTGCCGGGCGGAACAACCGCAGGGAGCATGATTTTTGCCGCCAGGCAGGAGTAGGGGATGTCCATTTCCCCCACGGTCGTCGTGTGCGGGCCTGCTTGGTGGAACCAGCTCATCCTCCTTGATCACCTTCCGGAGCCCGTCCCGCACATGCAGTTCGCGCGGCGCTCCTGGCAGACGCTTGGGGGTACCTCGGCGGGCAAGGCTCTGCACCTTGCGGATCTAGGCATCAGTGTGCGCTTGTGCTCGCCTCTTGGGGCGGACGACGACGGCGGCCTGGTCCGCGGCGCGCTGACGAAGGCCGGTGTCACCTTCGAAGCAATCGCGTCGGAACGGACCGAGCGCCACGTCAACCTGATGACTGACAGCGGCGGCCGGGTCTCCATTTACGTTTCGGTCCCTTCCACACCTGCCGAAGTCGACCTCGAAGCTGCCGGCGCCCTGGTGGCGGCCGCCGATCTGGCCGTGATTGACCTGAGCGAGCTCGGCGTACTCCTGCTGGAACGCGATGAGGTCCGGCAGACCCCACTGTGGGTGGACCTCCACGACTACAGCGGATCGTCGTCGTTCCATGAGCCGTTCCTGCGTGCCGCCGACGACGTGTTCATGAATGACGACCGAACCGGCGATCCTTGGGAGCTCATGAGCTCCTGCCTTGAGCAGGGCCCCTACCTGGCTGTATGCACCCGCGGGGCAGGAGGTGCCTTGGCGCTGGAAGCGGATGGGACGAAGCATGAGGTTGCCGCAGTTCCCGCTGATGTGGTGGATACGAACGGCGCCGGCGATGCGTTCATGGCCGGCTTCGTGGCTGCGACCCTTCACGGTGCGTCAGTGGGGGATGCCCTCAAGGCAGCAGCGGCCCAGTCCCGCGTTGCCATTGAGAGTCAACACCTACACCCTGTGCTCGGACTGGCCTCCACCGCTAAGGCATGATTCGCTCATTCAGCCGCGCTCGGCACGCGGAGGTTAAGGTCCAGGCTGTTTTTCTCGACATAGTCCAGGGCGCTCCTGATGGCTCCGACAGCAACAATTGACTCACCCAAGGGGGAAACCGCGATCCGGGGCGGAGTCGCGGTAAATTCGCCCAGCCGTTCCGCGATGGGTCCAAGCAGTACTCCGGCGGACTTTGCCACAGCGCCGCCAATGACCACGAGTTCGGGGTTGAAGATTGTGGCCACGGCTCCGATGACTCTGGCCATCCTGTCGGCGAGGCGGTCCAAAATCCTTAGTGCCAGGGCGTCTCCTTCTGCGGCCGCGGCGAATACATGTTCGGCACTGATTTCCTCACGTGGGTGCTTTCGCAGGGATGACCTGGTTTTGCCGGCGAGGGTTTCAGAGGCCCAGGTCCGGGCCATGAGGGCGATGCCAAAGGTATTGCCCACACCTTCGACGTACTTGAGGAATGCCAGTTCCCCGGCGCCGCCATGGCTGCCATGAAGGAGCCTCCCGCCATCGATCACTCCCGAACCGAAGCGTTCGCTGGAGAGGATCACAACGACGTCGTCGAGTCCGGCAGCTTCGCCGTGCCAGCGTTCGCCCAAGGCCGCAAGGTTTGCGTCGTTTTCCAGCAGCACGGTCCAGCCGCGGAGGTCTTTGAAAGCAGTTTTGATGTCCAGGTCGAACAGTTCCCAGAAGTGTTGGGTGGCCAACACGTCCCCGTTCCGGTCAACGGGTGCTGCTATGCCAATGGTCACGGCGAGCACCATGTCGGCTAAGGCACCTGCATCCTGAAGGGCCGTCATGGCCGTCTGATCGATGATGGCAAGGCGTTCTCCGGCAGTAATCTGGGTCCCGGGAATGCGGTCCTCAGCAGTGATCCGGACACCAGGGAATGGCTGGCTGGATCGTCCGACTGTCTGCCCTCGGAGATTTGACACCACCGCCGTGACCTTGGCGATTCCTACGTCCACGCCCAGGACGAAACCGGCACTTTCATTGAGCTCGAATCGGCGGGCGGGCCGACCCTTCCGGTATTCGCCAAAAGCCCGCTGGTTCTCAAGCTCCCTGATCCAGCCACGTTCCACGAGTTCCTCGCACACCGATATGGCAGTGGCGCGTGCGAGCCCGGTTGCCTTCATGATCTCGGTGACTGTCACTGCGCGAGAAGCCCTCATGAAGTCGAGGACAGCGCTGTTGCTTACCCTGCGCAGCAATTGTGGCTCCGGTGCGGAGATCACGGACGACATTGGTGTGGACCTCTCTTCCGGGTACGTCCCACAATACTGGCCGACTAAATTTAGTCATGAATTAAATTCAGGGCTCGCCGGCCACCCTTGCGCAGCAACGTGACCCATGCCATACTACTGGTCGATGCGCATCGACGAAGCGTATCGATGCGTCAGGAACCGTTCAGCAGAGAGCACAGGAAGGCCAGGCCATGCCCACAAGCAAGGACGTTGCCCAGGCCGCCGGCGTTGCGCAAAGCACGGTCTCCTACGTTCTTAGTGGCAAACGGCCCATCTCCGAGAAGACCCGGAAAAAGGTGGAGGATGCCATTCAGCAGCTGACCTACCAGCCGAACGCCGGAGCCCGCGCGCTGGCCAGCCGCAGGACCCGTGTCATTGGCCTGGTCATTCCTTTCATACCTGAGTTGCACATGGCCTCGATCATGGAGTTCGTCTCCGTGATCGCCAATACCGCACGCCTCTACGATCACGACATCCTGCTGGTCACGGAGGACGAAGGTGCACCAGGCCTGCAGCGCGTGGTGGGCCAGCAGATCTGTGATGGCTTGATTCTCATGCAGGTAGAGGGCGACGACGAGCGGCTGCCCGTGGTCCGAAGCCTCCACGTACCTGTGGTCCTGATTGGCATCCCGCATGACCCTTCCGGTTTGGTCTGCATCGACGCCGACTTTGAAATGGCCGGCGAACAGTGCGTTCGGGACCTTGCCGCAGCGGGCCACACGGTGATCTCCGTCCTTGACTGGCAGCGGGAAGTGGTAGACCGGCACGTGAATTACGTGGAACGCTTCATGTCCGGCACCGACAAGGCGGGGGAGAGCCTGGGTGTCAAGGTACTCCACCTGCCAGGCGGCACCGACCGCGATGTCCTTGCCGAATCCGTGGACAAGGCCCTGGCCGAAACCACGGGCGTGCCCGCGTTTATTGCTCCTGATGGCACGGTTCAGGACGTACTGCGACGGGCACTGTCGAACCGCGGGCTAACTCCCGGCAAAGACGTCTCGGTCATCGGCAGCGCCACTCCCACGCTTGCTGAACTCCAGCCCATTCCTCTCTCCACCATTGACCTCCGTCCGGCCGAGGTCTCGCGCCGGGCAGTAAAGCTCATTTGCGAACTCCTCGAAGCCAATGTGCAGGGACCAACCGAATCCCTGCAATTGGTACCCACGGTCATTACGCACCGTTCCAGTACGCTCCGCACACCCCCCGGCAGCTGAATTATCTTCCCATCGCCCCACCCAGTTCGAAGTTCACGTCCATTCATCGATCAGCATCGTCGATACGCATCGACGAACCGATCCGCACACAAAAGGAACAGACAATGAAGTCAGCACACAGGACCGCGCGTCCGCTCTCCTTGGCCATGGCCGCCCTGGCAGGCCTTCCACTGCTTATCTCAGGCTGCGGCGCAGCGGGTAATACGGCTTCCTCCACTGATCCCGTCAAGGAGATCTCAGTGGTGGACTATTACAACAATGAGCCGGACAAGTCCTTCATCGGCGATGCGCTCACCGCCTGCGGGACGAAAGCGGGCGTGACGATCAAGCGCGAGACGGTTCCGGGCAAGTCGCTGATCTCCAAGGTGCTCCAGCAGTCCTCTTCCAAGACGCTTCCCGATGTACTCATGCTGGACAACCCCGACCTTCAGCAAATTGCGGCCACGGGCGCGTTGGCTCCCTTGGCTGATTTCAAGATCAACACCGAGAACTTCGCTGAAGGTGTCCTCAGCGCAGGCACCTACAAGGACAAGGTCTACGGCCTGGCGCCCACGGTGAACACCATCGCCTTGTTCTACAACAAGGACATCCTGGCCAAGGCTGGCGTCACCCCGCCCACCACGTGGGATGAGCTGAAGGCAGCAGCCGCGAAGCTCACGAGCGGGGATCAGTACGG
Source organism: Pseudarthrobacter sp. CCNWLW217 (assembly GCF_037203985.1). Lineage (NCBI taxonomy): Bacteria > Bacillati > Actinomycetota > Actinomycetes > Micrococcales > Micrococcaceae > Pseudarthrobacter > Pseudarthrobacter sp. CCNWLW217. The sequence continues at coordinate 68,563 of NZ_JBBCBT010000008.1, forward strand.
GCTGGCGTTCAACGCCAACCCCACCTATGAGGGAACGTGGCAGTTCCTCCCCGTCATGTGGTCGAACGGAGGTGACGAAAAGAAGATTGACACCAAAGAGACCGAAGAGGCCCTGCAGCTGTGGACAGAATTGGTCAAGAGCGGGTCGGTTTCGTCTTCTGCCCTCAACTGGACCCAGGCTGATGTGAAGGATCAGTTCCTTGCCGGCAAGGCAGCGATGATGGTCAACGGCCCGTGGCAGATTCCGTCCCTGGACAAGCAGCCGAGCCTTCAGTATGGCGTCGTGAAGATCCCGGTCCGCGAAGCCGGGCAGACCTCCGTCGCTCCGCTCGGCGGAGAGGTCTGGACAGTCCCGCAGACTGGCAACAAAGCCCGTCAGACGAAGGCAGCCGAAGTGGTGGCTTGCCTGAACAATGACGAAAACCAGCTGGCGATGGCCAAGGTCCGCAACACCATTCCTTCCAAGACCACGCTTGCGGAAACCTTCGCCTCGGAGAATCCCAAGCTCGCTACCTTCACCGAACTGATCAAAACCGCCCGGGCACGGACCGGCCAGCTCGGTGAGGAATGGCCCGCCCAAGCCACAAAGATCTACACCGCCATCCAGACCGCACTGACGGGCAACGCCTCGCCGGCCGACGCCCTCAAGCAAGCCCAAGGCCAGTAAGAAGGCCGCCATGTCATTGACAACCGACGTATCGCACACTGCAGCCGGGCCGGCCACGGGATTGGCTTCACGGAAGCACGGCCGCACCGGTTCAGGGGCACAAACTCAAGTCCCGCGTCGGCGTACCCGCCAACGCCGTGAACATATCTTCCAGTGGCTCTTCCTCGTTCCCGCTGTGGTCTACATGGCCCTGTTCTTTGGCTACCCCGTGGTCAAGAACGTCGTCATGAGCTTCCAGGACTACACCACGGCGACGTTCTTTACCGGCGAAGCCCCCTGGGTGGGGTTGGCCAACTATGCAACGGTGTTGTCGTCGTCGTTGTTTTCAACCTCGCTGCTGAACACCGCGCTGTTTACGCTGGGGTCCATCCTGGGGCAGTTCGTGATCGGACTAGCGCTGGCGATCTTTTTCCAGCGCAAGTTCCCGCTCAACGGAATCCTCCGGTCATTGCTACTGCTGCCCTGGCTCCTGCCGCTGATCGTGTCGAGTGCCGTGTGGCGCTGGATCCTGGACAAGGACAGCGGTGCCCTTAACCGCTTCCTTGGCGACCTCGGCCTGATCGACACCGGCATCCCGTGGCTGACCAGCACCTCGCTTGCGTTGCTGGCCGTAGTGGGCGTGAATATCTGGATCGGTATTCCCTTCAACCTGACCATTCTCTACGGCGGTCTCCAGGAAATACCGGATGAGCTCTATGAGGCTGGGTCCCTGGACGGTGCCACCGGCTGGAGTGCCTTCCGGCACATCACCTGGCCCATGCTGAGGCCGGTGGTGAGCGTAGTACTGGTGCTCGGCGTGGTTTACACGCTCAAGGTGCTGGACATCATCCTGGGCCTGACCAACGGCGGCCCGGCAAATTCAACCCAAACCATCGCCACCCAGTCCTATGCCCTCTCCTTCCACGAGTTTAAGTTCGGCGAAGGCGCGGCCCTGGGCAACGTGCTGGTGATCATTTCCCTCGTGTTCGCGGTCCTCTACCTGCGGGCCAGCCGACGCGCCGTGGATGAGTGAGGAAACGATGACAACCCAACTACGGGCCCCCGTCCGCCGAACGTCAGCGGTCCCACGAACCACCAGCAAGAACTGGGGTTACACGGCACTGGCCATCTTCTTCCTGGCCGTCATGCTGTTCCCGGTCTACTGGATGGTCAACGCCTCCCTGCAGCCCAACGGCACTACCTTGGAAACCTCGTGGCTGCCGCTTAAGCCGGACTTCACCGGCTACGCGACCGCGATCAACGAACAGGCCGGCAACCTGGGCACCAGCCTGGTCATTTCACTCGGAAGTGTAGTCTTGAGCCTGGCCATCGCAGCCCCCGCAGCCTACGCTTTGGCGTACTTCAAGGTCCGCGGCGCAGGCGTGGTCCTGTTCGCCATCCTCATCAGCCAGATGATCCCGGGCATCGTGGTGGCTAACGCCCTGTACACCGCCTACAACGACCTTGGCCTGCTCAACTCCATTCCTGGCCTGATCCTTGCGGACTCCGCGCATGGAATCCCGTTTGCCATCCTGATCATCCGGGCGTTTATGAATGGCATGCCGGCCTCTGTCATCGAGGCCGCGCGGGTGGACGGCGCTGGCCACCTCCGGGCGTTCTGGTCGATCGTGCTGCCCTTAAGCCGGAACTCCCTGATCACCGCTGGCCTGTTCACCTTCCTGTTTGCGTGGAGCGACTTCCTCTTCGCACTCACCCTGACTACCACCGAAGCCGTCCGGCCCGTGACGCTGGGAATCTTCCAGTACATCGGGGCCTATGTGAACGACTGGAGTTCAGTGATGGCGACGGCAGTACTTGCCTCCATCCCGGCCATCGTCCTGCTGGTCGCAGCCCAGAAATACATCGCTGCCGGCACCACCGGCGGCGCGGTCAATAGACCGCCTTCAGCACCTAAAAAGGAGAAATCATGACTGACAGCAAGCCCATCCATGTCACTGTGTGGAGCGAGAACCGGCACGAGAAGCGGGACGAACTGGTGGCACGCCTGTATCCGGAGGGAATGCACGGCGCCGTCAAGGCGGGCATCGAGGAGAACCTGGGTTCCGCCGTCGTGGTCCGTACCGCCACCCTGGACGAGCCGGAACATGGCCTCACGGAGGAAGTCCTCGCCAACACCGATGTCCTGACCTGGTGGGGGCACATGTCCCATGCGGACGTCGACGACGCGATTGTTGAGCGCGTGCACCGCCACGTCCTCGCCGGCATGGGCCTGCTCGTGCTGCACTCCGGACACTGGTCCAAGATCTTCACCAAGCTCATGGGCACTTCCTGCACCCTTCGCTGGCGGTCTGAGCAGGACCGCGAACTCGTCTGGACCGTGGACCCGACCCACCCCATCGCCAAAGGGGTGCCGCACCCCATCGAGATTCCCGAGCAGGAGATGTACGGCGAGTTCTTCGACATCCCCACACCCGAGGAACTCGTGTTCATCAGTTCATTCAGCGGCGGCGAAGTCTTCCGTTCCGGCTGCACGTTCCGCCGCGGACACGGCAAGATCTTCTTCTTCAGCCCCGGCGACCAGGACTACCCCGTGTACCACCACAAAGATATCCGCCGGGTCATCGCCAACGCGGTGGAATGGGCAGTCACCGACCGGCCCGAACGGGCCGTCCCCGAACTGCTTCGCTATGAAACCGGCGATTTCTTCAACGGCAAGAGCTACCAGGGAGCCAACGCATGAACACCCCCTTCGCCATCATCCCCGATGACGGCACGCCCCTTCGCGTCGTTGTGGTCGGAGCCGGGGGCATGGGACGCGCCTGGCTTCGCACTGTTGAGGAATCTCCACTGGTGGAGCTTGCGGGCATCGTCGACCTGGACCTGGACGCCGCCCGCACGGCTGCAGCCGCGCTGGGGCATCCCGATCTCCCGGTAGGTGCCAGTACAACGGCATTGGCGTCCGACGTCGGAGCCCAGGCAGTCATCAACGTCACCATCCCTGCCGCTCATCATCCGGTCACCACGGAAGCACTTGCCGCTGGGCTGCCGGTCCTTGGCGAAAAGCCGGTTGCATCCACAGTGGCCCAGGGACTCTCGCTGGCGGCCGCTGCTGAACTCCACGGCCAACTGTTCATGGTCAGCCAGTCCCGCCGCTACAACCGGCAATTGTTCGAAGCGAAGCGGCTGTCCGCATCTTTGGGTTCCGTTGGCATTGTGTCGGCTGAGTTCTTCAAGGCGCCACACTTTGGCGGTTTCCGCGATGCCATGGACCACCCCCTGCTGCTGGACATGGCCATCCACCAGTTCGACATGGCCCGGTTCCTGCTCGACGCCGATCCGGTCTCCGTCTTCTGCGAGGAATACAACCCCGCCTGGAGCTGGTACCGGGGAGATGCATGCTCCACGGCCATCTTCGAAATGACTGGAGGCGAACGCTTCGTGTTCACCGGGAGTTGGTGCAGTCCGGGCCAGGAAACCTCGTGGAATGCTTCGTGGCGTATCAGTGGTGAGCGCGGAACAGTTTTGTGGGACGGGGACAACCACCCTGTATCTTCGCTTGCCTCTGATGGCGGCACCAGCGAAGACCCGGGCCTGGAAATCGCCGGGTCCTTGCGGGACTTCGTGGACGCGGTCCGCACGGGAAGCGTGCCGATGGGAAGGGTCCACCAGAACATCATGAGCCTTGCCATGGTGGAAGCTGCGATCCGCAGCGCCGCAGCGGGATCGCGGGTGTCCGTGGACGTACTCCTGGCGGACTCCTACGGCCAGGCCATCCTGGCCGAGCGGGACCCGGCCGTTCTGGAAGTCCTCAAATCATGGACATCGGTTCGGAGTGCACTCACCGGCGAAAGCGTCGCCCGCTGACGGGCGATTCTCGTGTGGAGTTGGTGGGTTACTCCATTACCGTTGAGTGCTCACGCACACGCGCCAGCCATTCGGCAAGGAGTGTTTGGACCAGAATGGGTTGCTCGTGCATCAGAGCATGGCCGGCTCGATCCAGCACCGCATAGGTGGCACGAGGATAATCGTTTATCAATTCCCAAGTGTCTGCGTACCCGGCCGTGGCATCCTGACGACCGGCAAGGACGAGCACCGGATGTGGATAGACTTTCGCTGCTTCTGAAACGGACCGCAGCTCCCAGTGCGAAAAGATGCGCGTCAGGCCTCGCTCGTCAACGAGAGCGGCGGCGGGAGCCACATCCGCCTGGAACCGGCGCAGGGTTTCCGCGGTCTGCACCACAAAGTAGTCGCTGTAGGAAGCCTCAACATCCGGGTCCAGCGCGCCGGCCGGCGCGGCCGACGAAACAAGGACCTGGTGTCCGGGCACCTGGCCCGTGTGTGCGCCAACTGGGCAGATCAGCGCCAGCCCTATGGCCTGCCCGGGTCTGCGGCCGGCAATCGCACGGGCCAGGTACCCGCCGTAGGAGTGGCCTATGACAAGAAATGGTTTATCGCCGATGGTGTCGTCGATCAGTCCGAACAGCACATCCACGACGTCATCATTGCTGTTGATAGTTTCCGGCGCCGGAGTGCGGCCCATCCCTGGCAGGTCCGGGTAGAGGCGGCGAAAGCCAGAGAGGCCGGAGAACATCGGTTCAACGGCGGCGGCGATCTCGCGATGATCCACACCAGCCCCGTGCAGGGCGAGAACCGGTGTGCCGCTTCCGTATTCGGCGTAGTGCACGGGCACTTCGCTGTCCGTGACCTTCATCCAGTCAGTGTAGGTCGCGTCGCGACGCTCGTGCAGCGGGTCCAGTCATAACCAGGTGCCTCGTAAGCGGATCAGGTCTCAGTCCCGGCAGTCGGGCCAGAGTTCTCCGTCTTGAACGAAGTTGCTCGAAGTCCACTTCTGCGGAATTGCGGATGAGGCCGCCAACCCGGTGGTGGGGCTGACTCCGCTCGAGGCGTTTACCTCTATGCCAGTGCGTGAAGGACCGCCGAGGGCCCGGGGCGCTGATCTCCGCTTCATGGGTTAACCATGCCGCCGCTGGATCAAGAGTTCCTTTGGTTTTCCCTAGTCCCAGGGAAATTCTTGGGCAGGGAAAGGCAAGCATTCCTGCGAATCGCATTTTGGTGCACCGCCGGGCGCTTGGTCCTTCTCCTAAGGGATTTCCTGGTGCCGCGTTGGCTTCGCCGATAATCCGCGTTGATGCTGACGGAGTGCCAGGAGCGGAAACAGGAGTACCGAGAGCATGCCTGCTCCAACGAGGGCGGATGCGATTCCGCCCGAGATCAGCCCCTCGTCCCGGCCAATGGCTGTCACCGCCACGATAATCGGCAATCCCGTTGCCCCAACCAGCATGATGGCCCGTTTCTCTGCACCGCTGGAGTGAGGGGGAGCAGCGAGCAACGACGGCAGACCGCGGATTATGAGCAGGAGGATCAGGAAGAGCGGGACCAGGGCTAGGGCGGCCGGGCTGGCGGTGAGCGCACGCAGGTCGAAATCTATGCCGGTGTCGATAAAGAAGATCGGCACCAGGAAACCGAACGCGATGGCGTCGATTTTTGTCTCGATGACCTTCCGGTCCAGTTCGGGAGCCCGCGCGATGGCCACCTTCCAGAGGACTCCGGCGGCGAACGCACCCAGCAGCATGTCCAGTCCCAAAACCATGCTGAGAACAACGAGCACAGTGAGGATGAACATGATGGACCGTACGGCGAACTGGCCGCTGGTGTGCAGGGTCATGGTGACCTGGGAGTGGAGAAGTGAGTGCCGTGCGCGCGAGGCGAGGTAAATCGCCAAGCCAGTCAGGAGGACAAACCCGAGAAGTACACCTGTTGCCGGACCGAGCTCCCTGCCACTGAAGAACAGCGAGATCGCTACGAGAGGACCAAACTCCCCGGCGGCACCCAGTGCGGTTACCGCGATGCCGAGCGCGGACTTCGATTCGCCGGCGTCGCGAAGGATGGGCAGCAGCGCGCCCAGTGCAGTGGAGCACAGGGCGACGCCGACAATCACGGCAGCCTCCGGTGCCGGGGCCAGGACGAGGCCTGCGCCAATGCCTGCCGCCAACGAGATCACCCAGCCAGCAGCTGCACGGTTAGCCGGCCGGCCGCTAATGACGGCGAAATCGATCTCGTTGCCTGCAACAAAAAACAGCATGGCGAGCCCGAACTGGGCCAGCGTATCCGTAAACTCTGCCGGATGGATCCAGCCCAGCAGGCTGGGGCCGAGCATGATTCCGAGGACAATTTCGAAGACCACAATCGGTACCTTGACCACGCGGTCAAGGAAGCGGGCCGCAAGGGGCGCTGCGATAGCCAGCAGGGCGATCAGAACCAGTGACGTGGACAAGCCCTGCATCGGTGGTACCTCCGGCACCTCGCTGCTTCGACGAAAAGTAATCCAAAGCTACCGCCACCATAGCGATGGCGCCATAAGGCCAAACAACAACACCGGGTACCGTACGTGATCGTCCATATATCCGCGGTTTTCTGCCATGGGTCGCGCCGGGGGTGCATTCATAAACTTGCGCCGTGAAGAACACCTGCGTGACCGCGCGGCGGCCCTTTCCACGCCGTATTTTCTAGTCGTCCAGCGGAAATGCGACGGCCTCGCCCACAACCCGAAGGCACAGTTCCATGCCTGGCCGCGCGATGGACGCATTCCAGTGGCGGATGGTGATGACTTCGCCCCCACCGGGGTAGCGGTGGTCGGCGCCGGACGCCAGCTCCGGGGGAACTGCCAGCTTGAGGCGCACCGTCGTCTCAGGGCCGAAGTAGTCGGTATCCACCACCACGCCACGGATCGGGCCGTCCTCGGCAATCCGGATCTGTTCGGGCCGCAGCATCAGCTGCACACGGCCCTGGGCCGGCGGCCGGCGGACCGGGATTCCGCCCAGCGAACAGGTGGCCAGTGAGCCTTCCAGCCAGGCGTCGAGGATGACCGCGTCGCCCAGGAATTCCGCTGTGGCACGGTCTGCGGGACGGGTATAGACGACGAAGGGATTGCCGATCTGGGCCAGCTTGCCACCGCGCATCACGGCTACCTGGTCCGCGAAGGAGAGTGCTTCGGCTTGGTCGTGGGTGACCAGGATGGTGGTGACGCCGGCCTGGTTGAGGACTTTGGCTACCGCACGCCGGGTGGCAACGCGCAGGCCCGCGTCAAGGGCCGAGAACGGCTCGTCCAGGAGCATGAGTTCGGGTTCGCGGGCCAGAGCGCGGGCCAGGGCGACCCGCTGCTGCTGCCCGCCCGAAAGCTGATGCGGACGCCGCCTGGCCATTGCCGGGTCCAGGGAGACCATCTCCAGCAGTTCATTGATCCGGCCCGCCACGGCGCGCCGCCCGCCGTCGAGCTTTCCGGCGTCCAGGCCGAAGGCGACGTTCTGCCCCACGGTGAGGTGGGGAAAGAGGGCACCATCCTGTGCCACATATCCCACGTGACGCTTGTGCGCCGGCAACCAGACGCCGTCGCCCGCCACCTTGGTACCGTTCAGCGAGATGCTGCCGGTGGTGGGGTGCTCGAAACCGGCGATGAGCCGCAGCAGAGTAGTTTTGCCGGACCCGGAGGGACCAACGATGGCGGTAGTCCCACCCTTGGCGACAGACAGATTTACGCCTTTGAGGACCGCCTGGGATGAAAAATTCTTGGTGACGTCGGTGATCTGCAGATGGCTGTTGGTGCTGGGGGCCACCGACGCCGCAATCCGCGGCTCCGGGAGCCGCGAGGGAGATTGTTCGGTCACTGTCCGGCCACTTTCTTGGACTGGTGGAAGAGGAGGTAGGTCATAGGGGCGGAGAGCAGGATCATCAGCAAGGCGTAGGGTGCCGCACCTGTGTAGTCGATTTCACTGCTCTTGATCCAGAATTCCGTGGCAAGCGTCCGTGTGCCGTTGGGGGATAGCAGCAGCGTTGCGGTCAACTCGTTGGCGATGGCAAGGAACACCAAGGCGGCGCCGCCCGCAGCGGCGGGCGCAGTGAGCCGGAGGGTCACCCTGATGAAGGCAAGGAGCGGAGGTTTACCCAGTGCCCGCGCGGCTTCGTCGAGTTCTTTGGGGGCCTGGGCCAGGCCGGCACGCAGGTTCACCAGCGCCCGCGGCAGGAACAGCAGGACGTAGGCGGCAACCAGGACCGCACTGCTCTGGTAAACGCCGGGAACCACCCTGATGCTGACGGTGACGAACGCCAGGCCCACTACGATGCCGGGGAGGGAGCTGGTGACGTAGTTGGAGAGCTCGAGGGCCTTGCTGAACCAGCCTGGATGCCTTACTGCCAGATAGGCCATGGGGAAGGCGACCACGGTAGTCACCGCCGCCCCGGCCAGGCCGTAGCCGAGGGTCGTCAGAAGGGCGGGCACGAATTCGTTTGCAACCCAAATCACGGGGCCACCGGCGAAGACCCAGCGCAGGACTAACACCAGCGGCAGCCCAAAGGCCAGGGCGGTGAGCGTCAGGAGGAAGAGCTGGGCAGGAACGTGGTAGCCGTGCAGCGGCAGGCGCAGGGCCTTTCCTTGGGCTCCGGAACCGATTCGCGCATACCGGGCCGATCCGCGGCCGCGGGCTTCGAGGAGCAGCAAGACCAGGCAGAAGAACACGAGCACGCTGGCCAGCATGTTGCCGGCGGTGCCGTTGAACGTGGATTGGAACTGGACCATGATCGCGGTGGTGAACGTATCAAAACGGATCATGGCAAAGGCCCCATATTCGGCCAGCAGGTGCAGGGCCACCAACAGTGCGCCGCCGGTGATGGCAAGCCGGAGCTGCGGGAGAACCACGCGGAAGAACACCCCCCAGGCCCCGAGCCCCAGAGCTGCGGCGGACTGTTCAATGGCCGGGTCCAGCCGGCTTAGAGTCGCTGCTGCGGGGATATAGACCAAGGGGAAGTAGGACAGTGTGGCGATCAGGACGCCGGAGCCCAGGCCCTCCAGGGACGGAACAGCGGATACCCACGCATAGCTGTTCACAAAAGCCGGGATGGCCAGGGGAGCGGCCAGCAGGACAGCCCAGATTTTGTGGCCGTGCAGTTTGGTGCGTTCCACCAACCAAGCCCCGCCGATTCCCAGGACGAGGCAAAGGGGCACTGTCACCAACATCAGCAGGACGGTGTTGAGGAGCAGCTCGCCCACGCGGGGGCGGAAGATCAGTTCGACGGCGGTGTCCCAGCCGGTGGCTGCGGTCATGAACACGACGTAGCCCAGGGGAATAAGCGAAAAGAGTGCGATCAGCACCGCGATGACGGACACTGCTGAGACGCCGAAAGGCGGGCGGGGGCTGCTGCCCCGGCCCGCCGTCGTCGTGCTCCCTTTTGACGGGGAAGCCGATAGATCGGTTGTCACTGAATTACAGGAGTCCTGCCTTGGTCATCAGCTCGGTGACCTTCTCGGAGTTCAGCTTGGCGGGATCCACGGTGGGAGCCTGCAGTTCCGCCAGCGGAACCAGCTTCTCGTTGGCGGGGACGTCAGAGGCGATGGCGTATTCGAAGGAGGTGCCCTTCTGCAGGACTTCCTGGCCCTTCTTGCCGGTAATGAACTTCAGGAACGCCTGGGCAGCTTCTGCATTCTTAGTGGTCTTCAGGACTCCGCCGCCGGAGACGGACACGAACGCGCCCGGATCCTGGTTCTTGAAGTAGTACGGCGTGACGTTCTTGGAGTTCTCGCCGGTCTTGGCCTGGTCGCCGTAGTAGTAGTAGTGATAGATCAGTGCGGCATCAACTTCGCCGGCGTTGACGGCCTTCATGGCCGTGCTATTGCCCTTGTAGGCCTTGAAGTTTTCCTTCATGCCCTTGAGCCATTCCTCCGTTGCGGCCTCGCCCTTGAGCTCAAGCAGTGCGGAGACAATGGCCTGGAAGTCGGCGCCGGACGGGGATGCGGCCCACTTGCCCTTCCACTCCGGCTTGGCCAGATCAAGCATGGACTTGGGCAGCTTATCCTCGGCCACCTTGGCTTTGTCATAGACCAGGACGGTGGAGCGGGCGGCAATGCCGGTCCACTTGCCGGTGGACGGGCGGAACTCTTCGGGGACCTGCGCGATGGTGGCCGCATCAACATCCGCAAAAAGTCCCGCGTTTTCCACCTGGGCCATGGCGGGGGAGTTTTCGGTGAGGAAAACATCGGCCGGCGAGGCAGTGCCTTCCTGGACGATCTGATTGGACAGTTCCGTGTCCGAGCCCTGCCGCATGGTCACCGTGATGCCTGTCTCGGCCGTGAAGGCCTCGATCCACTCTTTGGTCAGGCTCTCGTGCTGAGCGTTGTAGACCGTGATGTCTCCGGCTTCGGCGGAAGCGGAACCGGAGGCTGCGGGGGCAGTGCTGCCGCCGCAGGCGGTCAGCCCAAGGGCTGCGGTGGCGGCGATGGCGATGCCGGCCAGCGCGTGGGTGCGGATCTTCATGGAGGCTGCTTTCTGGGAACAAGTCTGGTGGACCCTGGGGCCGACGGGCTGAGATTGCCCACAAAGGAACTTTAGGTTAGCCCAACCTAAGTCCCAACAAGGAAAGCGCTTAAAGTGATGGAGATCACATCAATTACGGAACTGTTGCATAACGTAATTCGCGCCGTTGCTTGGGTTGTCATTTATCCAGTTGTAGTTAGGCAAGGCTTACTTTATGGTTACGCCGTGACCTTACCCCTCGAACTCACAGGGGTCGCCCTTGCCGCCAATCTGGCAAGCCACGGTGACCGGCCCGCCGTCCTGACCGGCGGCCGCGTCCTCAGCTACAGCGACCTCGCCCAACGCGTGGAAGCTTTCGCAGCGCGCCTCGGTACCGTGCGCCGCCTTGTGGTGCTTGCCGCCGACAACAGCATTGAGTCGCTCGTTGCCTACCTCGCGGCCCTGGCATCCGGACACCCCCTCATCCTCGCTCCCGCCGGCAACGACGCCGCGCTGGAATCGCTCATCACCTCCTACGATCCCGACGTCATCATCCGGCCGGGCGCCTCCCTGCCGAGTACGGTGCCGGGCCATCAGGCGGGGCCGCTCCTGGAAGAACTCCGGCCCGGTACCCGGCATGAGCTGCACCCGGACCTCGCGCTCATGCTCAGCACGTCCGGTTCCACAGGATCCCCGAAGCTCGTGCGCCTGTCGCACCAGAACGTGCAGTCCAACGCCGAGTCGATCGCTGAGTATCTCAACATCCATGCCGGCGACCGGGCCATGACAACGCTCCCCATGTACTACTGTTACGGGCTGTCAGTGATCAACAGCCACCTTCTCCGCGGGGCGGGGATCGTCCTCACTGAGCTGTCTGTGGTGGATCCTTGCTTCTGGGAACTGTTCCGCAACCGGCGTGCCACTTCCTTTGCTGCCGTGCCGTACACCTTCGAATTGCTGGACCGGGTCCGGTTCACCGACATGGAGCTGCCGAGCCTGCGCTACATCACCCAGGCCGGGGGCCGCCTGGAACCGGAAACGATCGTCCGGTACTCCAAGGAGGGCCAGCGGAACGGCTGGGAGCTGTTCGTTATGTATGGGCAGACGGAGGCCACGGCACGGATGGCCTATCTTCCACCGCACCTGGCCACCACCTTTCCCGGCAGCATCGGGATTCCGGTGCCGGGCGGGAACTTTCGCATCGAACCCGTCCCTGGCCTGGACGACGGAGAACTCGTCTACACCGGACCCAACGTGATGCTCGGCTACGCGGAAAGTCCGGCCGACCTCGCGGCCGGCCGCGCCGTCCACGAACTGCGCACGGGCGATCTCGCCCGCAAGCATGATTCCGGTCTCTATGAGGTAGTGGGCCGAAGGAGCCGGTTCGTCAAGATCGTCGGGCTGCGCATCGACCTCGGCCAGGTGGAGAAGACGCTCCACAACCTTGGCCTCCAGTCCGCCTGCGCTGGAACAGACCAGAGGCTCGTGGCCGCCGTCGAGGGCAACCACGACGAGCGCCTGCTCGCCAAAACCCTGGCCCAGAGCCTGGGCCTGCCGCGGGCCGCGGTGGAGGTGCGCGCCGTCGAGCGCCTCCCGCGCCTGGCCACAGGCAAAACCGACTACCCGGCTATCCTTGGGCTTGCGGCTCCGCCCGAAGGGCCGGTGCGGACGACGGCGAGCCCCGGCGCCGAAGCGTCAGCGGCCCCCGAGGACATCCGCCGAATCTTCGCCGAAGCGCTTGAGATCACGGACATCGACGACGGCGACACGTTCGTATCCCTCGGAGGCGATTCGCTGTCATATGTGGCGGCCTCGGTCCGTCTCGAGAAAGCCCTCGGGCACCTGCCTGCCGACTGGCACGTAACCCCGGTCGGGAACCTGGTTGCCAAGGCGCGGCCAGCTCGCAAACGCTGGAGGCTCTTTGCGCCACTGGAGACAAGCATTGTGCTCCGCGCCGTTGCCATCGTGGTGATCATCAGCACCCATATGGACCTCATTGCGTGGCCCGGCACCGCACACGTCCTGATGGCCCTGGCCGGCTACAACTTCGCGCGCTTCCAACTGGGCGGGGACCGGCTTCCCCGGTTGAAACGCCAGGCACGGAGCCTTGCCCGGGTGGTCGTGCCCACTGTCGCGTTCATCGGCGCTGTGATGCTCCTGACGGACAAATTCAACTACACACCGGCCAACCTGTTGATGCTCAACACGATGATCGGGCCCAGCGGCTGGACAGATGCCTGGCATTTCTGGTTCGTGGAAGTCCTGATCTATGTGCTGGTGGCCATGATGGCACTTCTGGCCATCCCGTGGGCGGACCGGGCAGAAAAGCGGTTCCCGTTGGCCTTTCCCGTGGCGCTTATCGGGGTGGGGTTGCTGGCCCGCTACAACCTCGTACCGATCGACATCCTGCACACCAGGCCCGTCCTGTGGCTGTTCGCGCTCGGGTGGGCCCTGGCGCGGGCCCGCACGGTTCCCCAACGGCTCATCCTCTCCGTCATCGCGGCTTTGGCCCTTCCGGGCTACTTTGACAACCCCTGGCGCGAAGCCACAATCCTCGCCGGGATCCTCCTGCTCGCCTGGATTCCTGCCCTTCCCCTGCCTGCAGTCCTTCATGGACTGTTCGGCACGCTGGCCAGCGCCTCCCTGTACGCGTATGTGACGCACTGGGTGATTTTTCCCGATTTCAAGGAGCACACCCCTGTGCTGGCAGTGGTCCTATCCCTGGCCGTTGGAGTGGCGTACTGGGGGGTGTCCATGAGGATCATGGGCCGCCTGCTTCGCTTGGGAACTGCAGCCCCTCGGAAACCCGTCAACTATGGGCGGACTCAATCCACGAAACGCGAAGGGTTGCCCCCGGCCGCCCGAGCCTAGCTGCTTGGTGCCTCAGCGCCGGTCGGGGTGGGATTGGGCGTCGGGGTGACAACAGCTGGTTCAGCGGGCGCGGTACTCGGTTCCTGCATGGGACCTTCCTGGGTGAGACCTTCCTGCGTGGGGCTGCCGTCGGTAGCCGCACCACCAGTGACAGGCGCGGCGGGAGTGGGTGCCGCCGTCGTGGCCTTGGACGTCACGGATGCCGGTTCAGTGGTTCCAGGAGAGGGGGCCGTTGTGCCGGCAGAGGGGGCCGAGGCCGGGGGAGTACCGTTCGTGGCGCCGGGGTCGCTGCGGACAATTTCCATGATTTGTTCCTTGAATGCGTTGAGGCGTCCCTGGATCTCAGAGAAGGGGACGTTGTGGAGCTCCCGGCCGTACTCGGCGATCTCGGCCCACAGCGTGTTGAGCCGGGCTGTGCTGTCCTCGCTGAGGGGTCCGTCCAAGGTGAGGACCAATTGGCTGGCCAGCGCGTAGGTGAGGCACCGAAGGCAGTTGTAGTTGGCGGCGGCTGACAAATTCTCCGGAACTATCACGTCGGCCTGACCCACGATCAGCACTACCTGGAAGCCGACGGCGACTGCGGTGCAGTCTGTGCAGCTGGCGAACGCGTAGGCCTCGTTGGTGGTATCGACGGGTTTGCCGTCTTCTGCCCAGACCAGCGCGAAGGCGACGTCGTAGGTCACAGAGCCGTCGCTCGTGTTCACGGCGAGGGCCTGGTTTCCGTCCTCCTCTGGTGCGGCAGGCTGGTTGAACGGGAACACCCACGACGGCGCCGGACTGGCCCCTGGGGCGCTGTCGGCCCGTGTCCCAGCACTGGCGGGACCAGTATGCGGTACCAGGACCGTGCTGAGCTGGGGGTTCTCGCGTGTCGGCATGGCTGCCCCTGCGGGCCATAACGCTACAGTCTTCCCGGCCTGCCCTTCCCGCAGGGGAGAGTGTGACGCAGCGGGGAAAACGGCGGTGGCTACGTCTGCCAGGGTTCCGCGTTCGTACGGCTGGACGGGCCGGTAGGTGTCTGCCGCGGGCCACCAGGCCCAGGCAAGCCCGGCGGTCACCGCTGCGATGGTGGCCATCGCGGCGGCTCGCTGCAATGCCTTTCCGCGCGTTTTGTGCCAGAGCCCGAGGGTCAGTTGCCGGGCCAGTCGGAGCAGGATGTAGAGGATGCCAAGAATGGGAAGGGCGACGGCGGCGATCGCCAGGGCGCGCAGCGCAGCGCCGCCAAGGTCGCCGTCGGCGAGGCTTCCGGCAAACTGCGCCTGCTGATCCAGGACGCTGGCCCACGCCGTCGCGAGGAGCCGAGGGAGCGAGAGGACCATCATGGCCATGCTGACCACGAGCAGCGGCACAGTGACCAACACCCAGACAGTGACTACGGCCCGGGCCCATGGTTTGAGGGCCTGTGCTTCGGGACTCGTGCGGCGCCAGGGGAGCAACCCCAGCAGCGTCGGTTTGATACGTTGGAAAAGGTCCGGGACCCCGGTGGCATCGGCCAGGATGTGGTACCCGTCGAATCGGACCAGGGGCAGGAGCTGCCGGACCATCTGGAGAATTTGGGTGACCACAACCAACAACAGGGCGTCAAAGCCGGTGGCCCACCAGAGACCCATTATGGCCACGGCAACGATCGCGTTGAAGTACAGCCCGCCCAAGTCGGTCCGGATCCGGCCCCCGCGGCCCAGCCTGTACGAGTCTGTGACGTCCGTGAAGAATGCAGGCCAGATGAGGTACAGACCCGCCCCCATGGCACCGGGCGTGGCGCCGCCCCGGCGTGCGGCCGCGGCGTGACCGAACTCGTGAAAGCCGGCCGAAAGCACTGTTACGGCCAGGACCAGCAGGACCAGGGCCGGGTTGGCGAAGGCGTCGTGGGTCGCGGAGGCGAGTCCCTTGACCCCGAGAACCCACCAGGACGCGGCGATGAAGGCTGCGCAGATGGCCGCCACGATGACCGGGTTGAAGAGCAACGCGAACGGCGCCGTGAGCTTTCGGGTACGTTCCGGATCCGTGACGGTGTAGCGGAAGCGCATGCCCAGCAGGGGGTCCGCTTTCCGCACCTCTGGCTGTGAACCGTCACCCAGCCGGAGCAGTCCCAGCGGCAGCAGCTGCGAGGCGACCAGTGTGCGGACGTTGTCTTCGCTGACTAATCTTCCGAAGCGTGTGCTGGCGTGGGCGGCAATCTGTTCGGTAGTGCGCTGGCCGTCCACTGCTTCAAGTACCAGGTACAGCAGGCGGGTCAGCTGGATGGCCTGGCCGTCTGCCCGGCGGACCAGCGAAGGCGGTTCCCGGTACCCCGATCCCTTTGTTTCACCCATCAGTTCCACGCCGTCGGCCAGCACAGGAACGTCAGGCAGCAGGACGTGGGAAGGGTTAACAGTGTCGGTACCGGCAGACGCGGGAGAAGTCAGCGGGCCGTCCGGCCGGGACGGCCCGCCGTCTACTGTGCTCATGAAGCAGTGCTCATTCTCGGAGGTAGTGTGCGGACTCTACTGCCTCAGGTCTGACTGCTGGTCGGCAGACGCGGTTGCTTCACCGTCGATGTGCTGGCTGATGATGGCGTCCTGCTGGGCCACTGCGAAAGCGTCACTGTCGATGGAACCGATGTTGGCGGCAACGGCGGCGTCGATCGGCGCGGCGACGTTCGCGTTGGCAGCCACGGCGCCGTTGATCGGGGCCGCAATGTCTGCCTGCGCCGCCAGGTCAACGTTGACGTTCAGCAGGTCCCCGTCCAGCGCGGCAGCCGGATCCACCGGCAAGGCACCCACGTCGGGGAGTGTGCCATCCGGGAGAAGGTCACCGCCTGCGGTTCCGTCCGGTGCGGTCCCGCTGTCCGCAGTTCCGGCGTCACCGGCCTCTGTATCTGCGCCCTGGTCAATGCTGCTGTCCTGCGTGGAGTCTGCTGTGGCATCGGCAGTGATGCCCTGTTCGATGATCACTCCCTGGTCCGCTAGGGCCTGGGCCTCGGATCCGTAGGAGAGGATGTTCGCGGACGCTGCCGCGTCGATCGGGGCTGCTACGTTGGCGTTGGCCGCGACGGCGAGGTCGATGGGGGCCGCAGCGTTGATGCCCAAGTCAAGATCGGCGTTGAGGTCCAGCACGGAAGCTACTTCCTTGTCGGGGAGCGCCGTGCCGCCCTGTGCCTGCAATTCTTCGTTGGTCAGCGGAGTCATTCCCTGTTCAGTGCTCATGCGAAACTCCAGTTCCGGCACGGTCGCCGCTGCCCCCAGTGAGCAGTTCCTACACCGATGTGCCTAATGCCAGTCAATAGTAAGCATGATGATCATATTTTGGTATATCCCCCGACGGTGAGTACGGGACAGGGCCGACCTGCAGATGGAGCCTGTTCCGCACAATCAGCGTCGAGTCGAGGCCGGCCGTCATATCGGGCCGGGCCTGGGCATGACCGGTCCCGCCGCGGTGGATTACATCTTGTGGAGCCAGCCGAGCCTTGCGTGAAGGGTCAGAAATGTGCCCCCTCGAGCGTGGCGCGTAGCGCGTATGGCCGGGGCTGTGGGCGTTGGCCGCTCTTCCCCGACCCGGTGACTCTCTTACAGCGACGACGGCCGTTTGCCGGACGAGGGCCTTTCCCGACGGACCTTCCTGACCTTCAGCCTGCGCCGTCTCACGGGAACTCCGGCGTTCCGGTCCGGGATCGCATGGCGTCGGCGCATTGGCCGGTCGGGGCGGCCGGGGGCTTGGTCTGCGGGGGCGGTAGCGGAACGTACCAGCGTCGAGCCACTTCTGCGCCGCCGTAGCCGGAGCATCGCGATCGCCGTCAGGCCCAGCCAGACGAATGCTGCCCCAATAACGAGGAAAACCGCCGGGATCGTGTCCATGATCAAGTCTAGATCCGATTCCGTAAGTACACTTAGCAACTAAGCTTCCGCGCTTGGTCTGCACCCCGCACGGCCTTCCAACGGCGCCTCGCTCGTTTGTTCCTCCGGGCTAGCCGTTCTTATTTTTGCCTTTACCCTCGCTGCCTCTTGCCGGCTCGGGAGCAGGCGCAGGTACAGGGGCCGGCGGCGGGACCACCGATACCTGTTCCTGGGCTGCCTTCGCCGCCGCTTCTGCTTCGGCCCTTGCCTTCTCCGCTTCTGCTGCTGCGGCAGCGGCTGCTTCGTGCTCGCGTGCTTTCGCGGCAGCCTCGGCGGCCGCTTGGATGGCGGTGGTGAGGTCGGTCCTGACAGCGGTGATACTGGTCATGATGGCCCGGCGCCGTTCCTCCGAAACCTGGCCGCTGCCCGCCGCCGACGCTACGTCCGCTTCCAGGCTCTCCAAGGCTGTGAGCGCAGCCGGGTGATCATTCGCTGCCGCTGCCTGGCTTACGCCCAGCACCAGTTCCTGAAAGTGCCGGGCCGTGTCCGGCTGCAGGCCGGTATCGGCCGGGGCGCAGCCTGCCATGGACGCCGCCAGCATCAGGGCCGCGGCGAAGCCGGCTCCCCGTGTACCTGCTCTTCGTGGACCGGCTGCCCGTGTACCGGGCCGCCAAATGGCGGCATGAAACCGGGTCACGGTTCCACACTCTTTTGCAGTTCCAGGAGGTGGTCACCCAGCGTGCCAGTAACCGCAGGGTAAGGAACGACGCCGGACGTTGAGTCCGGGGTCTGGGCCGCCGTGAGTGCCGCGCCGCCGCCCGCCAGTGCAATAACCACCAGGCTGGCCGCCGCCCAGAGCCGGCCTTTGCGCGTGGGGCGTGTGGAGCGCGCAGCCCTGCGCGTCCTTAACGGGCCGCCGGGCTGATCTTCACCAGGCACTAACCCCGACCACCCGACGCCGGCGGAGAGCGGGCCCACCTGGCCAGTATCGTTGGTACCGGAATCGGCCGGTCGTGAATTTGGCGAGCGTGGCTCCGCAGTGATGGCGGGTGCCCTGAATGGCATGGCGGGCAGCAC
Source organism: Pseudarthrobacter sp. CCNWLW217 (assembly GCF_037203985.1). Lineage (NCBI taxonomy): Bacteria > Bacillati > Actinomycetota > Actinomycetes > Micrococcales > Micrococcaceae > Pseudarthrobacter > Pseudarthrobacter sp. CCNWLW217. The sequence continues at coordinate 87,231 of NZ_JBBCBT010000008.1, forward strand.
TCGAGTAGTTTCCGGTGCAAGCTGGCCAGGGGTGGATGTCGGGGAGATGAGGGCCTGCCGGAGCGCGGTCTCGATGTCAGCTGCTGTGGGGCGGTCCAGAGGCTCGATCGCGGTCATTGAACGGATCAGGTCGGTCCACTCGGCCGGCAGATCCTCGGGAATGCCTGGCGGGCGGTGCAGCCTGGCCACAGCGGATTCCACCGCGCTGCCCGGGAACTCCATTGTCTGCTTGACGCATTCGAGCAGGACCAGTCCCAGCGAGTACACGTCGGTGGCCGGGCTGAGCGGCGATCCCATGGCCTGTTCAGGGCTGAGGTAGGCTGCGGTGCCCACCATGGCTCCGGTGGCAGTCAGGCGTGTGCTGTCGGCAATTCTTGCGATGCCGAAGTCGGTGACCTTTGCCCTGAGTGGTTCCCCTGGCCGGGTCTGCACCAGGAGGATGTTTCCTGGCTTGATGTCCCGATGGATGATGCCGAGGCCGTGGACGTAGGCCAGGGCGTCAGCGATTCCGGCTCCAATAACGGCCAGCTCTTCCAGGGGAACAGGGCTGTGCCGGATGCGGCTGCGCAGGTCCTGTCCTTCGACGAGTTCCATGGTCAGGAACGGCCGTGGCTCATCCGGGATGCGCGTGTCGATGCCGGCATCGAACAGCGTTACAAGGCTGGGATGGTTCAGGGTGGCCAGCAGCCTGATTTCAGCTTCCTGGCGTTTGAGTTCGTCCGCATCCGGGGCCTGTGGCGCGAAGAGTTTCAGTGCAACGTCGCGGCCCAGGTTCTCGTCCCGCGCGCAGTACACGGACGACATCCCGCCACGGCCAATCACATCACCGAGGCGGTAACGGCCGCCGACGACTTCAGTCCTGATGGAGCTGGGCGATTCCGCCACCATATTCGTTCCTCCCGGCGCCCCACGGCACACTACACTCCAAATCATAAGGCAACTTACTTTATTCTGTGGAACCACGGAGTGCTGAGGTATGACGGACGTGACCCCCACTGTCCCGAGGCCATGGAGGTACTGTGGGGCACATGGAGATGCGCCTTGAGGTTGTGCAAGTGCCGGTCGCGGATGTTGACGCGTCCAAGTCCTTCTACACGGAAAAGCTGGGATTTGTCCTCGACCACGATGTTGAGCACATCCCTGGGATGAGGGTCGTTCAGCTGACACCTCCAGGATCCGCTACGTCGATCGTCATAGGTACCGGAATGACGAGTATGGTGCCTGGCAGCCTGGAGGGGCTACAGCTCGTTGTCCCCGACATCGGCTCAGTTCGCGCGGAGCTCCTGGGGCGGGGCGCAGACATCAGTGAAATCCACGACATGGGCGGAGTGCAATTTGCCTACTTCGGTGACCCGGACGGCAACCGCTGGGTCTTGCAGGGCATGACACCCCCTGGCATCAGGGACGCACACCTGAACGTGGGTACGCGCTAACGAAGCCGGCCGGGACGGGACAGGCGAAGTCTCGCGGCCCGTTCGACAAGAAGTGGAACGTAGTCCCGGACTTCGGGTTCGTTGGTCCCCAAAGTTTCGGCCCGACAGGCAGGACAGTCAACTGCCGCGCGTGCGCCTCTGCCGTACCCGGATTGCATCCGTTGGCCGGGGTCGCACGGTTAAATAGCTAGCCGTCCTAGGTGGAGTAGGCCCAGGATCGCTATGCTGATGCCATACACGAGCCGGGGGGCGCCATGTCGAGGGGAATCTGCCTTGTCATCGAGGATGACGAGGATATCGCCGGCCTGATCGGCGTCGTCCTCAAACGTGTTGGGTTTGAAGTCCGCGCCGTGCGAACAGCTTCTGCCGCCCTGCATCAGCTTCGGGGCCTTGACCCGGCACTCATTACCCTGGATCTGGGCCTGCCTGACCTGGACGGGCTTCAAATAGCCAAAAACGTCCGGGAACTGAGCGCCGCCCCACTCCTGATGATCACGGCACGGGCCTCAGCAGCCGACCAATTCAACGGCATGGCTGCGGGAGCTTCCGCGTACCTCATCAAACCTTTCCATCCTGGTGAACTTCGGGACGCGGTCAATGGCCTCTGCCCGGCCCCCAGCTCTATGCAGACACCGGAGTAGCCCAACTCTTCGTGAAGGCGTTTCGGGCCGCCGGATGAGGTGGGGAACATCGTCGGAGGCGTTTATTCGCGGTATTCGAGTGTTTGACCGAAGGGGACGTCGCGGCTGACTGCCACTGTGTATCTGGTGTAGCCGTGCTGGGTGACCAGTATTCCGTAAAGTCCTTGCTGCATGGCGTGCTCGCGCGCGATCTCTACGGCGGTATTGAGGTCATTTTCTATGGTGTGGGGATCGTAGCCGGTGATTTCCAGGACGAGGTCAGAGTGGCGCTGGATCATTGTGGTCTCTTTCTCAGGGGAGAGATGCCGGTGCCTCGGGCTTGTTTCGGGGCGGGAACGCCCCTTGGAGGCTGAAGGGCTGTGATTCGAAAGGGGTGCCCGGCATGCTCTGATGGGGCGGTGGTCGGCGAGGGCCGGCTGTGTGGATCGGCGGAAGAACTCCTGCGGATCTGTAGTCAGTCTGAATGATCAGTGGCCCTGGGCGCAACATAAAGCATGATGAATCTTTCGCGGACCGGGTGAACAAAAGGGAGCGGGCCTGCCGCATGCCATTCGGTTATGGGCGAACATTTGTGCGGAGGAAATTCATAGCGTCTCCAAAGATGTTTCTGGATCTGTTCTCAACCTGCGGCATCATGATCGGGTTATGAGGCTTTGGAAGAAGACCGTTGTTCCTGCGCTGGCGGCCGTGGCGGTCGTTCTGATGGCGGCGGCTGGTGCTGCAGGGGTGGACCAGATCGCAAACACCATGGTGACGAACACCGCCTCAGTCACCGCCTTCGCTGCCGGTGCTGACAGCCAGCCATCGCTGCGGCATGTGTTTATTCGAGGCCTGGCGGAAGGAGGCCTTCCTGGTGGGTCCCCGTTCGACGAGCCGCGTGAAGAAAGGTACGACGAGAACCATCAGGAAGCACGTCATGTTGAGCCGAGCACTCCGGCGTAACGCTGGTTCCTGACCTTGGATGATGGCCTTCAGAGGCTGCGCTCAAGCATCTCAAGCGCTCCGGACCTTCATCGCAGCACGGCGGCCACCGCACTGATCTCGACGAGGGCGCCGGGCACACCCAGCCCGGCCACTCGTGCTGCTGTAACCAGGGCAGGTTCATCGGACGCCAGTTCCGACGCGATCGCCCCATACCCCGCCGCGAGGTCGGCGCCGTCGACGAAGAGCACCGTCCAGTGCACAACGTCGGCGAGGGTCGCGCCGGCCGCGGCGAGGGCGGTTCTCGCGTTCTCGAGGGCGCGGGCGGACTGCGCCGCTACGTCGCCCCTGCCGACGAGCGAGCCGTCGACGTCGACCGCGTTCTGACCGCCGACGTAGATGGTGGTCGCGCCGGGCGGCACGATGGCGACGTGGCTGAAGGCCGGGCTCGAGACGAGCCCCTGGGGACGGATGCGCTGTATGGATGCCATGCCTGTATGTTCCCACTGACTTCAGATTGAGGGCACGCCCATCTTTTGGCGATGGCCTGGGATGGTGAACGCCACGAAGATCAAAGGCGCCACTTTCCCTCAGTCCTGCCCCCTTGAACTCCTGTTCGCCCCGGGGCTAGCATTGCCGGCACGGGCGCCGACGGCGCACCTCTGCAGCGTGGCGCCGGTCATGGACTGAGCGTCCCGGGCAAACAGCGACGTCGACCAGATTCAGGAGACGGCCATGGGCGAGCAAACTGCGGAAACGTCATCAGCGACATTGATGATTGACCTGATCATCTCCCTTGACGGGTATGCCTCAGCCGAGGGATGGCCCGGCTGGTGGGGTTTGGAGGGGCCGGAGTACCTGGCTTGGCTGGAGCAGGAAGGGGAGAAGAATTACACCTTCCTTCTCGGAGCCAACACGTACCGGCTCATGTCCAGCATGTCTGAGGAAGCCGCGGCTGAGGGCTCGGGATTCTCCGAGAATGAGGGTGCCAGCCTCACCGGCCTTGCCGCCGTCCCCAAAGTCGTCTTCTCCTCGACGCTGCAGGCGCCCCTGACGTGGCCGAACTCGGAGCTCGTCACCGGGGACGCGGTGGAGGCCGTGAGGGAGATGAAAAGGACCAGGACTGGATCCCTGAGCACCCTCGGCAGCCTCAGCCTCTGTCGTTCGCTGCTGACGGCTGGCCTGGTGGACAGATTCCGGCTCGTCATCTTCCCGGTCATCACAGGCCGCACCGGGCAGGAGCGGATCTACGACGGCTATCCGGACGTATCGCTCGAGATGGTGGATAGCAGGATCTTCGATGGCAGGCTCCAGTTGCTCGAATACATCCCTACGGTGCTCAGCGGCCCACCTGGCAGCAGTCCGGCCTGAGTCAAACCGTGGGCAGCGGCTCAGTTTGTTGTCCAGCCCGCCCGCCGCAATGGCTCACCCGCGGTTTGCAACGGTGACAGTCCGGGGAGCCTGAAAGGACAGGAGCCTGATCCAGTCGGGCTGGTCCACCCGCAACTGCACTTCCGGCAGTGCAGTGGCGGCCTCCTGAACAATGACAGCAGCTTCCAGTTCCGCCAGCTTGGCCCCGAGGCAGCGGTGGATGCCGGAGCCGAAGACCAGGCCAGGGCCTGTAGTTCTACCGCGCTGGGCCTCCTTCGAAGACATGGACAGACGCTCGGCTCCGCCCGGAGCGGTGATGTGATTTCCACTGAGTTCGAGGAGAATTTCCGCACCGGCAGGGATCAGGCCGCCACCAAGCTGTGTATCGTGGGCTGCCACGCGGCGCCAGGTCGGCACGGACGACTCGGTGGCCAGGACATGCTGGACCATGGTCCTGGAACCCGCTTCGGTGGCAGCGTCTTTCCAGCCCACGGGCCCAGACCCCTCCAGGAGGCGGAACAGCGTGGTGCTGATCAGCTGCGTGGTTGTTTCCTGTCCGGCGATCAGCAGGAAGTAGCCCAGCGAGCAGATTTCAGGTGTGGACAGCCCGTGTTCGGCCAGGGATTTGAACAGGTTGCGCCCGGGGGCCTTCTTGGATTCCGCTGCGAGCTGCCGGAGCCAGACGTAGAAATCGGCGGCGCTGCGGGCCAGTTCCAGTTGCCGGTCCTCATCGGGCCAGCCCCAGAACAGCTCCATGGAATCCAGGCCCCAGCGCTTGAGGTCAACAAGATCCCGAACGGGAAGCCCGAGAAGTTCGAGCATCACGACGGCAGGCGGAAACGCCGCAAGTGCCTGCACGAGGTCCACGTGGCCGGAAGATTCGAGCCCGTCCGCGGCGTTCCGTGCAGCTTCGCGGGCCAGTTCACGGATCCGCGGCTCGAAGGCCCCAACGGTAGCTGGAGTAAAGAATCCCGCCACGACCTTGCGGATTCCGGCGTGCGTGTCGGTATCGTTGCTGGCCAAAACGGGAGGCAGCGCAAAGCGCACCCCCTGCAGCACGCGCAGGGCAGGCCCTGCGAGGGGCGTGACCGCGACGAGTGCGTTCCCTGGGCTGAAGTCGCCAGGCCGGTGCAACACGTCACGGACCGCGTCCGGGTCACGCACCACGAGGTACGGGCAGCGGGCCCCGGCAACGCCGTCGACCACCCCTGGGACGCCCTGCGGTCCCGGGCTGTCTACCAGACCCTCCACGGGTTTCTGGCCCATCAACGCGGGGTTCATGCGGGCAGTCCGTTAAGCCAGGCAGCTGCCCCGGTACGGAAATCCGCAGGAGACAGGTCAGAGGCGTGCTCCGGGAGGGCGCCCAGCAAGGGCACACGCAGCGATCCGAACACCTGCCGGTTGCTGAAGTTCACAACGTCCGGGGTGTGTGGCCAGCTTCCGAGTACCACGCCCAGGACCAGAAGATCCCGCGCGGCCAGCGCCTCGAGTGTCAGGGCAGTGTGGTTCAGCGTGCCGAGGGACGGCCGGGCGACCAGTACGAATGCCGCGGCCAGGATTGACCCGAGCTCCGCCAGGGTGCCGCCGTCGGAATCCAGCTCCACCAGCAGGCCGCCCGCGCCCTCAACCAGGACGTGGTCGTGCGACGTTGCCAGCTCGCGGACCCGCTCGGCGTGCGCAGCCACTCGTGGGAGCGGCGTCCCGTCGACGGCGGCTGCGGCCACGGGTGCCAGCGGTGGCTGCAGTACCACTCCCGTCTCAGCAGTCACGGCGCCGGCGAGCCGGACGACCTCGGCGGCGTCGGAATCGCCCTCGGCGGCGCCTGATTGGCACGGTTTGTACACCGCGACGCTGCGCCCTGCTCCGCGGAGGACGGTGGCGAGGGCCGCCGTCGTGATGGTTTTGCCAACGCCGGTGTCGGTTCCGGTGACCAGGATGATGCCAGGCAGGTTCATTGATGCTCCTCCAAAATGCTGCGCAGCACTGCGCAGCCGTCTTCGATTTCCTCGAGGGTAAGGGTGGCGCGGGCAGTGAGCCGCAGCCGTGAAATCCCATCCGGGACGGATGGTGGACGGAAGCAGCCGATCCGGACGCCGGCGGTGCGCGCGGCAGCGGCAGCCGCCAAGGCCGATTCGGCGGACGGCATGGCGACAGATTGGACCGCCCCTGCTGTTTGTTCGACGACGGGATGGCCGATGACGGGACGGCCGACGACGGGCACGACGTCAGCCGTGCCGCGGGCCTCGAGGGCCGGGGCGAGGGCGTCGGCCAGCGCCGCTGCGTTGCGGTGAACAGCTCCGGCCCGCCAGGGCTCGTCCCGAATGATCCGTACCGCGGCGAGGGCTGCCGCCGCAGAGGTGGGCGCCAGGCCAGTGTCGAAGATGAAGCTCCGGGCCCTGTTGACGAGGTGCTCGCGCAGCAGTCCGGATCCCAGGACAGCCCCGCCCTGGCTCCCCAAGGCTTTGGACAGCGTCGCCGTCACCACCACGTTCGGATGTCCGGCCAGGAAAGTTCCGGCCACAGAGCCGTGGCCCCGGAAGTTACCGGTCCCGGTGACGCCGAGGCTGTGCGCCTCGTCGATAAGCAGCGTGGCGTCGTACTGTTCTGCCAAGGCCAGCAGGGCTGGAAGCGGGGCTTCGTCGCCCAGGACACTGTAAACGGATTCGACGGCGATGAGAGCGCGCGGTTCATTCCGGTCGGCCAGCAAGCGCCCGGCTTCCTCCACGCTGTTGTGGGCGAACGTTTCGGTGCGGGAACGGCTAAGCCGGAAGCCGTCGATCATCGAGGCGTGACAGTGTTCATCAGCGACGATCAGGGTCCCGGGGCCGCCGAGCGCAGTGATGACCCCGATGTTGGCCAGATAGCCGGAGGAGAACACCAGCGCCGTCTCCATTCCCGCCAGCCCGGACAGTTCCTGCTCCAGGTCCAAGTGCAGCCTGGTGGTGCCGGCGACGAGGCGTGAGGACGTGGCCCCAGCGCCCCACAGAGATGCGGCCGCGGCCGCAGCAGCAGCCACCCGAGGGTCGGCCGAGAGGCCCAGATAGTCGTTACTGGCCAGGTCGGTGAACCGTTCGTCCGCGCCACGGGCTAGTGGGCGGCGGACAAGGCCCCGGCGGTCCCGGACTGCGGCCTGCCGCTCAAGCCACTGGGTCATCGATCCGGTCATCCCCGATCACCCAATCCTGTAGGGACGTACTTCCGTGCCGGGATACGCTCATGGACTTCGGCGATGGCGGCCCTCATCCCCGCGGTAATCTGCCCAATATCGGCCGCGGTGCTGATATACGGTGGCATCGTGTAGACGAGGTTGCGGAACGGCCGGAGCCAGACCCCGTGCCGGACGGCGGCGGCAGTGACCGCCGAGACGTCGACGGCGTCGTGCAGTTCGATGACGCCGACGGCGCCGATGGTGCGGACATCACGGACGGACTCAAGGTCAATGGCAGGGGCGAGCCCCGCTTCCAAACCTGCGCCGATCCGTGCGACGTCGGCCCGCCAGCAGCCGCCGTCGATGATGCCGAGGCTGGCGTTGGCCACTGCGCACGCCAGCGGGTTGCCCATGAACGTGGGGCCGTGAAGCAGCGCCCCGACCTTGCCGCCGGATACCGTCGACGCAATTTCCCCTGTGCAGAGCATGGCGGCCAGGGTCAGGTACCCGCCGGTGAGGGCTTTGCCCACGCACATGATGTCCGGCACAACGCCACCATGATCAGCCGCGAACAGTTCGCCGGTACGGCCAAAACCGGTGGCGATCTCGTCGAAGATGAGCAGCAGCCCATGCCGGTCCGCCACTCGTCGTAGCACCGTCAGGCATTCGGCCGGGTACGCGTGCATCCCGCCGGCACCCTGGAGGATAGGTTCGACGATAATCGCGGCCAACTCCCCGGCATGCGCGGCCGCAATGTCCCCGAGTTCGGACGCCCAAACCCGCACGGTCTCCGGTGTCGCGGAAGAAGCCGCCGGCGGTCGGGGTGCAAAGACGTTGGCGGCCAGCAGGCCCGGGAAGTCGGAGTGCATGCCGTCAACGGGATCGCAGACACCCATCGCCGCGAAGGTATCGCCGTGGTACCCGCCACGGATGCTGAGGAAACGCTGCCTCTGGGGGTGCCCGGAGGCGGTCTGGAACTGTACGGCCACCTTCAGCGCAACCTCGACGGCCACCGAACCCGAGTCGGCCAGGAACACCCGCTCCAGCCCCGGCCGTCCAGGTGCGGACGGCGCCATCTCCACAAGCCGCTCGGCCAGTTCAACCGCCGGGGCGTGTGTGAGGCCGCCGAACATCACATGGCTGAAGCTGTCCAACTGCCGCTTTGCCGCCGCGTCCAACACTGGATTGCGGTAACCATGGATGACCGACCACCACGAAGACATCGCATCCACCACCTCGTGGCGCGTGCCGTCCTCGCCCCGAATCCGCAGCCGCACGCCGTCGGCCGCCTCCACTTCCCACAGCGGAAGGCCCGGCGAGGCGGGCGCATACGGATGCCACAACCGCCCACGGTCCCGCTGGATCAGGCCCGGCTGCGCCTCATCGATCATGGTGCGAGCACCCCATGGCGGGAGCACTCGGCGGACCAGCCCAGCGGAGTGACCTGGACCTTCATGCGGCGCCGGCAGGCGGCGCAGTACCGCGGCGGCTCCATGGCGAGCCGTTCGCGGCAACGGTGGTGAACGTCCGACGCCGGGCCGGTGCCGCCGTCGGACGGCTCGCCGCAGAGACCGCAGAACGCAGCCGTGGTTGGGCCCACTGCGTCGGCGGTGGTGGAAGCGTGGGGGAGCGAAACCCGGTTCATAGCGTCTTCTGGAGTTCCTTGATGGGCATGTTCAGCTCGACCAGGAGGTTCAGGTCCGCGGTAGCCGGCCGGCCCAGGGTAGTGAGGTAGTTGCCCACGATGACGGCGTTGATGCCGCCCATGAGGCCTTCGCGGGTTCCGAGGTCGCCGAGGGTCAGTTCCCGGCCACCGGCGTAGCGGAGCACGGTGCGGGGCATGGCGAGGCGGAACGCGGCGATGGCGCGGAGGGCGTCCTTGCCGTCCATGATGCCTTGGTTTTCCAAGGGAGTGCCGGGCCGGGGGTTGAGGAAGTTCAGTGGCACTTCGTGGGGTTCCAGTGCCGCCAGTTGGGCTGCGAGTTCTGCCCGCTGTTCCACTGTTTCGCCCATGCCGATCAGCGCTCCGCAGCAGAGCTCCATGCCGGCGTCCTTGACCATGTTGCAGGTGTCCAGGCGTTCCTCATAGCTGTGGGTGGTGACGACCTCTGGGAAGTAGCTGCGGGCGGTCTCGAGGTTGTGGTTGTAGCGGTGCACGCCCCAGCTGGCGAGCTGGTCCACCTGCCGCTGGGTGAGCATGCCGAGGGAGCAGGCGATGTTGATATCCACTGCTTCGTTGATTCGGTCGATGGCGAACTTGATCTGGTTCATGAGCTTGATGTCGGGTCCGCGGACAGCCGCGACGATGCAGAATTCGGTGGCTCCCGTGGCGGCGGTTTCCTTGGCGGCCTTCACGAGTTCGGGGATGTCGAGCCAGACGCCGCGGACGGGGGAGTCGAAGAGGCCGGACTGGCTGCAGAAGTGGCAGTCCTCGGGGCAGCCGCCGGTCTTGATGGAGATGATGCCCTCGACTTCGACGTCTTCGCCGCAGTGTTTGAGCCGCACTTCGTGCGCAAGTTGCAGGGCGGCGGGCAAGTCGCTGTCCGGCAGCCGGAGGATTTCCAGGAGCTGGTTTTCGGAGAGGCCGATACCCTGGTCAAGGACCTGCGTGCGGGCGGTTTCGAGGATGGTGCCGGGCTTGGCCTGGAGGTCTGGCTGCATCGTCATTGATCGTCCTAGGGTGCTTAGGTGCGGATATTTCTTGTGATCTGACGGTAGTTCCCGGTTGCAGGCGAGATTTTGTTGGGTTTCGACAAGGTGGTGAAGCCGACGTTGGACGGACCGGGTACTGCTTTACTCAGGAGGGCGCGACTCGCGCCTGCGGAGTGTCCTCGTAGACTCGCCATTGCGTTGGGGGGTGGCAACGGCCGTCCACAGCGCAGGTCCCTCAAGGGCAGGGAACCCTGGGCAGACGGAGCGGCCGACCATGGTGCCCTGATCCCGCGGGCACAGCTTCCGGGATGTTTCTGTTGTCAGGATAGGAATCGAATGGCGGCGTCATCCATGCCGGAACGGTACCTCAACCTTCTGCAGTTCGCGGGCGATGGCCTTAGCCGCATGCTTTGCCTCGTTCGCGATGTAGCCGAGGGCTCCGGGCCGCGGCACGAAACCAACAAAGCGCAGTCCTTCGGCAGCAGGCTTCTCGCCCCGAATCCTTGGTATTCCGCGTTCGTCGAGGACTCCGAGGTGCCCGACCAGCGGCTCCAGGTTGCGGCGGTAGCCGGTGGCGCAGATGACGGCGTCAGGCTCCACCGGAGTACCGCGCTCAAGCTGGACGGCCGCGCCGTTAAAGGACTGCACTGCACCGACGACTTCGAAGCGCCGTGCCTTGATTGCCTCGATAACGTCCCTGTCCACAATGGTCGGTTCCCCTCCGGCCCGGGCAATCCGTGCGAATACCCCTTCTACGGGGAAGGGCAACCCGTACTGGCTGAGGTCGCCAAAATCGGAGCGCTGGCCGTAACGGGTCACGGCGTCTGCAAACCTGGTCGGAAGCTTCAGCAACGCGACGCCAATGATGTCGTTGGGGACTGGCCCCGGGCTCGTCCTCAGCAGGATATTGGGCGGATTCCGAACGGCGAGCCACACCTTGGCCGCACCTCCCATTGCGAGGTCGTAGGCAATTTCCATGCCGGAACAGCCGGGGCCGACCACCAGAACCGCTTTGTCCTGGAAGGCGGCCGGGTTCCGGTAGTCAGACGAGTGGAGGATGGTACCCGCAAAGTCCTCTTGGCCTGGCCAGCCCGGAATGACGGCCTTGTTTTCGTAGCCTGTGGCGACAACAACTTGCTCAGCCTCGATGGTCCCGCCGGTCGAGGTCCTGATCAGCCATCCTAGGGAATCCCGTTCGATGCGGTCGGCCCCGGTCGCCAGCTGCAGTGTGATGCCCGGATTCTGTGAATGGCGCTCAAGGTACTCGACCATTTGGTCGCGTGTCGGGAACATCGGCGTGCCCTTCGCGAACCGCCTGCCCGGAAGATGGGAGAACGGACGGCTTGTGTTGAGGCGCAACCTGTCATACCGGCTCCGCCAGGATGAACCGGCGGTAGCGGCCCGGTCCAGGATCAATGGATGAACGCCCCGGTCCACGAGCGACAGGGCAACGGACAACCCTGCGGCGCCGGCGCCCACAATGACGGCACGGTTCCCGCTCATGACGCTCCAACCCCGGCCCTGCGGCCCGTCAGCAATTTTCGGCGGCACATCCGGCGCGGGCTCCGCCCCGGCAGTGTCTGGAGATCAAGCTAGGGCCAGTTTATCGCCGGCTTAACACGGGCGACAGGGACCCGGACGCTATGAGGGGGGCACTCGCGGGAGCAGAATGGATTCATGGTCGACGCCGCGGTGTCTGAACGCCTTGGAGAAGGCGAAAGCCTCCTTGCGTCTGCCGACTGGGCAGCGGCCGCAGCCGTATTCGACTCCGTGCTGGCGGTCCATGACCAGCCAGAGGCCCACGACGGCCTGGCAACCGCGTTGTGGTGGCTTCGGAACGTGGACCAGGCTGTGGCCGCGCGCACGGCGGCTTACGCCGGCTTTCGTCGTTTCGGCCAGGACGCGAGGGCATTCCGCTCAGCACTGTGGTTGGCGCGGGAATATGCAGAGTCGCTGGGCAACGAGCCGGTCAGCCGCGGCTGGCTTGCGCGTGCCGAGGGCATCGCGGCCGGCCTCCCGGACGGCGTCGACCGTGGGTGGCTGGCTGTGACTCGCGGGCTGTTGCGCACTGACCCGGCAACGGCGCGCGACGACGCCCGGACCGCGCTGGAAGTTGCGCGGAGCTGCAAAGATCCGGATCTTGAAGCAACGGCTCTGGCGCTCCTGGGCCTCGGGACCATTGCCGCTGGCGACGTGCCGGAGGGGATGACGCTGGTTGATGAGGCAATGGTGGTGGTTACGGCGGGCGAACTTCGCGACAAGATAGTTTTCGGCGATATCTGCTGCATGGTTACACGGGCCAGCGAAGAGGCCTGCGACACCTCCCGCCTGGGCCAGTGGAACAAGATCCTCCTGCGCTTTATGCAAAGTACGGGGCACCCCGCGCTCCTGGAATTTTGTGGCACGTGCTGCGCGGAGATCTTCCTCGCCTCCGGCGATATCGCCAGTGCCGAGGACTGGCTCAGCAAGACGCTCCGCGAGCTGGAACAGGGCGGTCACCGTGCCCGATGCGTGCACCCGGCAGCAAAGCTTGCGGAGCTGCGGCTGCTGCAGGGCCGCGTGGAGGAAGCAAGCCGCTTGCTCGCGGGCTTTGAAGACCGCACCGACGCGTTGCGGGCGACGGCGGCGGTTCGTCTCGCGGCTGGTGACACAGCCGTGGCTGCGGCGCTGCTGCACCGCCGGATCCATCAGGTCGGCGAGGGCTTGCTTACCGTTCCACTGCTCGCGCTGCTTGCCGAGGTCGAACTTGCTCAACACGTCCCGAGCCAGGCCGTGGCGACCGCAGAACGCCTGGACAGGATTGCTTCCGCGACACGCTGGCCCCGCGCCATCGCGTCGTCCCTCCTGACAGGTGGTCGCGTCGCGGCCGCCGTCGGTAACACCGACTTGGCGCACGAACGGCTCGACTCAGCGATCGCGATCTTCGGCGAGTTGACCATGCCGCTTGAGGCTGCGCGGGCACGGCTCGCATTAGCCGAAGCCTTGCGCGAGTCGGACCGTGAAGTGGCTGTGCACGAGGCCGGGGTGGCACTGGCAGTGTTCGACGGCGCCGGCGCTAACGGTTTGGCCGACAAGGCGGCTGCGCTCCTTCGATCCCTGGGCGGCCCTGCCCGCACGGGACCGAAGGCACTGGGCCTGCTGTCGCGGCGGGAACGTGAAGTACTCGCCCTGCTCGCAGAGGCCATGACCAACGCCGAAATCGCGGAGCGCCTTTTTATCAGCGCCAAAACAGCCGAGCACCACGTGAGCAGCATCCTGGCCAAGCTGCAGCTTCGCAGCCGTGGCGAAGCGGCCGCCTTCGCGCTGCGGCACTCCCTCGCGGAATAGGACCGCAAATGGGGGATGCCCCCCATCCTTTTCATCCGGCCGCAACGCATTCTTGGGGTGTCCGCAGAATATTGCCCTAGGAGGTGCGGAAATGAAGCAGCAAAGAACAGCAGCCAACGTCCTTAATCGCGAGGTTGCCGTGACCGTCCGTGAACACAGCGCCGCCCCAGCACATACGGTTTTCGATGTCCTCGCTGATTTGGCAGGCCATCCCGGGTGGGGAGGCGCCGAGGCTTCAACGCTCTTGTCCATGGATGCCCCACCGGGGCAGGCCACGGCCGGGACGGAGTTCACGTCCACGGCCGAGGACTCCATATGCCGGATGCGGGACTCCTCAGTGGTCACAGAAGCCATTCGACCATCAACGTTCGAGCGGGTCACGGAGTCGGCATTGGAGTCCAAGAAAAACGGGACGCCAGCGGACTGGCTCCTAGTGCACCGGTATGAAATACGTCCGGACGGAAACCAGAGCGACGTGACTTACACCTGCCGCCTGGTCCGGGCGACCGCCCTGCCCGGCATGCTGGCGATGTTTGGAACTCCCGTCTTGCGGTCACTCGCCGCGCGTGAGTGGGCGCGGGCAAGCAGGGCAGGGCTGCAGCGGCTGATCGCGGCGGCGGAATCCACAGCACGGGCGTGACCCGCGCAGAAGCCAAGAAAAGGAACAAGACGATGGCAAAGCTATCAAAAGACGACGAGACCGCACGGGTGGAGCGCATGACCGGCTATGAGGGCCGCTATCGGGAAGCCGACGGATACACGATCGCATTCGAAAAATTCGAGGAGGGAGGCGATTTCACGCCGTTCTACCAAGGCTTGCCGGATGACCTGTGCCAGAGCCACCACTGGGGATATGTCGTCAAGGGCAGGCTCATCATGCACACGCCCGCGGGGGACGAGATCGTCGAAGCGGGTGAGGCCTACTACACGGCTCCTGGCCATACCGACGAGCTTGCTCCAGGTACGGAATTGGTGGAGTTCAGCCCGACCGACGAGCTCGCCCGTACGCTGGCAGTGGTAGCGCAGAACCTGCAATCCGAGGCGAGCTGACTATCCGAATGGACACCCGTGGCGGCTGAGCTACTCGGCGGGCGGACGCTTCCTTTGCTGTTTGGTCGCCGCACGCTGTTGCTTTGCGGCAAGGCGACGGCGGTTCGAGCCCCGCGTGGGTTTGGTCGCCCGGCGGCGGGCCGCTTCGGGAGCAATACCCTCTGCCACCAGGCCGGCGAGCTTGGCCAGGGCGATCTCGCGGTTGCGGAGCTGGGAGCGCTGCTCGGAGGCGGTTAAAGTGATCACCCCGGCGATGAGACGCGGTTCGAGACGCGTCAGCAGCCTCACTCGTTGGACGTCCGACAGCGCCGACGAGGTGCAGACGTTCCAGAAAAGCTCCACGCGGCTGTCTGAGGTGTTGACGTGTTGTCCGCCAGGTCCGGACGACCTCGAAAACCGCCAGCCGAGTTCCGAGGCGGGTATCGTGAGCGCGGGCGACACTTCCAGATCCATGTACCAAGCGTTGCACAACATGGGCACGGTGAAGACTCCTTTCGGGCGGCAACACCGGGGTCCCGGCTGGGTCGCAAGGTCCCAGGAGTACAACTCCAGGAGTAGGGTTTGCCCTAGTCGACGAAGGGGTCACCATGAGCTACAAATACCGAACCGTCCGGGTTCGCGGTACCGACCTGGTTGGAACAATTGCCCGGAAGCATGGAAATGCGCCTGATATCTACGAAACGTCCAAGGACCCCAGCACATCAGTAGTCCCGGTCTTCTTCGAGGCGACGGGCGAGATCCGTTTCTTTGACAGGTCGATGCTGGAGGACGTCGTTGCGCCCGCCGGTTAGTTGCGGAAACCGCTGCGATTAGTTCGTGGCCGCGACTGTGAAGCCGATTATCCTCCTCGACGTTGATGGCGTGCTCAACCCTGTGGCCCGCCCTGGCACGGAAGGGGATCCGACGGAGTTGGAGCTGTCGGATGGCACCGTTTCCCTCGTCAGAAGGCTTGCCCGGTGCGGCCGGATCGCGTGGGTTTCAAGGTGGCCGGCAGACTCAACGGCCAGCTTGGAGTCGCAGCTGCAGCTGGACGAGGAACCCTTGCGGGTGACGGTGTCCATGCGTGCCGAGGACATCGAAGAGCCGACGCCGAAGCTCCGGTCGGTGCGCCGGTGGTTGGCCACAATGGAACTCCTGGGCAAAGCCGACTGGGACGCCGTGGTGTGGATCGATGACGTGCTGGGGTCCGACGCCCGGGAATGGGCCCACAACCATCACCAGCCGGTCCTGCTGGAGAAGCCGGCTCCGGCGCAGGGGCTGTCGGAAGTGCACGTCGTCGCTGTCGAGGTGTTAACGAATGACAGTCCGGACGATTGATGCTCCCGGTCCAGAGGTCCTCTTCCCGCAGCGCGCGTCCGGTGGGACGATGCCTTTATGAGTGATAAATACCCAGAACAGCCGCATGATCTTGGCCCGCACCAGCACGCGCATGCGGCTCCAACCACGCAGCAGATACGGACTGTCGGACAGCGCCGGCGGGACGCGGAGGAGAAGCTGGAGCATCACCTCGATGAGGCACGCCATAAGGCCGAACACCACGAGGAGACGGCCAAGCCGGGTACGGAAACGGGGAGTTCCGGTGCTCCGGAGGTCAACGGTGGGGATGTAGCCGCCATACAGAACGATGAGCGGCTGACCGCCGCCGACCGCGTGGACCTGATTGCCAATCAGGTCGTCCCCGAACCGGAGGACAAGCAGGCATACCAGGCAGGCGAACAGGAGCAAGGACCGTAGCAGAGATGAAGGACATGACCTTCAGGACGGGAGAAGCCCGGGCCGCCGCTGCGCCTGAACCGGCGGTGGGTGGCGATCTCGCCGGCCAGCTCAGCGATCTCGCCCGGGAGCTTCAGCAGGAGGAGGACACTGAAGCGCTGCTGGTGGACATTGTTCACGCTGCCCTGGACCTGATCCCGCACGTTGCCGATGCCTCCGTCAGTCTCGTCATGGGCAGGAGGACCGTCCAGTCCCGGGCAGCCTCAGGAGATCTCCCCAGGAAGGTGGATGCATTGCAGAGCGCCACGGGTCAGGGACCCTGTATTGATGCCGCCTACGAGGAACGGATTGTCCGGGTCCCGAATATGGGCCGTGAGCAACGTTGGCCGGATTTCGCGCGCGCAGCCTACGACGCCGGTGCCCGGAGCATGCTGGCATTCCAGCTTTTCGTCGAGGGGGACAACCTGGGCGCCCTCAACCTGTACGGCGACGACGTTGACGTTTTCGATCAGGAATCAGAACAGGTCGGCCTGCTGGTAGCCGCCCACGCGGCGGTCGCTTTTTCCGACGCACAGGAAATCAGCCAGCTCAACCATGCCCTGGACACACGCGACCTCATCGGACAGGCCAAGGGAATCCTGATGGAAAGGTTCAAAATCAGCTCCCAACAGGCGTTCCAAATCCTGACGAGGGCCAGTTCCGAATCCAATATCAAACTCAGGGACGTCGCCGACCACCTCGCCCGCAGCGGAGAAATCCTCACTCGCCACCGCGGCTAGGGGTCTTCCCCTGTACGTTCCGTTCCTTGGAGTTTAGGCAATATTGCCCGGATCTTGAGCCGATCCGGCGTGTCCGCAAGTACTCCTGAAGCTACTGTTTCCGTAGTGGTTCAGGCAGATGGACCCCCACTCTGAGTGGTTGGAGCACCGAATGGCTGACAGCAAGCACAACGATGGAGAACGTCACGAAGCCCAGGAGCAGGCCGGAGACGAAGCTTCTGAATCGGCAGACAGCGGTGAGAAAGTTCATGAGGACCGTCCTGACCAAGCACAAAGGCCGCGCCGCATTCCAGGCCTGCACGGCTACGACCCGGATCAATGGCCGGACGCAAGCGTTTAGCGTCGTCACGGCCCCGCCGGCGGACCTTTCATTGGAAGGCGTACCACGCATTGAGCCTCAACCGTAGCGCTAACTTAGAGTCATGGCTGATTCTGAAGCGGTTACAACGCAGCATTCGACGGTTGAAGACTGGACGCGGGCTTTAGCGGAGTCCCACGGTTCGCCGGGCGGTGGGGCCGGCACGGGAGTGATGCTGGCCATCGCCGCGTCACTGACGTCCATGGTTGCCGGATACACGGAACCAGGGGCGGCCCTGCACGGGGAGCTCAACGCTCTCCACGCGCGGGCGCATTCCCTGCGGGAGGCCGCTCTTCGGCTGGCCGACGACGATGCGTCGGCGTCTGCTGCTTTCGGGGCTGCCTTCAGGCTTGAACCGGGGCCGCAACGTGAGGAGGCGATACACCGTGCCTCCATCGAAGCCGCGAAGGCATCGGCGGTGCTCGGCGAACGCGCTATCGACGCCATCGATGACCTGGGGTGGCTGGCATCCAACGGAAACCCAGCGCTCATTTCCGATGTCGTCGTCGCGTTCGGTGCCCTGCGCGCCGCGGTGACAGGGGCACGCACCAACGTCAGTTTTGACCTGGCACAACTGACCGCCGCCGGTGCCACGCTCGAACAGATCCGGGAACAGCATCCCGTTTTGTGGGCCACCGTTGAGCGCTTTAATGCCGCCCTGGACCGCATCGACGACTTGACGGGCAAAATAGACCACCGGGCCGCCCCCACTGACGCCTCGTCGCTGGGGTGAGCCGGGAAGGTTCAGCAATAACGCCTCAGTAACGGCACTTCCGTAAGTTCAAGGTGGACCGAACCGACCAGTGGGAGGTAAGCCATGGCGCCGCGACTCATCGAAGTCCGCCAGCCCAAATCAAACGATGTCGTTGGCCGGGACTTTACGATCGCCGGCTTCGGCACGGGATTTGAAGCCACTGTTCTGTGGCGGGTGCTCGACGCTGCCGGGCACATCGTCGCCACCGGCAACATCCAGGGCGTGGGGAGCATGGGGGTGATCCGTGACTTTGGGCATCAGGTTTCACTTGGCGGATTCACGGCCCGGGCCGCCCACATGATGCTTCAGGTTTTCGGCGAGGACGCCTCCGGTATGAATCCGCCCGGGACGGATCTAAACGTCGTGCCGGTTACGGTGTTCACAGGGCTGGAGGGCTTCAGGCTCTACGAAGTAGTTAGCGGTGACAACCTGACAAAGATCGCCCGGGATCAGGGACAAAACACCACGGCCGACGACATTTTCCAAGCCAACAGGGATCGAATCAGCAACCCGAACCTGATTTTTCCCGGCCAAGTCTTCCGCATCCCACTCCTTGCCTGACGGTTGCCCCGTGGCGTGACGCCATAGGGGAGGCAGTCCAGCCGCCAGTAATTTTGGCTCAGGACATGAAGGAGAAGCCCGAACAGCTTGGGGCCATTGCGCCTGCGCTTCGTAAGTTCAGGTAAATTTTGTCCATTGAAATGCCAAACTTCCCCGGGTGGAGTCGTACGATGGCCTCGTCCTATCACTCAAATTTGGGGGAAATCACCATGAGCTATCCGCAATACCCGCAGCAGCAGGCACAGCCGCAGACCTTCCAGGGCGGCGAGCCGCCGCTCTGGGCACCGTACTACGGAGCGCCGTTCCCGGCTGCCGTCAAGCGGTTCTTCAAGAAGTACGCCACCTTCTCCGGCCGGGCCAGCCGAAGCGAGTTCTGGTGGTGGGCCCTTGTTTCATTTGCTGTGAGCATTGTCCTTAACATCATCAGCGGCCCGGCGACGACGGCCGACGGCACGCCAAACTTTGGCGTCGGAAGCATTCTGGCCCTCATCTGGGGGCTGGCCACGATCGTCCCGTCCCTGGCGCTGGTTGTGCGTCGTCTCCACGACGGTGGCTTCAGCGGCCTGCTGGCCCTGCTCCTGCTGGTGCCTTTCATCGGCGCCCTGGCGGTGCTGGTCCTGACGATCCTGCCGTCCAAACCGGAAGGCCAGAAGTACGACAGGCCGGCGGGCGTCTAGCTCGCAACTCGGTCAGCCCACGAAGCTGACCCACCACATGCAGAAGGGCCCGTTCGGACGAACGGGCCCTTCTGCATTCCTCTTCAGTCAGCCGCCCACACGTGCCGGAGGGGGCTCGGCAGTCAGGTTTCATCCAGAAAACTCCGGAAGAGTGGAAGGCTGCGGGCCTTGCGCCCGCGAAATTCAGTCGAGCATCGAGGGCCCAGTTCCTGCCTTGGACCAGCCAAGGCCGGCACTGGCCGGACGAAAGCCCCGGAGGTTATGTGACGTTACTCATTGGTGGACCCGTGAAGACGGCCGCCCCGCAAACTACGGTTCGCCAGAGGCTGGGCGGACTGGATGTTCTACGCGGCGCCGCTGTTGGCGCCGTCCTGCTGGGGCATTCGTGGCCCGGAGTCTTCCAGGGCGCCGGAATCGTCGGTGTCATTGTGTTCTTCGTGCTGAGCGGTTACCTGATCACGGGCGTCCTGATGAGGGATGTCGAGCGGCACCGAAAGGTCCGTTACGGACGCTTCTACGCGCACCGGGCCTTCCGACTGCTGCCGGCATTGACCGCCTTCCTGGGCGTATACGCCATCGTGGAACTCATGGCCGACGTCCTCGGGGACCGGTCGAAGGGAATCATCGGTTACACACTCCTGGCCGGTTTCGGGTACCTCAAAGACCTGCCGCTGCCGTTCGATGTCAGCATGGCCATCGGGCCGCTTTGGACACTTGCGGTGGAGGAACAGTTCTATCTCATCTGGCCGGCCCTCCTGGTGCTTGCCCTGCGGACGAACCGGCAGGCGCTCCTGATTAGCTGGTCGGCCGCCGTCGTCTATTCACTAATGGCGGCGAGCGTTTTGGGGATGCTGATCCTGGCCCCGCACCTGCACTCCCTGGTCTACGCGCTTCCGACGACGTGGGGCCTCGGGCTGATCATCGGTGCCGCACTGCGCCTGTATCGTGTGCGGCTGTCCGGCTGGTTCTCGGGGCGCAGCACCCGGCGGGCGGCCCTTCTTGGTGCGGCCGCGGTCCTGGGTGCGCTGATGTTCTTTCCCAAGGCCAACGAGTCCCCGGCGTTCTTTTTCGCCGGCGGCCCCCTGGCCATGGTTGCCGCCGCCGTCTTGGTGGTCCTGGCCTCTTCCACTCAACACCAAATGCCTCAATGGTCCCGGCCATTGCAGTTGCTGGGCACGGTGTCCTACGCGACGTACCTCTGGAACTATCCGATCATTCTGTGGCTCAACCACGGATCAACGGCCAACCTTCCGCCGCTCGTGGCAGTGCTGGCCATCGTGCTGACCCTGCTCGTGGCGGTGATCAGCTGGCACACCGTGGAAAGGCTTGGCCGCATGGGACGCGTACGGTTCGACAAGCGCTACGGCACCTAGGGGCTGGTCTCCTCGGTCGATGGCGTCGTCGAAGCTTTGGCCACGTCGGCGGGGGAGCCCTGCCGGCGGCTCGCCAGCACGAACGGGACCACAAAGAGCTGGATCACACCGGCCATGGCAAGGGATGCGGGGTAGCCGAACACGTCGGCACCCCGGCCGAGCGCCGGCTGGACCACTACGCCACCGCTCGATCCCATCAGCGAACCAAAGCTGAGTACTGTGGCCCGCTGCTTGGACGGGATCATGTCGTTGACGTAGGCCTGCCGCACGGGCATTGCCGCGGAGTCGACCACAGCCCACAGCGTCAGCAGTGCCAAGGCCACCCAGAACACCTGGGTAAACCCGAGCACCAGGAGAAGCAGCGCGCTGATACAGGCGCTAAGGATCAACACGGACGTGCGTTTGCGGAACAGGCCCCGGACATGGGGGGCGAGCCAGCCGCCCACTACCTCCGCGCCGGCCACGATTGCCGCCGCCAGGCCGGCCACGGAGTACGCCCGCGGATCCCCGAAGAGCTCCAACAGGTACGGCTGCAGGGCATAGAAGACGTAATATCCGACGCCGGTACTGAAGGGGGCAGCCAGCATCACGTACCGCACGGGCGGGATTTTCAGGCCGTTGTCGATCGAAGCGGACAGCACAGCCCGCGTCGCACGCAAGGGGTGCGCTGACCGTTCAGGGGTGAACCCGACGTCGTGCATGAGCCAAAACGCCAACGCGAACATGGCCAACAGCACGCCCACCCGCACCAGGAACGGCACGCCGAGGTCCGTGGCCTGGGCAATGACGCCGCCGGCCACCGAGCCACCGAGCATCGCCACCCCGGACACCATCTGCCCGCGCCCGAAGACCGACTCGAGCCCGCCTTCGTACCCCGAGAAGTGCAGGGCATCCACCAGCCAGGCCTCAACCGCCCCCGAGAAGAACGTGAAACCCAGGCCCAGCAGTATCGACACCGCGGCCCACCAGGGGAACGGCGCAGACAGCAGCCACAGCAGGTAGTAAAGGTAGGTTGAACCGGCCAAGGTTACGGTGCCCAGCAGGAACGAAACCCGACGGCCCCAACCGTCGGCGATCACTCCCGTGGGAACCTCGAAAATTACCATTCCGGCCGTGAAGAAGGCGTTCGCGGCGAAAGCTTCGAAGTTTGTCAGCCCCGCGTCAAGCAGGAATAGCGTGTTGACGCCCCAGATGAAGGAGGCCGCAAGGGTATTGCCCAGCGTCAACGTCAGATAGATGCGCTGAATCTTTCGGGCGGCAGCGTTCATCGTTTCGCCGTCCCCGCCGCGGCGAGTTAGGAACACGAGGCTATTCTCGCCCCGTTCAACGTGGTGTGCCAGAGCGCCGGCGAAACCTCAGCATCCCCCTACGCTTCGTGGGTCGTCGGAATGTCCTGGGCCGCCGCCCATTCGCCCACGTCGCGGCGTTCAATGGCCGCAGCCATCAAGTCAGGGAACAGGTCGGGCGTGCAGGCGAAGGCAGGGACGCCGATTCCCGCGAGGGCCGCGGCATGGCCCGAGTCGAAGGACGGGTGGCCGCTGTCGCTCAGCGCCAGCAGCGCGATCATGGTGGTCCCCGAACCCACGATCGTGGCCGCGCGCCGTAGCATTTCCTCCGCTATCCCTCCTTCGTAGAGGTCGCTGATCAGCACCAGGATCGTTTCGGTGGGCTGGGTGATCTGCTCCTGGCAGTAAGCCAGGGCTCGGTTGATGTCAGTGCCGCCGCCAAGTTGCACGCCAAAGAGCACGTCAACGGGATCGTCCAGTTCATCGGTCAGGTCCACGACTTCGGTGTCGAAGACCACGAGCCGGGTGCGCACGGACCGCAGCGAGCTGAGCACAGCCCCGAACACGCTGGAGTACACCACAGACTCGGCCATGGACCCGGACTGGTCGATGCACAGGATGATTTCACGCTGGATCTCGGTGCTGCGCCGGGCATGGCCGACCAGCCGCTCGGGCACGATCGTCCGGTATTCGGGCTGGTAGTGCTTGAGGTTGGCCGCGATCGTCCTGGCCCAATCAATGTCCCGATGGCGGGGCCGCCGGGACCGTGCCGCCCGGTTCAGCGCCCCGGAGACCGCCTGGACAGTCTTGGCGCGCAGGCGGTCCTCAAGCTCATTCGTCACGTGCCGGATGACTGTCCTGGCAGTCTCGCGGGAATGCTCGGGGATCACCCGGCCGAGGCCTACCAGCGTACTGACGAGGCCGACGTCGGGCTGTACCGTTCGCAGCATCTCCGGCTCGAGGAGTAACTGGCGCAGCCCGAGCCTGTCCATGGCGTCGGCCTGCATCACCTGCACGACACTGGACGGGAAATAGCTCCGTATGTCACCCAGCCAGCGGGCCACCCGTGGGCTGGAGGCGCCGAGGCCACCACGGCCGTTCTTTTCCGCCCCGTACAAAGCCTCCAGGGCCTGGTCCCGGCGCGCGTCAGCGGTTGAAAGCACCACGCTATCGCCGTCCGCCGTGCTGATGCCGTCCGCAGCCTGCCCGCCAAGAACCAGGCGCCAGCGGTTCAGCCGGCCGCGCGGGCCGATGACATCAGGGTTCGCGTCCGTCACGCGACCACCTCCCATCCGAGATACCTGGCCATGGTCCGGATGGCAGGGCCGGCCAACGCCAAGTCCAGAGTTGTCTGGCTGTCCGTTTGCCCGGCGTCGTCAATGCGGCTCACCTGCTCGCCGATCTCCCGCCTCTCCGGCTGGCTGAATGCCGAAAACGTCCTGCGCAGCAGCGGGAGGACGTCGTCGAAGACGTCGTCGTCAACGCCGGCGACCCAGTCGTCCACGATCTTGAGGAGGCGCCGGTCATAAACCAGCAGCGTCGCGTCGCCGGAGAGCAGGCCCTCCAGCCAGGCAGCGGCTTCCCGAGCCGGAGTGGCCACTGAGAGCCGGCGACTGAGCCGGGCGGCGACGTCGTCCGCGTCCACAAGGCCCGCGTCCAGCAGCAGCCTGGTGGCGCGTCCCGCCACCGAACCGTGGATCCGGTCCGAGCCGGCGACGGCAGCGAGCGCCCGGTGCCAGTCGCCGAGCGGCAGGTCGGGCATCAAGGACAGTCCTTGCTGGGCCGAGTCGATGGCGCGCCGCATGGCGTCCGCAGCTTCATCGTCCAGGCCTGCGCAGGCTGTGGGCAGTCCCACGCAGGCGCGCACCACCGTTGTGTCCAGGATCTTCCGTACACCCGTGACGTCAACCCCGCGGACGTTTCCATACCTACAGGTCCGGGCTAGCGGGGCGATGGTTTCCAGCAGCGGCGCGACGTCCTGCTGCAGGGCCGTGCGTTCAGCAAGTACCGTGACGACGCCACCTATGCCGTCGGGCAGGTCAGCGAGCAGGCAGCTTGCGAGCAGTTCGCTAAGCTCGGCCAGGCTGCCGGCGGCCTGCGCACGTTCGGACACACAGGTCGAGGCAGCCGAGGCGACCGTCGTGCCGTAGCGGCTGGCTTCAACCACTGCAACCGCGAGTTCCGGCTGCCAATGGAGCGTCCAGACCTCCTTGAAAGTGCCCGTGGTCCGGCCGGTTTCGCTCTGCGCGCCCCAATGCACTCCGAGCAGTGCCAGCCGGTGCAGCAGGACCGAGCGGGCCAGCTGATTAGGCTTGCGCAGGTCCAAGGTCAGGACCTCTTCCATGGCGCTGGGCTTCCACCGGAGCCTGCGTTGTGTGGCTGCCAGATCGGCGGCCAGGGGGAGGGTCGGCGCGGAGTCCGGCACGCTCCCGAGTTCGAGTCCAACGGTGAGTTCGCGATGGACCAGGGCCAGCGGGAGGGGCGAACCGTCGCACAGCACGGCCTGGGCGGCGTCGTCCAGTTCCGCCAATCCCGGGCTCGGCCGGCCCCGGACGGCGGCCAGGGCAGTCGCCATCCTGCTCGCTTCCACCACCGAGGCTGTTGATGCGTCCAGGTTTTCCCGGCGCAGGGCATGGGCTACCCGGACCAGCCAGGTGGTGGACACGTCCGGGCCGGAGCCCCGGGTCATCCAGTGCGAAAAAAGATGCTGGTACCAGCCCGGTGCGGTGACCCCGGCACCGTATCCGCTGCGCAGGCTGAGCCGGCCCGAGGTCCATGGCACCCAGGTGACGGCGACCTTGGCTTTAGGCAGGCCGGCCAGCACTTTATTGTCTGCAGACACCGGGGGAAAGTCGGCGGGTACCAGCGCCGGGGCATGATAGGCACCGCACACGACGGCGATCCGTGCGTGCCCTTCGCGCATGGCAGCCCTGATCAGGCGCCGCATCGCGGCTTCCCGCCGGTTGTTCTCCATTACGTCGGGGTGGTCGCCCGGCCGGTCGTCGGCCGCACGGATCTCTGCAATGGCCTCGGTCAGTGCCGTGAACCGGTCGACTGGGTCAGTGTTGCGGTGCTCGATGGCATCCTCCCACCACCGTTCGGCGTCGCTGTAGCCGGCGGCCGCGGCGAGCATCCCGATCGCGTCGGGCCGGTAAGGCTGCTGTGGAGGGGCAGGTGGTTCCGTACCTTCTGCGGAGGGACCGTCGTCGTCCTCCCTCTCACTGTCCGACGGCGGCACGGGAGGCACAGGCGACACGTCCGACGGCGGCACGGGAGGCACAGAGGGCGCAGGGGCCATCTGCAGCGCGAAAGTATGCGCCGCCGGTAGGTCGATCGCCCGCACCTGAGTGCCGGTGGAGAGGGCCCAGCGGATCGCCACCCATTCCGGCGAGAAACTGGCCATCGGATAGAAGGAAGCCAGCCGTGGCTCATCTGCTACGTAGATGAGGCCGGCGACTGGCGGCACCATCTCGGGATCGGACAGTAGGGGGATGACCTGGTCCAGTTCCGGAGGTCCCTCGACCAGCACCAAATCCGGTTTGAGGCTGGCCAGTGCTTCAGCGACGGAGTGTGCTGAGCCGGGGCCATGGTGCCGGATCCCCAGGATGTGGACGTCTGTCATCGGTCAGGGCTCATCGGTCAGGGCCGACCGGTCAGAAGCCACAGTCAGTTGGTCGATTCGAGGTCGCGGCAGGCCCGGTAAAGGTCCTTCCACTCTGGCCGGTTCCGCACGACGGTTTCCAGGTATTCCTGCCAGATCACCCGGTCCTGGACAGGGTCCTTGACCACCGCGCCCACCAGGCTGGCCGCTACGTCCTCGGCCCGGACGGTTCCGTCACCGAAGTGCGCAGCGAGGGAGAGCCCGTTGGTCATGACCGAGATGGCTTCTGCTGTCGACAGGGTCGCCGAGGGCGATTTAAGGGTGGTTCGCTGGTCCTGGGTTACGCCTGCGCGCAGTTCCCGCATGACGGTGACCACCCTTCGGATCTCCGAGAGCGCGGCCAGGTCAGCCGGAAGCTCAAGGGCCTCGCCCAGGCTGCGGACCCGGGTGGTGACAATCTCCACCTCCTGGTCAATGCTGTCCGGCAGCGGCAGCACCACGGTGTTGAAGCGGCGGCGCAGTGCCGAGGAGAGATCGTTGACGCCTTTGTCCCGGTTGTTGGCCGTCGCGATGATGTTGAAGCCCTTGCGTGCCTGCACTTCTTCGTTCAGTTCGGGGATCGGCAGCGTCTTCTCGCTGAGAATCGTGATGAGGGAATCCTGGACGTCGGACGGGATACGGGTGAGTTCCTCCACCCGCACCAGGCTTCCGGTTTCCATCGCGCGCATTACCGGCCCGGGGACCATGGCCGCCCGGGACGGGCCGTCGGCGAGCAGCCGCGCATAGTTCCAGCCATACCTCAGTGCCTCCTCCGGAGTTCCGGCGGTGCCCTGGACCACGAGCTTTGAGGATCCGGAAACAGCTGCGGCGAGATGCTCTCCCAGCCAGGTCTTAGCGGTGCCCGGCACACCAAGCAAGAGCAGGGCCCGGTCCGTTGCCAGGGATGCCACTGCGATTTCCACCAGCCGTTCCGAGCCCAGGTATTTGGGCGTGACTTGCACTCCGTTTGGCAGGGTGCCGCCGAGGATGTAGGTGGTTACCGCCCAGGGTGACAGCCGCCAGCTGGGCGGACGGGGCCGGTCGTCGACGGTGGCCAGCGCGCTGAGCTCGTCGGAGTACGCGTGCTCGGCGTGGGCGCGAAGGACATCGGTGCCGTTAGGGGCATTGGTCATGGAAAAGCCTCCGTCAGGGATTGTCGGAATGATTGGTACTGCAGGGCCTCACGGAGCACGCGGCGCCGCGCGGCGTCGTCGTCTGAACGCTCTAGCAATCGCCGGGCCTGCCCGGTCGCCTGCGGCGGTAGTGCCGCGGGCAGGACGTCGGCCAGCATGCTTGCCAGCTGTCCGCCGTTCTTGGCCGAAATCTGCTCAAGCACGGCTTCAGCAAGGGCAGTTCCCCAGGGACGTGGCATGTCACGCAGCGGTGTGGCCAGTGCGAAGGGGTTTGCGGCGCTGGCCCGGATGTGCCGGATCAGTGTCTCTTCGCGCTCATCCTGAGGCAGGCAATTGAGCAGCCGCAAGTCCAAGCGGAGCTCCAGGAGCGCACGAGCCCAGTCACCGTCACCCCGCAGTGCGGCAATGTCCCGGATCGTTTCGAGGACGCGCTTTTCGCTTTTAAGCAGTGCCACAGTTGCCCTGGGGCTGCGGCCAGAGGCCTTTGTCCAGACGTCGAGCGGGGCCCCGCGGACGACGGTGTCGAGCCGGCCCAGCAGGTCGGGCTCACCGGTGCGCGGGTCCGGCGCGATCCCGTCCCGCAGGGCGGCCGCGTCCGGTTCCGAAGGGAGGTCGATCTCGAATTGCTTGCGCAGCATGCCCTTGACGCGCAGCAGCGGGAGAAGCCGGGTGGCCATACGGCGGCCGCGGGCGCTGGCCGGGAGTTGGTCGAGCAGGCCGGCGGCGACCTCGCGGACCACCTTGGCTTTGTCATCGAGCGCCTGCTCGAGCAGGTCCTCGTCGTCGTCCCCGAGGTTCATCGCCAAGGTGCCCAGGTGGGCGGCCCGCTCCCGCGCTCCGAGCGTGTCCCAGTGGGCGGCAAGGTATTCGCGGGCGGCGGCGGGGTCACTCCTGCGGAGGCGTTCCAGTTCTTTGGTGGCGTCCGCGCTTTTCAGCTCCGCCCAATCCGTTGCACTGGCTGCCGGAAGGTCGGACGCCCGCGCTTTGAGGTCCTGAAGCCAGCGGCCCCGGGTGCCGATCGCCGGCTGCAGAAACGCTGCGACCCCGGGCTTCGTTTCCGCCAAAGCCAGCAGCACAGGCAGCAGTCTGTGCGGAACGCGTCGGCCGAAGGCTTGGGCCAGCTGAAGCCAATCGGCCACCAGCAGGCCCCGAAGCTCCTGTCCGACCGGCGGCTGGGTAAGCAGCAGTTCCAGCAGTCGGGCGGCCGCATCAGAGGCTATGGGGGCATCATCCGGTGGAGCTGGCTCGGGCAGGTCAGCTGCATCCAAAGTGGTGGATTCCCGGGAGGAACGGCTGACGGCGTCGGCCAGGGCCGCCTGGTCAAGCACCAATTCCTCGCTGGACAGGCCTTCCGCGGGGCGGACGCCCAGTTCACTGGGCGGCGGCGGTGCCGGATGCCGGGCGGTCCCGACGAGCGCCGCCGTCCTGAGCTCGGCCAGCCAGGTCATGGCGTCACCACCGTTCCACCAACGACGGCGGACAGTGGCCGTAGGTGGCCCTCGTCCAGTTCGCCGAACACGTCCACGGGATGACCGCCGGTCAGGGCCAGCAAGGCGTCCAATGGTGCGTCGACCAGGGGGAGGGCGTCTCCCGCTCCGTCCCGCAGCCAGCCGTGGTCACCAGGACAGATGCTCACTCCGCCCAGCAGGACGGGGTGGCGCTCACGCCAGGGGGAGAGGGCTACCGCGGCCGATTCGACTTCCATCGCTTGGGCGATACTGCCACCGTCGCCCAGGCTGGTTGCCGTTCCCAAGGGTGCGGCGGGGCTGGTGAACATGGCCCGCCTCGGTGCGGAGCCCGGGTATCGTGCGAGCGTGGCGTCCAGGACAGCGCCGGCGAGCTGGGGCGTCGCCAGGGACTCACTCTGGGCAGCGAAATCGAGGACGACGACGACCGTTCCGTCGGGTGCTCGGAGCCAGGTCCGTTGCTGCTTGAGCCTGCCGTCGTCGCTGCGGTGGGCGCCCAGGACCAGCCAGGGACCGTGCAGGGCCTCGGTGCCGTGGACGTCCGCCGTCGGAACTGCCCAGCCGACGGCCACCCGGAGATCGGCGAGCTCCTCCGGCGTCAGGATTTCTCTCATGCGCCAGGCCTTGGTCACGGCCCACCAGCGGCCTGCGCGGAACAGCAGATGGTCGGCCCAGTCGGCCCGGGCGT
Organism: Pseudarthrobacter sp. CCNWLW217; assembly: GCF_037203985.1. NCBI lineage: Bacteria > Bacillati > Actinomycetota > Actinomycetes > Micrococcales > Micrococcaceae > Pseudarthrobacter > Pseudarthrobacter sp. CCNWLW217. The sequence goes on from NZ_JBBCBT010000008.1 coordinate 116,202, forward strand.
GTACGTCCGAACCCATGGCCCTCACCTGTTCAGCCAAACCCGGAAGCTGGGCGTCAACAAGGCGGGCTGCCACCCCGTCCCACCAGGAGTACGGCTGGGTGCGTGCGGACGCCAGCCCGGTCCTGACCAGATCTGTCAGCCACCGGGCGAAGTCCTCGATCCCCGCATCCATCAGTGCCATTCGGTCGGCCAGCCGCTTCGCTTGTGCTGCAGGATCCGTCGGCTGATCAGTAGGGCGTTTTTCCCGCGCAGCGGACCGTTCCGCCCGCTGGGCCGCCCATTCCTGGGCGAAACCGGCGGTCTCTGTGCCGGCGTCGGCCGCTTCACCCCGGGACCACATAAGCAGCAAAGCCAGGGCGTGCTTGCAGGGGAATTTCCGGCTGGGGCAGGAGCACCGGTAGGCGGGGGCCACGGTGTCCACGCTCACCTGATAGGGCGTCTTTCCACTGCCTTGGCATTTGCCCCAGACCAGGTCGTCGTTGCTGCCCGTATCCGACCAAGGCCCCGGCCGTGCCAGCTTCCGCGCGGCCGCGAGGGACGACGCGTCGGGAGCGGCGCCTATCACCTGCTGCTCGCTCCATCGCCCCATGAAGCACATTGTGCCCGATGTCACAGGAAGCGCCAAGGTGAGCAGCGCGGCGTGGCCCTCAAGATCTGAACAAGATTTGCAGGGTCCGTGACGTCCGGCTAGGTGCAGGAGTCTGAGCCGCCGCGCAGGCCCAGTCCCTTGCCTGCGTCCTCCCATATCGCGGCTGAAACGGGCGTTCCGTGGAGGCCCAGGACGAGGACCCCGTTACCGTTTTCGTCGTAGTAGAGCTCGACGCCGTTGACGCGGGGTTGAGGCATGCCACCAGCGTAGGCCTGCCAGTTAACGTGCGAAAGGCCCGCGTGCAAGGCCCTCGGGAACGCGGAGAGCTTAACTGAAGACTCTTGCGCACCCTCCCACGGCTGAGCGAGACTCTTTAGGAACTTGATGCACCGATCAATGGGATTGCACAACAAAACCAGCGGTAAGGGACGCAGCGTCGCGTCCCTCAGCTCAGCGGCAAAGACGTCGCGGGGTTTGATCGCGCAGACTTGAGGAGAGCCATGGCCGGCATGTTTGAACTTTACGTGGACCCAGAATCCTGTTTCAGGTTTCGTCTCACAGCACCGGATGGAACGGTGATGGCCATTTCCAAAGCCTTTGACACCAAGACCGCAGCGGTTGCCGGCATTGCCGAGGTGCGTGAGTATGCCGGCATGGGACACATCACCGATCTCTGCCCGAAGGCCATGAAGGAAGCGCGGCCGGATAATTACGACCTCCCGGTTGTCCAGCCCCATGAGGTCCGGCGTATTCCGGCCGCTGACCTTCATGGCCGTATCAGGCCGATCCGTCAGCCCGCCGGGCCACGGTGGGCGGGAGCGGTCTAACGCTGCCGACGCATCCGTGTCAGGATCAGGTATGCCACACCGCCTGATGCTGCTCGACACCGCGTCACTGTACTTTCGCGCCTTCTACGGCCTGCCGGATAGCATCCGTCGCCCCGACGGGACGCCAGTGAACGCTGTCCGCGGCCTTCTGGACATGATTGCCAGGCTCACCACCGACTACGGTGCGACACACCTGATCGCTTGCTGGGACAATGACTGGCGCCCGCAGTGGCGGGTGGATCTCATTCCGACCTATAAGGCCCACCGGGTCGCGGAGGTCATGCCGGATGCCGCCGATATCGAGGTTGTTCCGGATGCGCTGGAGGCCCAGATTCCGATGATCCGCCACGTGCTTGACCTCGCTGGCATAGCCGTCGTCGGGGCTGACGAGCACGAGGCGGACGACGTCGTGGGCACGTACGCCAGCCACGCCGAGTTTCCGGTCGACGTCGTCACGGGAGACCGCGATTTATTCCAGGTGATCGACGACGCCCGCCAAGTGCGCGTGATCTACACGGCGCGGGGGATGAGGAACCTCGAAGTGTTGACGGAGGTGGTCGTTGTCGGCAAGTACCTCGTGCTGCCCCAACAGTATGCCGACTATGCCACGCTCCGCGGCGACGCATCAGACGGGCTGCCAGGCGTCGCCGGTGTCGGTGAGAAGACCGCCGCGTCCCTGCTCGGGCAGTTCGGCACGCTGGACAATCTGCTCGCGGCGGCAGCTGACGGGGGAGGCGGCGTTTCCGCATCCGTGCGGGCAAGACTCGAAGCCGCTGCCGATTACCTCATGGTCGCGCCCACGGTAGTGAAGGTGGTACGCGACCTCAAGTTGCCCACCCTCGAGGAAGCCGGAGCGCAGCTTCATCCCGTCGGCGCCGACTCGCGCGCCGAACTGGAGCGTCTTGCTGTTGACTGGAATCTGGGCAGCTCTGTTAAACGGCTGCTGGCCGCCTTGGACCAGCGCTAGCCTTGGGCCAGCGCTAAAGGTGCTGGTCGGGAACCAGTTCGCTCAGTACTTGAGCTGGCCAGTGGGGTGGTTCCCAGTCTTGGTGTTCGCTTTGGTAGTGGCGGCCGGTGGGTGAGGTCCAGCCGGGTGGTTTGTCGATGCTGGCTGCGGTGGGTGTCCAGGCGGTGGTGTGTTTCAGGCGGTGGTGTTTGGGGCAGGGCTGGCCGAGGTTGCTGATGCCGGTGGTGCCGCCGTCGGCCCAGGCCAGGAGGTGGTCTGCTTCGTTGTCCAGTGACTGGTTGTTGCAGCCGGGGAACGGGCATTTGCCGTCCCGCATCCGGAGCCATTGGCGCATCGCGGCGGGGATCCGGTAGCTTTGGCGGCCGATCTCCAGTGGTGCCCCGTTGCGGGGGTCGGTCAGGACGCGGTGGAATGAGCCGGCGCCGTTGGCGACCAGGTTGCGGGCCATCGATGCCGGGATTGGCCCGTATCCGTCGAGGGTGGCGGGTTCGTCCGTGAGGCCCATCAGGGCGAACACCGGCACGGTCACGAGGACCTGCGCCGCCGGGGACGGGACCCGGCCCGTCATCAAGTCGTTGCCCGGCAGGACGTCGCTGCCCGCCACGGCTTCGTTGCCCGCCGCGGTCCCGTTGGCTTTGACAAGGCCCGCCAGGACGTCGTTGCCCGCCATGGTCCCGTTGGCCAGGACGCTTCCAGCGCCGCCATGGCTGTCGGGGGAACTACCAGCGGTAAGGTCGGGGCCCGCGGGGCAGCCTGCCGAGACGTCGCGGTCCGGGGCACGGCTGCCTGCGGCGGTCCGGCGGTCCGGGGCGCTGCCTGCCGTGCTGGTGTAGCCGCTGTTGCCCGCCCCGACGTTATTGGTGCTGGAGCTGCCGGTTGCTGTGTCTGTGCTGGCCTCGGCCGGGCTGGCCGTGGTGCTGCCCTCGGTCGGGCTGGCCGTGGTGCCGGTGAAGCCGGCGCTCAGGAGCAGTTTGGTGGCGATGTCGGCGCGGAGCTGGGTCATGGTGCGGGTCTCGGCCGGGCCTTGGAGGGTGCGGGCGGTGGCGGTGATGCCGTTCCAGATCCCGGCTGCCCGGTCCGCGGGCAGGTAGGCCGAAAGCCAGGCCATGCCGTCCCGGTCCGGGACGTACTCCAGCCGACGGTCCAACACGCTCCTGGCATGGCGCTTTTCAATACTCACCGGGTGGTGCCGTTCCCGCCAGGTCCTGGCCTTGTGCCGGAACCGGGACGGGACCAGCTCACCGGCCGGGCACTCCCGGGCCCGGTCCGGCACGTCCGGGTCTAGGAAACGGGCCTCCAACGCCGCCGCCCCGGCCGCATCCAGGCCGGTAGTTTCATCGACCATGACCCGCGCGTGCTGCCACGACAGATCCCCGGCCTGCAGCGCAGCCAGCGTCAGCGGCAAGGCAGTGGTCAACTCATGGGCCTGCGCCAACAACGCCGAAGCCGAGCGTTCACTCACCGTCAGCGCACACGCGACCTCGGACACCACACCCATCTCCTGGGCCGTGTGTTCGCCAGGGCTCCTGACCGGGCCGTCCAGGGCCGCAGCCTTCCCCGCATACGCGGCGGCCAGGCGAACCCTGAACGCCGCAACCATCGCGTCCACCCGGACCGAACCGGCCAGCCCGTCCAAGCAAGCATCCGCCTGCCCCCGCAAAGGATCACCACCCCCGGAACCCATCCCGGAACCCGTTCCGGAATCCATCTGGGAACCCGTCCCGGAACCGCGGCCGCCCAGCCCCCGGCGCACACAGGCAGCAAACTCCGCCGCAGCAGCCTCGAAAGCCTCCACCGCCTCCTCAACACCCGGGATCCCCATACCCCCATCATCCAGCGACCCGCCAACAAAAACACCACAGCAAATTCCCTATGTGGATAACCTCAGGACCCTCTCAGAATTGCCTTTGGGCGGTTTTCGTCCCCGGGTGCAGGGCCGCAAGTTGAAGGCCTCCGGCCGAGGCTGCCGTGAAAACCGGACTCGAGAGCGAACTTTTTCCGTCGGCGGTGTCATCCCCATGTTCCGTGCCGGACCATCCCTGCGGCCACGAAGGACACGGAATGAGTTAGCGCTTCTAACCGGTCTTCTCGGAAGCCGCTGCTGCCCGTATCGTGGTGGGCGTCCCCGGCAGAATGAGCGGCAGGGGAGAAAATCATCAGCACAGGGCTCCCCACAGAACGGATCCACCCATGCGTGAACTGAATTTCATCAGCACCGGCAAGCTGGAGTGGATTGAACGCATCGACCCGAGGCTGATCACAGGAGATGATGCGATCGTGCGCCCGATTGTTGTGGGCCGTTGCGACGGTGACACTCTGCCGATCCACCACCGTGTCTCGCGGGGGTTGCAGGCCGGTTTGAAGGCAGGGGTGATCGACCCCGTCGTCGGAAACATCTGTGGGCCGGTGCCCTTCCAAGGACCGTTCGCGATTGGGCACGAAGCGATCGCGGAGGTGGTCGAGACCGGGCCGTACGTCAGGAATCTCAATGTGGGCGACAAAGTGGTTGTGCCATGGTCCGTTTCTTGCGGACGGTGTGCGATGTGCAAGCGGGGCCTGACCTCCAAATGCACCGTTGCCCGGGACGGACGCGCCATCGCTGCTTACGGGTTCGGCCCGGCCTGCGGGCCCTACGGCGGGATGGTGGCAGACCTGATCCGGGTGCCGTTTGCCGAGCACATGCTCGTCCCGCTGCCCGACGGGCTCGACCCACTGCGCGTCGCGGCCGCCAGCGACAACCTCGCGGATGGATGGCGGACCGTGGTGCCGCAGCTCCGGGCCAGGCCTGGTGCGAAAGTCTTGGTCCTTGGCGGCGGGGGCGGAAGATCAATTGGCCTGTACGCGGCCGGACTGGCTGTGGCACACGGCGCCTCGAAGGTCGATTATGTGGACACCAGTCACCGTCGCCTTGATGTTGCCCATTCCCTCGGAGCCGATGCCCACCAGCGCACCGGGAAGTCTGCCAGTCCAAGGGCCGGGTACGACATTGTGGTCGAGGCTTCCAGCACTGCTTCCGGGGTCCGCAAGGCCATCCGCGCCACGGCCCCAGGAGGGATCTGTACGGCCATTGGCTACTATCCGGGCACCAATACAGGAATCCCTCTGATGCACATGTACGCCAACGACATCACCTTGCATCTGGGTGTTTCCCATCCCCGCGCGGTCCTGCCCGAACTCCTGGACTGGGTCCATACCAACAACTTCCCCGCGGAGAAGGTCACGAGCCACCTCGCGGACTTCGACGACGCTCCCAGCGCGTACGCCGAGCACGCCACCAAGCTTGTCCTCCACCGCCCGGCTCTCATTCAGGCCTGAACGGGCATGGGCAAAGTGACTAGGGTTCCCGCAGGTGATGCTGGCAGCCCACCTCATAGGCTTCGCGGAGCCAGCCGGCGAGCTCGTCGGCGACAGCGGCGCGATTGGTGACGCGGACTGTGTAGATGTGCGTGTACGGCGTTAGCGTTTCAACTTTCCGGAACCGGGGAGACTCGATCCTGCGGGTGAGCCAGAAGTCCACATCGAGCCATCTCTTCGCCGGCTTGGCTCCGGCAAAGCGCACTCGGACCATAAAGGCCATGCGGTCCCGGTAGGGGACAAGCGTCACAGGTCCCATCGCTTCCACAGTTTGGCGGACCATATCGAACAGCTGCCGGATTTCGGGCGGCTTCCCGCGGTATGGTTCGTCCAATGAATGCACGGCGCAGGAATGGTTCATGTTCCGAGTGACAAACGACTGACCGCAGTCCGGGCATGTCCACAAAGGCAGGTCGCTTTGGCGGCCCGGCGGGAGAACCGCCCCGCCGACGAGCTGCGCCACGACCTGGTCAACCCTTCGCTTCCGTGATCCTTGGGATCGGCCGTCTTCGATGAAGCGGGCCAGCTCCCGCCGATACGCCACCGGCAGCTGGCTCCAACGGTCCGCGACGCCTTGTTGATCGTGGAGCGCGGAGGCCAGTTCGCCGGGCGGGAGGACCTGCTGGGCAGTTTGCGGCTGGAGATCGACGGACACCACGTCGCCGGCCTTCACGCCAGTTGCCGCCCGAAGACCACCGGGAAGATACAGCACGTGCCCCCTGCCCTTGACGGGCATCAGGGTGGCGTTGAAGCCGCGGATCAGGTACATCGAGGCAGGGGTTGCGTCCCTGCAGCCGAACGAGAGCGCTGAAGTGGACCATGCGGCCATTATTTCTCCGCGCCCACAGCCCGGCAAGGGTCCGGGAAGGGCCCTTGAGACGCCTAATGCGACTCCGCCGTGGCGAGCCGGTTAAGTGCCAGGGCACCAACCAGGAGGCCAAAGTCGCGCAAGGCAATATCAAAGAAACTGCCCAGCACCAGGAGGTTGATGATGATTCCCAGCAGCCAGGCAGCCACGAGCAGGGACCCGAAGCGCGGTCGGACCGCCACCACGATGCCGGCGATGATCTCCACCACTCCAACGGCATACATGATGGTCTGCGGCGGAAGGGGCACCACGCTGCTCGCCACGGGGGCCAGATAGATGGTCCAGTCGGCAAGAAGGTTGGTGAACTTGTCCAGCCCGAAAAGGATGGGGGCAACGGTAAAGACGGTGCGAAGCAGGAGGAACGCCTGATGCCCCGGTTCAGCGACCAGGCTCCGGCCGTTCGTCCGCTCCGCAGCAGTGGATTTCATGATGACTCCTTCTAAAAGTAGGTAATGCTATTTTAGAAGTGAAGCTATGATTAATCAACAGTTGTTGTTTTTAGAAGGAGGCTCCCTCATGCGCAGACTTCCGTGGGCCGGCCGGCTGGCCGCCGTCGCATCGTTGGGGGATGAAAAGCGCCGCCAGCTGTTCGAGTTTGTCTCAGCGTCGGACGGTGCCGTTGGCCGCGACGAGGCGGCAGCGGCCGTGGACCTACCGCGAAGCACCGCGTCCTTCCACCTGGACCGGCTGGTGAAGGACGGCCTGTTGGCCGTGGAGTTCCACAAACCGGCGGGAAAGACCGGCCCGGGGTCGGGACGGCCAGCCAAGATGTACAGGACCGCCGAGCCTGAGATCGGGGCCTTCGTTCCGGACCGGAACTACGATCTCGCCGGCGAGCTGCTCGCTGCAGCCATTGAGCATTCGTCGTCCGGCGGGACACCTGTCCGGGAAGCGCTCCTTGTCACTTCACGTGAAGCCGGCCGCACCGCGGCTGCGGGAAACGGGACACTGGAGGGCTTCCTCACGGCCGAGGGCTACCAGCCTGAACCGGATGGCGCCGGCGGCCTGACGCTGCTGAATTGCCCTTTCCATCGGCTGGCGGACAGGCATCCGGACACGGTTTGCGCGATGAACGGCGCATTCCTCCGCGGTGCGGCGTCCGGATGCGGTGATTCCGAGGACAGGGTGCTGGGCAACGACACTCCCGGGCAGTGCTGCGCAAGAATCGCCCCGCCAGGTGCGAACGACGCCGGATCCGCTGACCTCAGTCAACTGCCGGCAGGAACCTCCCGTTCCTGATCCGCGATTCACCGAACGCCACGGTCATGGGCGGAATCCCCACCGGTCCGCGGGACCGTGACTTCGGCCGGCCCACCGCCACGTGCGGCACCCAGTGCGGGTATCGGAACCCCAGGGCGGGCGAACTGAGGATGAAGTCGTCCACGTTGTCCACGAGCAGGCCGTCGAGCAGCACCCGCAGTCCCTCCACCAGCGACACCTGGAAATCATGCACCTGTTGCGGCACATCCACTTCCAGTCCGGCGATGCCACCTCCGCCCAGCACAATGAGCCGGTCTGACGTTCCGGAGAAGGCGCCGAGCACCGGCAGGGACCGCAGCCAACGTACCGTTTCCCGGGCTGCAGCGTCCGCGCTGGTGATGCCTTTGGTCCACTCGGTGACGTCTCGGGAGAAGTCCTCCAGGATGCCGATGTGCAGCAGCGTCATGTGCAGTCCCCCCACCCGGCGCAGGCTATCGACGCGCTGGGCAAGGCCCTCATAGTCTGCCGGCCCCGATCCCACACCCAGCACAGGTACCTCAACCGTGATGCGCGGAAATGGCTGCATCCGGACCCCCTCACGCCAGCGCTGACTGTTCGGCTTGGTTGCAATTATCCACCGGTCCATGAATCGCCCGGCGGTGCCCTTGCCGTTCCGCCCGCCAGGGTGTCGAATCAAGTAACACGTTCAGCCCGGGTGGCATGGCAAAGACGCCAGGAGGTTCCAATGTCGGTGAAAGGTACCAAGGACGCAGCGAGGACGGCCGGCCGCGGCGGACCGGAGGCACGCCGGTCCGATGCCTCGGCCGGCATCCCCGCCCAGGACCCTGCGCAGGTCCGGAATGTGGCGCTGGTGGGCCACTCCGGAGCGGGCAAGACCATGCTCATTGAAGCGCTGCTTGCCGCGAACGGCATGATTACCCGCAAGGGCAGTATCGCGGACGGCACAACGGTCAGCGACTCGGATCCTTCTGCCGTCCATCAGCAGCGCTCGGTCACGCTGTCAGTAGTTCCGCTGTTGCTTGGCGACACCAAAGTGAACCTCCTGGACACGCCCGGATATCCGGACTTCATCGGGGAGCTCCGGGCAGGGCTGCGGGCTGCGGACGCCGTCCTTTTTGTGGTGTCGGCCGTTGACGGCATCGACGCGACCACCACGGCCCTGTGGGGTGAGTGCGAACACTTGGGGATGCCCCGCGCCGTGGCCATCACTCGTCTGGACCATCCCCGCGCCGATTACGACGGCGTCCTGGCCGCCTGCCGTGCGGCGTTCGGGGATTCAGTGCTGCCGCTCTATGTCCCGGTCCGGACCGGCGGTGAAGTCACCGGCCTCCTCGGCCTGTTGTCGGGGACTGTCTCTGAATACGGGACGGGGGAGGTTCGCCCCACCGGGCGCCCCGGCAGTGCCCGGGAGCTGGAGGAAGCAGAATCTGCCCGGGCGGAACTCATTGAAGGGATCATCGCCGAAAGCGAAGACGAGACGCTGATGGACCGCTATTTGGGCGGTGAGGACATCGACACCGCTGTGCTGGTCGAGGACCTGGAAACCGCCGTCGCCCGCGGTTCCTTCTTCCCGGTTCTCTCCACATCAGCCGTGACAGGGGTGGGCGCGGCCGAACTGCTGGAGGTCCTGACCCAGGCGTTTCCATCACCGCTGGAGCGCTCCCTGCCTGACGTGACCGATCTGGCCGGAACCCCGCTGGGTGCCTTGGCGTGTGACCCTGCCGGGCCGCTGGCCGCGGAGGTTGTCAGGACCAGCATTGATCCGTTCCTGGGCCGCGTGTGTCTGGTCAGGGTGTTCTCCGGGGAGCTGCGGGCGGATACCCCGGTGCATGTGGCTGGCCACGGCCTGGCGGACCGCGGCCACCAGGACCATGACACAGACGAACGCGTCACCCACCTGTATTCCCCGTTGGGAGCCAACCTGCGTCCTGTGTCCAGCTGCATTGCCGGGGACATCTGCGCTGTGGCCAAGCTCGGCAGCGCCGAGACCGGGGATACGATTTCCGGCCGCGAGCAGCCCCTGCTCCTGGCCACTTGGGAGATCCCCGAGCCCCTGATGCCCGTGGCCATCGAGGCTGACTCCCACAGCGACGAAGACGTACTGGCCCGCAGCCTTGGAAAGGTGGCAGCGGGGGACCCTACCCTGAGGGTGGAACGAAACGCCGAAACCCACCAGCAGATCCTGTGGTGCATGGGAGAAGCCCATGCCGAGGTGGTGCTCGACAGGCTGCGCGACCAGGGCGTGAAACTGCACACCGTCAGCGTCGTGACGCCCCTCCGGGAAACCTTCGCCGCTCCTGCTGCCGGCCACGGCCGGCACGTAAAACAGTCCGGCGGCCACGGGCAGTACGCGATTTGCGACATTGAAGTCGAACCCCTCAGCCGAGGTGGTGGCTTCGAATTCGTAGACCGGACTGTGGGTGGAGTGATCCCGGGAACGTTCATCTCGTCCGTCGAGAAAGGTGTCCGGTCGCAGATGCAGAAAGGTGTCTCCGCTGGTTTCCCGGTGGTGGACCTGCGCGTAACCCTGGTGGGCGGAAAAGCTCACAGCGTGGACTCTTCGGACGCCGCCTTCCAGGCAGCCGGTGCCCTGGCGCTGCGGGAAGCCGCGGCAGCGGGGCGTATCCAGTTGCTGGAACCCGTTTCTTCAGTTGTCATCAGCGTCTCGGATGAGCATGTGGGGGCGGTGATGAGTGATCTATCCGCCCGCCGCGGCCGCCTGACCGGGACAACGTCCTCCGGCTCGGATCTGACCGAAATCAGTGCTGAGGTCCCCGACCAGGAACTCCTGAAGTACGCCGTGGAATTGCGGGCCCTTACTGCCGGCACAGGACGGTTCCGGCGCCGGTACCTGAGGCACGACCCTGTGCCCGGCAACACGGTTCCTGTCGCCTGAACGGCAGGGCCGCGGGCTGGCGCGTTACCAGGGCGCGGGCTTTCGATCCACCGTTGAATGTCGAACTGCCGCGGAGTAGGCTGACGCCCACCTCAACCCGCACCACCCTCACCAGGGAGCGACTATGCCAGGTTTACGACGTCGACTTGCTGCCTCTACGGCGGTTTTGGCTTTGAGCGTTATGGGCGGGGCGGTGATGAATCCGGCCTCCGCCGATCCTCGCGAGACGACGAAGGAGGCTGTTGCCACCGGGTACGGCGGGGCGGTGAGCACCGTTGACCCGGAGGCATCGGCTGCGGCCATTGAGGTCCTGCGGGACGGCGGTAATGCCGTGGACGCCGCTGTTGCCGCCGCGGCTACGTTGGGCGTCACAGAGCCTTATAGTGCCGGGATTGGCGGGGGCGGCTATTTTGTGTTCTACGACGCGAAGACCGGCAAGGTGGGCACTATCGACGGCCGTGAAACCGCCCCGGCAACCATGCCGCCAACGGCGTTCGTGAACCCGGCGACAGGGACCTTCTACACGTTTGCGGAGCTCGTCTCCAGCGGCGTCTCGGTTGGTGTACCGGGCACGCCGGCCACATGGGAACGCGCCTTGGAACGATGGGGCACGCTGGACCTCGATGAGGCCCTCGAGCCTGCCATCAAGGTGGCCAACCGCGGGTTTGTGGTGGACGAAACGTTCCGCCAGCAGACCCTTGACAACAAAGTCCGTTTCTCCGCTTTCACGCCCACCAGTGAGCTTTTCCTTCCCGGTGGCGACGCCCCCGCCGTCGGCAGTGTCTTCCACAACCAGGACCTCGCGAAGACCTACCGGCTCCTCGCGAAGGAGGGGACGGATGCCTTCTACGGCGGCCCGCTCGCGGCGGAGATCGCCGCCACGGTGCAGGATCCGCCGAAGGATCCCACCTGGGTGGCTCCTGCACCCGTGCCACCTGCGACGACGCCCGTCTCCATTCCCGCTGTGCCCGGATACCTCACGACGGCGGATTTGGCTGCGTACCGGACGATTGACCAGGAGCCCACGCACGTCAACTACCGCGGCTACGACGTCTACGGCATGGCGCCGTCCAGCAGCGGCGGCACAACAGTCGGCGAGGCACTGAACATCCTTGAGCCGTTCGACCTCGCCGGAATGTCCGACGCCGGTGCCCTGCACCACTACCTCGAGGCGAGTGCGCTTGCCTTCGCGGACCGTGGCGCCTACGTGGGTGACCCCGCGTTCTTCGACGTCCCCACCGAGGTACTGACGGACCCGGTATTCGGCAAGGAACGGTCCTGCCAGATCGATCCGGACACTGCGGCCATCAAACCGGTACCGGCCGGGAACGTGACATCCTACGACGGCGTATGCCCGGTTCCACCCGCTGCGGCCGCTGATGAAACGGACACCGAAAACATCTCAACCACCAACCTGACCGTGGCTGACAAGTGGGGCAACGTCGTGGAATACACCCTCACCATCGAGCAGACCGGCGGCTCGGGCATTGTGGTGCCCGGCCGCGGATTCCTGCTCAACAACGAGCTGACCGACTTCTCCTATACCTCCACAAATCCGGACGACCCGAACCGGATTGAACCCGGGAAGCGTCCGCGCTCGTCAATGTCGCCCACGATCATCCTTCACGAAGGAGAACCGTTCCTGGCGCTCGGTTCGCCCGGCGGTTCCACCATCATCACCACGGTTCTGCAAACCATCCTTAACCGGGTGGATCTGGGCATGGGCATTTTCGACGCGCTCGCCGCGCCCCGTGCAGCCCAGCGCAACACGGTGAACGTCACGGCCGAGCCGGACTTCATCACGCTCTATGGATCCCAGCTGGCACCGTACGGCCACAACCTGGTACCCGCAGGGGACGCCTTCACGTCCGCGGCAGAGATCGGCGCCGCAACAGCCATTGAGTTTGGCCCGGATAACAGCATGACCGCAGTGGCCGAGCCCCTCAGGCGCGGGGGTGGTTCAGCGATGGTGGTCCGGCCGGCCAAGTGAGCGGTGGAAAGGATGGTTCCGTAACGCCGGTGTAACGCCGCCTGTCCATACTGGGTGCTCGTGGGGGGATGACAGATTCAGCCGCACGGGCGGAAGGCGACCGGGATGAGTGATCCAACCGAGAACGGGACGGTCCAGCAAGACCGGTTACGCCACAAAAACAGGATCTGGGCGGAGCAGGTCCTGACCCGCGCAACCCGGCTCAGGGCCCTGTCCGTGTGGATGCAGTCCCGCAGCAACGACGAATTCCTTGCAGTCCTCGACGAGGGCATCAGCCGGCACCTGGATATCGCCGAGACCTCCGCCGGGGGCAGGAACCACCGCGGATTCACCGACTTCGGCGGATCAGCCATCGAATGCGCCGTCAGCAACCTGGATGCCGCAGAATCCCTGCTGCTGCTACGCGCGCCGGACGATTACATCCAGGGGCATTTCCCCGGCATCCACTCGGACGTCCGCCGGTACCTTGAAGCCGAAGACCCACGGAGAAGGCGGATCGAAGCGCTGTCCAAACAGAGCCTTGAGTCGCCGGTCAGCATCGACACGCGCGAGAGCCTTGGCATAGCCCTCACGGCGGCCCGGTCGCATTCACGGCAGCAGTACATCAAGGTCCGGAACTTCCGGAACGCGGTGGTAGTGGCCACCGTGGTGCTGTTCTCGGTGGCCGTGGCATTGGGGATCTGGGGCCTGAGCGCGCCGCAGTCCATCCCGCTGTGCTTCAACCCCGATGACAAGATCGTCTGCCCTGCTGCGGAGTCGCTGTACCGCCCGGACGCCGGTGACGACAAGGACCTGGTGGTCTTGAGGACAGCGATGCCGGGGGACATCTTCCTGATCCAGTTCGTTGGGCTGGTGGCGGCTGCCGTGTCCGGGGCAACGTCCCTGCACCGCATGGAGGCAACCCCGGTTCCGTTCAGCCTCCCGATTGCCCTCACGGTCCTCAAGCTCCCCACCGGGGCACTTACCGCGGTGCTGGGCCTGGTCCTCATGGGCGGCGGGTTTGTGCCCGGACTGAGCGCACTGGATTCGGCGCCCCAGATCCTGGCCTGGGCCATCCTCTTCGGGGCGTCCCAGCAGTTGTTAACCGGCCTTGTGGACCGGCAGGCGAGGGGCGTCCTGGACGGCGTCGGCGGGAAACCGCACGGAGCCCGGACCTAGCGCTCCGATGGGCACTCCGGAGGAACGCATGGCCGAGGAATTCGTGGAGGCGCTGGTAGTACTGGACGTGGAGGCCGCCGCCGGTGGGCGGCTCGCGGAGTTGCGCCAGCACGCCGTCGTGCTTCAATGGCTGCCGCCGCGGATTGCCATTGTGCGAGTGCCGGCAACCCATCCGCTGCCCGAGGCAGTCCCGGGGACGCGCTGGTTCACTGGGGGCGTCCCGGCGGAAGTGGCAGCGGATTTCACGCCGGCGGAGCGGCTGTTTGCCGAGGCGTGGCTGTCCCGCCGCGAAGCCAAGACCCGCCCGGGGGAAGGCCTGCCGTGGGACGCGCCCGGAAGGGAAGCCCCTGACTGGCCGGAGGAGCCTCCGCAGCAGCAATAACACTCCAGTAACGCCCGCCGTCGCATAGTCCTTGCTGTACGCCGGTGTAAGGAGAGGGCAATGTCTGGAGATTTGAATGTCAGGGAGCAGGCCGTCCTGGACGATTTTCCGGGGCTGCGGAGCGGGGCGGATCCGAACCCGCCGGTCCACCAGTACGGGCGGATCCGGATCACCGTTGTGCCGCAAGGCGGCGGTCCACTGCGGAACGGCCTGGCGCCTGACGCGGTGCCGGAGGATCTCACGGACACCGAGCGACTCGGCTTGGATGCGCTCCGCCTGCGCGATTCGCAGGAGTTCCGGACCGCCAAGGAGAACCGTCCGCGGCAGGGGGAGCCTTGGGACATGACCGGCTGCACGGACGTCGCGCCCGTGGGGGAGGCGGACGTAGGCGCTGACAGCCTGGCCTTCGCTGCCGCACCCACCAGCAGTTACCTCGAGGGCACCGTTGCTGTGGGCATAGTGATAGTCCAGGGCCCGACGGCGGCCCTGCGGTTTTCGGACGCAGAGGTCCTGAAGGTGGTGGCTGAGGTCCAGAACGGGCTGGGCTACTTTGCCACGACCAACCCGATCGCAGGCATCAGCTTTGCCTATGACATCCAGAACGTCACCCTGGCTACCCCGGCGGATCCGGCAAACCCCGATCTGGAAGGGCTGTGGCGGAATCCGGCCATGGGCGCCATCGGATACAGCGCCGACTGGAGCGGCGTGGGTGCCTACGTGGAGGACCTGCGGACACGCTTTGGCACACGCTGGACCTTCTGCGGCTTCTTCACCAAGTACCCGCTCGGGCATTTTGCGTACGCGTCGATCGGCGGACCGCGGATTGTGATGGACTACAACAACGACGGCTGGGGACCGGACAACATCGACAGGGTCTTCGCCCACGAAACCGGGCACATCTTCGGCTGCCCCGACGAGTACGCGGCCAGCGGCTGCAACTGCGGCGGAAGCTGGGGCCGGTACGGGACAACCAACGGCAACTGTGAGAACTGTGCTGCCAGCGGCGGTGTCCCGTGCCTGATGAAGGGCAATACATTCACGCTGTGCGGCCACACCCCCGCCCATTTGGGCTGGTCGCCGCAACTCCTGGTCCGCAACTACGGGGCTTCCGCCGGCGGCTGGCAGGTGGGCCGCCACCCGCGGATCCTGGCCGACACTACGGGTGACGGCCGGGCCGACATTGTGGGCTTCGGCGACGCCGGCGCCTACCTGTCCCGGGCCCAGGCGGACGGACGGTTCGAAGTGCCCCATCTTGCCGTGAACGACTTCGGGTATGTGGCTGGTGGCTGGCGGGTGGAGAAGCACCCGCGGTTCCTGGCCGACACTACGGGTGACGGCCGGGCCGACATTGTGGGGTTCGGCGACGCCGGCGTGTACGTGTCCCGGGCCCAGGCGGACGGCACGTTTGATGCCCTGCGCCGTGTAGTGGACAACTTCGGGTATGTGGCCGGCGGCTGGCGGGTGGAGAACCATCCGCGGTTCCTGGCCGACACCACCGCGGACGGCCGGGCCGACATCGTCGGCTTCGGCAACGCCGGCGTGTACGTCTCCCGGGCCCAGGCGGACGGCAGTTACGACGCCTTGCGGCTGGTGGTGAACAACTTTGGGTATGTGGCCGGCGGCTGGCGCGTGGAGAACCATCCGCGGTTCCTGGCCGACACCACGGCGGACGGCCGGGCCGACATTGTGGGCTTCGGGGACGCCGGCGTGTATATCTCCCGTGCCCAGGCAGACGGCAGCTACGGCCCCGTGACGCTGGCTGTCGCCAACTTTGGCTACGTGGCAGGCGGCTGGCGCGTGGAGAAACACCCGCGCTTCGTGGTTGACCTGACAGGTGACGGGCGGGCGGACATCCTGGGCTTCGGGGATGCCGGGGCTTATGTTTCCCTTGCCCAGGCCGACGGCAGCTACGGCCCGGTGACCCTGGCCGTGGCCAACTTCGGGTACGTTGGCGGCGGATGGCGCGTGGAGCGGCATCCCCGGTTCCTGGCCGACACCACCGGCGATGGCTTGCCGGACATCGTGGGGTTCGGCGACGCCGGAGTGTACGTTTCCCGGAACCTGGGCGGCGGCGCTTTCGAGGGCCCCGGCTTGGTGGACACGCATTTTGGGTATGCGAACACGGCAGGCGGCTGGCGGATCGAACGGCATCCCCGCTTTGTGGTGGACGTGACCGGGGGCGGGAAGGCTGACATTGTCGGCTTCGGCGAAGCCGGGGTCTACGTGGCCCGGGCCTAGCTACCTCAACGCCTGGCACTGGAGGCACGAAGATGGCCACCGTCTTCTTCGACATCGGCGCGACGCTCGCGGATGCGAGTGCTGCCCCGGACGGTTCGCTGACCTTTCGGCCGCGTCCCCGTGTCCTCGAAGTCCTCGACGCGCTCGCCGACATACCTCTGGGGATCATTTCGAATCCTGGCCCCGGCGAGCGCGCACGGTCCAACGCCGCCGCGGCACTGGAGGTTGGGTTCCCCGGGCGTTTTACCGACGACGCGCTGATCCGCTGGGGACCGAAGGATTCACGCGCCATTTTTGACGACGCCGTGGCCGGGGCGGGAATCGACGCGGGAGACTGCGTTTTTGTCGGCGAGGACCCGGACGAGCGCGCTTTTGCCCGCGACGCGGGACTCCGGACAGCTCCCCATCCCGTGTTTGCCACCGCCGCCATCGACGGGCGGCGCGTCTTCTGGATCCGCATTGACCTGACGGCGGACCAAAACCTCCAGGATCTCGGGGCCGTGGCAAATGCTGCCGAAGTTGTCCCCGTTCACGTGCCGTCGGCACTGCTTGTCCTTGCCATGGCCACTGCGTCCGGCGCGGAGCAGTTGGAGCAGGCAGGCTTCTCCGTGGACCAGCAGGCGCCTGTGGACGACACCGTTGCGTTCCTGGTGCGGGACGACAGACCTGTCCAGCCGCCGTCGGGCGTTGAAGCCGCGGCAGAAGCGGCCGAGACTAACGCGGGAGGGCCGTCGATGGGCCTGGCCCGCGCCTCCGCCGCCTTTGCGTTTATGACCGGTGGGCTGACCGGGCTGACGCAGACGGTGACTTCCCTGGGTCCGGCACCCGGCGGCGTCTACATCGCGGCGGCCGCCGGCACATCGGTGGAGGAACTGCACATCCCCGGCGCCCGCCATGGCCACACCGAACGGCTGCTGCCTGACCCAGGCCTCCTCGGCCGTCCGGGGGAACGCGACGCCGGCGCGCTGGTGTCCGGGTTCGCCCGGGCCGGCTTCGCGGCGGCTGTGCCGTCGCCGGAAACGCTCGACGCCGTCCGTGCTGCGGTCACGTCCTCGGCAATCCGCCGGCACATCGCGAGGATCTCCGGTAAGGCCCCGCTGGTTGACGGTGGCGAGCGGACGGTCAGGAGCCGCGACGCCTCGCATCCCGACAACATGGAGGTGGTGGATGCTTTGGCGGCACAGTTCCGCGGCTTGGGCCTTGCCGTCACCCTGCAGCCCTTCACATGGCGGGGCCACCGGCTCGCCAACCTGGCGGCCGAACACCGGGTCGAGGGATCGGACGGGGCCGTCCTGGTTACCGCGCACCTCGATTCAACAGCGGCCTACGGCGCCTTCCTGGATCCGGACGGCAGTCCCCGTCCCTACGATCCGCGGACCGACCCGGCGCCGGGAGCAGACGACGACGGGAGCGGCACCGCGGGCGTCCTGGCGGCGGCAGAGTGCCTCAGCGACATGCTGGCCCGCGGCGCGACGCCGGCGCGGACCGTCCGCTTTGTCCTGTTCAATGCCGAGGAACAGGGCCTCATCGGCAGCAAGCTGTACGCCCGCGCAGCTGCCGCGATGGGCGACAGCATCACCGCCGTGCTGCAGATGGATATGATCGCCGGTCTGCAGGACGGCGCCCGCAGGGTGGAGATTCACGCGGGTTCGTCAGTGCCGGGGCCAGCGGTGGCTGCTTCGAACGCACTCGGTGACCGGGTTGCGGAGGCGGCGGCCGCGGTGGAGCCCGGGCTGGAAGTCCAACGGCTCACCGGGAGCGCGGATCCGGCCGCGGGGCGCAGCGACCACGCGAGCTTCCACGAACGAGGCTGGGCGGCAGTTGCCATCTCCGAGAACTTCTTCGCCGACACCTCACCCGCCACCGGCACCCGGCAGTATCACCTACCGGGAGACACGCTTGACGACGCCGACCACAACACCGAGTACGCCGCTACGATCGCGCGCGCCGTCACTGTGGCGGCGCTGACGCTTGCCGGACTCTGAACAACCGCCGAAGGGATACGCCATGGGCAGCATCATTGATCAACGGAATCTGGACTACGACCGCCTCGCTGAGCGCGGCGGCGAACGGCCCCCGCGGGAAAGTGCCGGCAGGGCTGCGCCCGGGGCCGGTCCGGAATCCGGTAGCGAAGCGGGCAACGTACGCGAGAACGTGAACCGCTTCACCGGGCACCGTTCCGAACTAAGGGCAGACCAGGTACCCGGCTTCGACGCCGGGGAGGAACGCAGCGAGTCAGAGTTCATTGCCAAAGCGAAGTCGTATGCCGTCTCCGTGGCGGACGCCGTCGGATTCGAGGTGGGCGTTGCACCGGAATTTGAGGCCGATCCAACAGTCACCACCACATCGGAAGGAATGCGGGTGGTCAGCCTGCAACAGATGTCGAACGGCATTGAGGTTTGGTCCATGGCTCCCAAAGTGTGGCTTCACAGCGACGGGGCTGTGGACCGGCTGGTGGGCGACACAGTGAGCGTCCCACCGGATCTCCCCGCCAAACCTGTTGTAGCCGCAGAGGCGGCCCTGCTGGCTGCAGTCCGGGAAGCGGCGAAGGCACGGACCGTGAGGAGCAATTTCGGCGATGACGAGCTGCCGCAGCTCGAGATCTCGGAGGGAGACTTCACCCGGTTGTCGTTCCAGTCGTTGCCGGCCCGGCCGATGACGTTCAGCCGCGGAGCTTTCGCCGAGGACATTCCGGCCCGGCTGGTGTACTTGGACATGGGCGGCAGCTTCAGGCTCACGTGGTTCTTTACGCTCTCCCGCGAGGACCTGATCGTCCAATACAAGGCCTTTGTGGAAGCCGATGAACAGACCAGGGACCCGGAAGCGCCGGAGATCCTGTACTTCTATGACTCCGCCAGCCACGCTGTGGGCGGCCGCGTCATCACCAGGAACCCCGGCCAGACCGACTTCCGCGACGTCCCGTTCCCCCTGCCCGTCAGTGAGTATCCGGTTGAGCCGCCGGTTGGCTTCCCGGCCTTCGGATCGTGGACGGACCCGGTAAACGGGAAGCTGGCCACGGTGGGCAACAACGTGCGGGCCCTCAACGGGACCACCCGGAAGCCCTTCGAGATTACCGCGTCACCCAGCGGCGGGGTCTTCGCTGCCAACGCCGACAGCCCGGAACAGTTCGTCACCAACATCTTCTTCTTCTGCAACTACATGCACGATTTCTTCCTGATGCTTGGATTCAATGAGGAATCAGGAAATTTCCAGGCCATCAATCCCGGCGGAGTGGGCAGGGGCGCGGACCCCGTCGATGCCCTCGCACATCCTGGCCGGGTAGTGGGCACCGCCAACATGAGCACCCGCGCCGATGGCGTGGCCGGCCTGATGAACATGGGCCTGGTGACCTCCACCGGCCGGCACACGGCCAACGACTCCGACGTCGTTTTTCACGAGTATGTTCACGGCGTGAGCAACCGGCTGGTGGGCGGGATGCTGGATGCAGAAGGCCTGAACGAAGACCAGTCGGTGGCCATGGGGGAGGGCTGGAGCGATTTCTTCGCACTGACCATCAACAACTTCCCAGGCACCCTTGAGCGTGTGGTCACGGGCAGTTGGGTGACGGCCCGGGAGTCCGGAATCCGGCAGCGGCCCTATGATTCGCGGTACCCGGGGACTTTTGGCGACATCGGCAAGGGGGCGGGAGAAGTTGGCGGCGCCGGCAATGCGGATCTTTCCTACCAGGAGGTGCACGACGTCGGGGAGATCTGGTGCGCGGCCCTGATGCAGGTAACGCGTGAGGTCGGGGCCGCGCTTGGCAGCAAGGAGCGCGGGTACCGGGTGACATGGCAGGCCGTGGTTGACGGGCTCAAACTGACGCCCAAGAACCCTTCCTTCCTGACGGCCCGTGACGCCGTCCTGCGTGCCTTCAAGTCAATGAAGGGCACCGGCCGGCTCGCGGACGGTGAGTACACTTCAGTCCGGGGCGCTGCGTGGGAGGCTTTCGCCAAATTTGGGATGGGCTTCGATGCCTCCTGCCCGAACGCCACGTTCAGCGGTTGCCGAGGTGGAACAGCACTTCCTCCTGAGGGGGTGGAAGACTAAAAGCCTTCAACTGTCACCATTGGATGTCGGATGGGCCGTTAAGCGGCTCCCGGTCGCCCGCCGGGGGCAAAGGAGCAAAGGCGTCTGCGCCCCGCAGCGCGTCGGCAAACCGAAGCTGCGTCCGATCTTCCAGTTCGGCCGTGCTGACCTGGAACGCCCGGAATTCATCCAGGTCCAGTGCCTCAAAGGGGTTCAGGTTCTGCGTCAGCAAGAAGGCGTTGCTCTTGAACACGCCCTGCTCCACGTAGGCAAGGATCTTCCAGTACTCCCGCGGCAGCCGGACTCCCCGGTACTCGCGGTCATTGTCCTGGAAGACCGGCCCGCCGAACACACTGACTTTCAAATCCTGGACGTCGACGTCGGCGAAGACCGCCTCTTCCAGCCGTCCCCAAACGCCGTCCTTGCTGCTTTGGTTGAAATCGTCCATGTGGGGTGCGATGTTCGTGAAGAAAAAGGAGTCGTCGTTTGCGCTCTCCGCCTCGGGCAGCTCGCCCCACAGCAGGTCTGCGCGGCGGGCCAGGTGGCCCCGGTCCAGGCGGTTACCACTGTAGAGCTCATCACCGTTCTGGAACGCCGCGGGAATCCTGGGGTCCTTGATGAAGGAGCTGCCTTTCCGGCTGACCCGCTTGAGGCGGCCGCCGTCGATATTCCAGGCCACCCACCGGGCGAACCGGCGGGACTTGCTGAGCGCGAGCGAGAAGTGGGTGTAGGGAATGATCTCGGACCCCTCGAGCTGGACGGCATCGTCCTCCAGCGTTGCATCGAGCACAGGGGGTTCAATAGTTTCACCGAGGAAGCCGGCAGAGTATCCGCCGCCCTGGAAATCCTGGATTTGAGCCATGCTGCGGACACTAGCAGGGGGCCGTTATCACGGCGTTACGGCGCCGCACAGCGGATCTGGCGCTGCGGCTCCGGGCGCGACACGGACGGAATGTCATTGACATCCCGCGTCAAACTGCGGATCGTCATTGCTACATAAGTTCCAGCTCATCAGACCCAGACTGAAATGGGGGGAACGCATGGGCGACGACGGCTATGGCCATTTTCAGTTGCGCCTGCTTCAATCCTGGCAACTCCGCCGCGATACCGACGTTGTGCATGTCGCGGCACGGCAACAGCGGCTCATTACTGCCCTGGCGATTACCGGTCCCCGGCTCCGAAGCTACCTTGTGGGCCTCTTATGGCCGGACAAGGCTGAGGCGAGGGCGCTGGAGAGCCTGCGCGTCAGCGTGCACCTGGTATCTCGGCAGTTACCGGGCCTGCTGGTCAACGACGGTGCCGTGCTGTCGCTGAACAGCCGGGTGGAGGTAGACCTGCACCGAGTCCGGGCAGGGATCCGGGCCCTGGCCCAGCCCGGGCTCAACGGAAACATGGCCGCGTGCCTGCCTCTGCTCCGGGACGCCGAACTCCTCCCGGGCTGGTACGAGGACTGGGTGCTGTTTGAACAGGGAAGGCTGAGCCAGGAGCGCCTCCACGCGTACAACATCATTGCCCGGGAATCCCTGGCCCATGGGGACTACGAAACTGCCTCGGAAGCGGCCGAAGCTGCGCTGGAGGTAGAGCCACTGTACGAAAGCGCTGTTGGCCTGCTGATCCAGGCCGAAAGCAGGCAGGGAAACGCCGTTGCTGCCCTGCGTGCCTTCGAGAAATACAGGGCCAAGTTGAAGGAGGAACTGGGCCTGACCCCTTCGGACACTATCTTCCGGCTCGTGAGTGAGGTCCGGGAAAGCCAGACGTCACGGCAGGGGGAAACCTACTAGTTGACTGCTCCAGGCCTGGCGATCAGCCACCGGCGGACAACTGCCAGGACCTCTTCGGGATCTGCGGTAGTCACTATGGTCGGTCCGGCTTCAACAGGCGGAGTAGAGGTGACCCTGGCGCGGAAACCGTGCACGTGGTCCGGCTCCCACCAGGTACGGATGACCAGGGTGCCCTGGGCCTGGGTAGGGGCCTCGGGACGGGACTGGGACGGCGCGGCGGAATCTGTGCCGTCGTCGGCGATTCCTGACTGGCCGTCCCCGTGTGCCATGGCATTCCACCTTTATCCCAGCCGGTTGCCTCTGCTGGCTTGCACCCCCGGCTGCCTTGATGGTCCAGTACGAGAATCAGGAATCAGCGTGGTTATTCGTAAGGTTTGCTCAAGATTGGGCCCCGGAGCCTGTCGCTCGCTGGCTGGAGCCTGCTACCTGCTAACTGCGGCACGGTGCCTGCTACCAGTACATCACCGCGGTCTGTCCCGATTCACCCGCCCAGTACAGCCGCACGCGCACCACGTAGTTGCGGCCTTGGAACAGCTTTGCGCTGACCCGGGAGTTCCGGTCCTCGCCGCTGTCGTCGTCGCCCGCCACGAACCGGAACTCGCCATCGATTTCTTCGAAGAGGACCACTACGGTATCTGAGGTCCCGAACGTCGCAATTTCGTACTTCCGTGAGGCCTGCGGCTGGATGGAGAAATCCGCCTGGCCCCCCGGGGAGAGCGAGAGGGGAACCGATTGGAAGGGCTGGAGCACGGGAACCGTTGGCTCCAGGGCCGGGAAGAACTTACGCACCCACTCCTTGTCCGCGTTGGACAACCCGCCCGGGGGATTGAGGCCGGTTTTGAACCGCGCAGGCTCCTTGATCAGTCCTGCGGGGAACCAGTACTCCATGACCGAATCCGGATCCCAAGGGGACCCCTCCACTTCGGTGGTTTCGATCTTGCGCAGCACATTATGCAGCGTTTGTTCCGGCGTCCAGTGGTTGGGTGCGCCGGTGAAATAGGCGTACACCTTCGGTTCATCCCAGACGATGCCGGCGAACGGGTTCTGGTGCTCGTGCGGCATGCCCAAGGTGTGCCCGATCTCGTGCAGGGCCGTAGTCCGGCCGTAGTCATCGGTCAGGTCCCAGCCGAAGTTCATGGTGGGTTCATTACTACTGATGCTCAGGACATCCCGGCCAACATAGGACCACGAGCCGTCCGCCTGGTCAAAGGCGATCCGGACCTCGGATTCGCTGCGGTCCGCCACCTCCGTGAACTCCAGGCCGATGCCGAGGTCCTTCCATTCCTTGAAGGCTTTGCGCACCGCTTCCTTCTGCGGCGCAGGGCCCTCGAGGAACCAGTAGTGCAGCACAGTACCGTTGACCCATTTCAGCCGCAAAAGGCGTATGAGGCGGTCCCTGGCGGGGGAAAGGTCCGGCCGGAGCAGCGGCCTGGTTTGCGGCCTGACATCACAATGCGGCTGGGGTGCGGTCTTAGCCATGACTTGCTCCTTCAATACAGCGGCTCCTGATCCAGTAGAACGGCGGGCCCGTTACTGCCGCGTTATCAGCGGGTGCCCTGCGCCGGCCGGGGTCCAACCATCCGAAGCGCAACTGCGGTAACACCGCAGTAACGCCTTGGATGCTCTACTGCCCGCACGAATGTGCCCTTGTCCCTTGCCGGAGCGGGGCGCCTATTTTCTGAAAGAGGGCTGCGAGATGGGTAATCCCGGCGACGACGGCAGGCTCCCGGTTATCTACGTCCGAGGATTCGCGGGCAACGGCTCAGCGATCAACAGTGCGGTGGATGATCCGTTCTATGGCTTCAGCCAGGGATCCGTCCACGTCCGCGCCGACAGCAGCGGCCGGGCAAAGTTCCACCAGTTCGAGTCTCCGATGCTTCGCCTGATTACCGACCACAAATACGAAGTTCCTGTCCACGGCGACCAGTGGGCCTACCTCCAGAGCGTCGACGCCGGTACGGTAACTCCAGCGTCCGTGTGGATCCACCGGTTTTATGACGACGCCGCTGCTACGTTTTCGGAGGACCCGGAGAACTTCTCCTTCGAACGGGCCGCGGCGGACCTGTTCGAGCTCATCAAGCTGGTCCTGGACAAGACCCGCGCGCCCAAGGTCTTCCTCGTGGCCCATTCCATGGGCGGCCTGATCTGCCGGTCACTCCTGCAGCGCGTGATCCCTGAACAGCTGGCAGGAGACGACGGCGAGATCGACCCTGCGGCCGGGGCTAAATACGTGGCCCGGGTGTTCACTTATGCCACGCCACACGGCGGGATCAGCTTCGCCGTCGGCTTTGGCCTCCTGGAGCGTATCCGCGACGCCACCGGCTTCCAGGGCGCCGACATCTTCGGGCCGGACCGGATGTATGACTACCTCACGGCCCCGGCGCTGCGGAACCGGCGCACACGGGAGGAATTCAGCGGGACAACGATGCCGGATGACGGGTTTCCGGTGGATGAGCTGTTTTGCCTGGTGGGATCCAACCCCGAGGACTATGACGTGGCCTTCGGCCTGTCCTCGAAGGCCGTGGGCGCCCGCAGCGACGGCCTGGTCCAAATCGAAAACGCAGCAGTCAGGGGCGCTCCCCTGGCCGTGGTCCATCGGAGCCACAGCGGCCGGTACGGCATCGTCAACTCGGAGGAGGGCTACCAGAACCTGCAGCGGTTCCTCTTCGGCGACCTGAAGGTCGAGGTCGAGCTTGTGGGCTTCACCGTGGGCCGCGACGCCCCAAGCGACATCGAGTTCCAGCTCGATGTGGGCCTGGCCATCCGAGGGCTTCCGGTCCTGGTGCACGAGCAGAGCGCCGCCCACTTCTGCCCCGTCCAGATCGAGCACTGGAAGGAAGGAAACCCGATTGACACTCCCGTCCCGTTGCTGACCACGTTCCTGTCCTCCCACGCCCCCCGCCCGCGGGTCGCCGGCAGGGAGGTGCCCAGGCTGCGGCACGCGCTCAAGCTGCGGCTGATGTCCATCAAGGAACGGCAAGGCAGGTTCTTCTTCGATGACCATATGGAGCAGACGGAGGACTGGATGGACGCTTTGTTAGTGGACATCGAACCACCGGGCCCAGGCGGCCTGCCGCGGGCCTGGGCTGCCTGGACGAGCACCGTCCCCACCGCCGTCAGGGACTGGAACCCAGAAGAGAAGGACTTCCTCGCCGACACCGTGGACACCCCCGAGTTTTGGCGCGGGCGCATCGACGTCCCCGAGTTCTCCAAGGAACTGCTCGGCGCCAACGCCGGCATCCGGCTGACCGTCACGCCGCGGAAAGTGTCCATCTGATGCCGCCACGGGATGAGGAGCCACCCGTTGATGTCCGCCTGCTGCGCCCCCACGACCTCATCGACCTGCGGCTCGAAGCCCCCGGCTGCGCGATAGAGCCCACCGACGGCGGCGCGGAACTGGTTGCCGGTCCGGACGCATCGCTGGTGGTCCACTTCCCGCCGCAGCACGTGGGAGAGGAAGTCTGGCAGGCGGGTGCTCCGCCGCCCCCTCCCGCGCAGCCCCCGCGACCGTCGATGCATCTGGCAGCAGGGCCCAGCCGCCTCGTCTATGAGGTTCCCGAAGGCATGCGCATCACGTTCACGCTCGAAAAAGTGTTGGAAGCCCTCCGGAGCCTCACCCTGCGGGTCTCACCGAACGCGACGCCCGCCGGCGAGGCCGGGTACCGCGGCATCCACAAGCCGGGCGACCTGGAGACGGCCATCGAGGCTCCTTACCGCCTGATTGTCTCGCCCAGCAGGCTGGGCGCCTTCCGGCACTCCACAACGCCACTGGGACCGGCTGGCCGGGCCGAGCTCTGGCGCACGCACCTCACGGTCCGCACTGACACAGGAACGGACGACGGCGACACGGACCAGCGCATCGTCCGCGCGCTCTGGACCCGCGACAGTGAGTTGCCGCCGCCGGGCTTCGACCAGCCACTCATTCCGTTCGACCGCACCGCCATCGTGGACCAGACCAGCGGCGGAGACCCCGCCAACGCCGACACGCCGCTGCTGGTCAGTAACCTCTCGCTCTCCAGCCTGGGCGCTTGGTTCGACTGGAAGCAATCGTGGGAGTTCCCGTCCAACATCGTCGACTACCGGCACCAGGCCTTTATGGGCCGTGACGGCTACGTCCGCGTCGCCTATCCCGGGATCCTCTTCCCGTTCGGTCACAGGTGCTTCCTGGTGAAAATCACCGAGCGCGAGGTCAAGCACCGTGACAAGCCGGTCGCTTACCTGTGGCAACGATGGTTCATCATCGTGCGCCAGCCAACACGCACCTATCCGCCGGCTGAGCGGGACAACCCCTTCGGCCAGGTCACGGTCAGCCCGCTGGTCACCCCGGACATCGACAAGCCGCCGGAGAACCAGCAGCCGTTTGTCCCCACCCGCAACGGAGTCCCGTTCCCGTTCACCCTGACCACCGTGGACCGCGGCGGCGGCACCCGCAGCTGGTCCGCACCGCTGGTGTTCGTCCAGGCCGGCAAGGACGGGCCACAGGCCTTCATCTTCCACGCCGAGGACGCGTCGCCGCGCTACTTCACGGTCCGGCAGATCCAGGGCCGCGGACAGGCGCTCGCGGTTGCCGCACCGGTGAAGGCCGGGGACACCTCGGTGGATGTCGTACACCTGGTCTTCGACGGGGAGATTGACCAAACAAACGTCACGTCGCGGCCGTTCCTGACCGAGGCCCGGGCCGTGGTGCCCTCTATGAGGCACCTGGCCCCGCAGGCGCCCGCCGTCGACCTTGTCTTCGCCAAGCCCTACCTTGCCGACGGCCTGCCCACACGTGGCCCGGACGACAAGCCAGTGCCCGGTACGCCCAACGCCGGTGAACTGGTCCTGGCCTTGAAAAGCCCGCCCGCCGCCGTCGACTTCACCAGCGGTTCCGACCGGGCAGGCGGTTTCATCGCCCCCAACCTGTCAGTCAAGGGCATCTCCCGGGCTCTCGGCGCCATCGGCGAAAGCGGCAACGCACCCTCGCCCTTCGACGCCGGCACGTTCGATCCGGCGTCGTTCCTGTCCGGGGCCATGCCCAAACTGTTCGGCCTGTTCAGCCTGGTGGACCTGCTCAAAGCGGCCGCGCTCGATGAGGCACCAGCGTTCGTGTCCGACGCCCTGGACGCTGTCGCCAGGCTCTTGACAGAAGCGCAACGGCTCCGGAATGCGCTGGACGACGCCGGCACGCGCCTTGCCAACGAGGTCACCGATGCAGCCCACGACGGCGCGCGGGCGGTCGCGCAGCACGCGAAAGACCAGCTCGACGCGCGGTCCGCAGCCTTGGAAGCCCGCCTCGACGCAGTGATTGCTGCCGTCCATGGACTGCCGGGGAGTCCTGACGCCGTCAGCACCGCCGCCGTCGCCCTCGCTTTGGAGCTGCAGCCCCTGCTGGACGCTATCGGTGCCCCGGGCGTTCCCGCCGCCGTCCGGTCTGCGCTGGTAAAACCGGTCCAGGCGCTGAAGACCCTCACCGAGCTAGCCAAGGACGCGGCCGGCCTGGCGCAACTGCTGCAGGGTGCGGCGGGCGGACAGGTCACCGCGCAGCTGCGCTGGCGTCCGGCAATCAAGCCGTGGGGCCCACCGGGGGTTCCCAACATCTTCAAGCCCAAGGACGAGCACGCCCTGCATGTTGACGTCGAGGTGCGCGCGTCCGCCAGCGCGCCGCCCGCCGTGGACATCGTTGCCGAGATCGTCGACTTCGACCTGAACCTGATCGGCGACGGCTCCGCAGCCTTGATGACGCTGATGTTCCGGCGGATCGGGTTCCACGCCGGATCCGCCGGCAAGCCCGAAGTGGACGTGGTGTTCGGCGGCATCGGCTTCCTGGGACCGCTGTCATTCGTGGACCGGCTGCGCGGACTAATCCCCTTTGACGGGTTCTCGGACCCGCCCTACGTGGACGTTGCCCCGACCGGTGTGACAGCCGGCTTCGACCTGACGCTGCCCAACGTGTCCGTCGGAGTGTTCAGCCTCGAGAACATCTCACTTGGCGCCGACGCACGCGTGCCGTTCCTCGGTGATGCGCTCACGGTGGGGTTCAACTTCTGCTCAAAGGACGCGCCGTTCCGGCTCACGGTGATGTGCATCGGCGGTGGCGGGTGGCTGGTACTGCGGGCATCCCCCAAGGGCCTGGTACTGCTGGAGCTGGGGCTCGAGGCGTGTGCGTGTCTGTCGGTGGACCTGGGAGTGGCGTCCGGCTCGGTGTCCGTCGCCGTCGGCGTCTACCTCCGCCTCGAAGCCGACAAGGGCCTGCTCGCCGCCTACTTCCGCATCCGCGGTGAGGTGGACGTCCTGGGCCTGATCAGCGCATCGATCACTCTTGAGCTGTCGCTGATCTACCACTTCGAGACCGGCAAGCTGGTCGGTCGTGCTTCGCTGGTGGTTGAGGTGGAAGTGCTGTTCTTTTCCGCCTCCGTGGAGATCTCCGTGGAACGCAAACTCGCCGGCTCCAAGGGCGACCCCACGATGTACCAGGTGATGCCGCCCGATGCGGACGGCATGAACTCGGACTGGGCAGAGTACTGCGGTGCCTTCGCCCCGGTGCCGGCCTAAGACAGGAGAGACTATGCCCACCACCGTCCTGGCCACAGCACTGCCCTACTCGCTTGCCGACGACGCACCGTTCCACCTCACGGTGTTCATCACGCACAAGCTGACCGGCGGTGGAGCCCTGCTCTCCAGCTATCCCGCGGCGGTGGACTGGGTGGGCACACTGTCGGGCTGCACGCTGGCGCTCGCTACCTCGCTTGACCCGGGTACCGCGTTGCCGCTGCGTGTCGTCTCTACCGCCGACGGCGCATCCTGGGCCGCCGTCCTGCCACCCGGTACACCGGTGGCCCCATTTCCCACCCCCGCCCTGTCCGGTGAGACCTGGCGGACCAATCCTGCCAGCCGGATGAGCGACCACGCCGTTGACCTGCACCTTGCCGCCATCACCGCCTCGCCGGCACTCAAGCCGGGGTTGGCAACCGACCCGGTGGCGGGTGGCCTGCTGGAGACGCTGGCCAACCTCGACGAACGCGGCGCCTTGCGGCGGCTCCTCCGGGACGCCCCGGCCCGGGCCCGCCGCGCGCTGCAGGTTCCGGCGCAGCGGCTGCGGGACACCCTGGCCACCCTTGGCCCCCTCACCGACCCCGAGGACGCGGACCCCGAGCGGGGCCACGGCCGGGAACTCCCGCCACTGCCGCCATACCAGTCGGAGATCAAGGACAACCCTTCCCCTTTGGAGGTACTGCTGGACGACCCCGAGGCCGACCTGCGGGTTACAAAGCGCCTTGACCGGCTCGTCGGCCAGGACCTGTCGGCCAACCCGCAGTTGCAGCTGATGGTGGACGCCCACGCGATGCGGCGTTACTACGAGCGTCCCGAGCAGCCGCAGCAGGAGCCCCGGACAGAACCTGATCCGGACGCCCCGCCCACGCCGCGTCCGGACCGGCCTGAGCATGACTTCCATGCCAAGGCCGCGTCCTTCGGGTCCACGCCGGCGTTGCTCCGCCGGCTCGGCCTCGCCATCGATGTGGTGCTCGACGGCGTTGATGCCGCTGGTGCAAGGGCAGCACTGGCAGGTGCCACCTGGGTGAGTGTCGCGATCTCGTCCCCGGACGCGGACGTTGAGGTGCTGCCGCCGCGGCGCACTTCGGTGGTAGTGGAGGGTCCCGTGTTCGCGGCCAGGTCGGGCGAGGCGTGGGTGGGCGGAGCCCTGCCGTTGGGTGAGGACGATTGGGTGGTGCTCGACGCCGACCCGGATGCGTCGGGCCTCAAGCTCGACCAGCACGCCCGGAACCTCGCCCGCCAATACGCGAGCGAGGCCAACGGCGATCCTGCCACCTCCGCGCCCGGCACCCTGCGCGCCACAGGGTTCGCCCTCGCCCGCCGGAACAGGGCCGCCCAGGTGCGGGCACGAGTCCACCAGGCTGAGCAGCTGGCCGCCGACGACGGCAGCCGCGAGCTCTCGTTGGATGATCTGGTCCGCGGCATCAGGGTTGAGGTCTGGGACGACGTCACGAGGCAGTGGCACAGCCTGCACCGCCGCCGCGTCACGGTAACCGGGCAGCCGGGGAACGTGCCTGTCCTGGAAGATGCGGCCGACGTCGGATTCCTGCAGCTGTCGGCGCTTAACCGGGCCCCAGGCGACACCACCAACGGGTACTACCTGCACGAGGTAGTGGCTGGCTGGGACGGTTGGAGCCTGTCCGCCCCGCGGCCCGGGCTGACCATTGTGCACGTCGAGCCGCCGGGGCCCGACGGCGCCACGGAGGCCGTCGTCGAAACCCCGCCGGATGAGCCGATCGACGGTGCACACATCACCTCCAGGGTGGAACCGGGGTCACTGCCGCGGCTGCGGTATGGCATGTCCTACAGTTTCCGGGTACTCGCCGTGGACCTGGCCGGAAATTCCGTGCCGCAGGTGGTGCCGCGGCACCTTTCGCCCCATGCTCCTGACGAAGCAGCAGTCGAGGCTGCCCGGACTCACCTCGACCGGCTGCGGACGTCCTACCGCGAGCGCGACCGCGCCGGAGTGGCGGCGGACCGCCGCGACGCCGTCGTCGAACATTTGCGGACCGCCGGGCGCGGGGTTGCTGACGTCGCGCTCCCTGGGGCGCTGCTGTCCGGTGATCCAGGCATCGACGCGACGTTGGAGGCCCTGGTGGCCCAGGCGTCAGCTCCCGCGGCGGCACCTGCCCAACGTGCGTTCGATGACGTGGTGGCGGCGTCGAGGGTCCTGGCGGAATCCCGCGAAACATTGCGGGTGCGGCCGCAGCTGCGCATCGATCCCGGCGACTTCGCCCGGTTAGCGCGAAACGATGACCTGCACCTGCCAGAGGACGCTCGGAGGCCCGGCCGGCCCGCCGTCACCGCCCCGCGGCCCTACCTGCGGTGGGAACCGGTTCCGGCCCCGGCACTGGTCGCCCGGCAAGAGCTGGGAACAGGGGAGCAGCCAGCTCACCTGGTGGTGCGCAGCGGACTGCCGGCAGACGGTGCCCCGGGTGACGGTGTTCCGGGTGACGGTGTTCCGGACGAGGGTCCTGATTCGCGGTCCTCGGCCGAACGCCACATTGCCCCGCCGAAGTCCACCCAGTTGGAGGCCGAGACCGCCGGATACTTCGACGCCGCGATCGGCACAGGCAACGCCACCGAGATCCGCAGGCTCTACGCGGTTGCCCTGGCCGAGCGCGGAACACTGCTGGACCAGTCCGTACCCAGCCACACCGACGCCAGGGCCACGGATGAACAGAACGGAATCGCGCTCGTTGACCGGCCGGGCGCAGACACGGGTTCGAGCCACCGGGCCACTTTGGCGGACATCGCCGCCGACCGTGGCCGGCCCATCGGTGAGGGCCAGTATGTGGTGCACAACACCGACGCCCTGAGGCTGCCGTATCTTCCGGACCCGTTTGCCACCGGCGTTTCGCTGGTGTTCTACGAGGCGGGAGCGCCACATGGCCTGCGGGAGCCGCGGGCGCTGCAATCCGTGACCGTCCCCTACCCGGGCTCGTGGCCTGCGCTGCAGCCGCTGAGGCTCGTCCTGGAGCCCGGCGACAAGCTGGGTGCCCGTGTTTCCGGCCACGAAGTGTACGTGTCTGTCCCGCCGGGTGAGCAGGTGCGGGTGGCACTCTCCAGCACTTTGGAGCAGGCATCGCTGGACAAATTCGGCCTGTGGCGGTCGCACCTGGCCAGCGTCGCAGATCCGGAGGACGGCTACACTCCGGACGAGGTGGTGGCCGCGGCCGCGCTCATGCGTGCGGCGTCCTCGGGCTGGACGTGGTGGCTGACCCCTTCGACCGACCTGCGGCTCGTGCACGCCGTGCCGGCGCCGGTGCGGCCGCCCGGGCTCAGGGCACTGGAGGTATTCCTCCGGCCGCCGGGCCGTGCGGTCGTGGCGCTCACCGGACTGGTGGACGTGCATGGCCCCAGCACCGACACGCTGCTCGTGCGCGCGCGTTGGACCGAGACCGTCGATGACCCCGCGGCCCCGGGGCCGCAGACGGTGTCCAAGTCCGACGTCGTGGTCCGCTCCGCCGTCGCGGAAACAGAACGGACGGGGGTGCTTTTCCTGTACGACTTCCTGCCCACAGGCCCGCTGGCGCAGGCGCTCGGGAACATCGGCTTCCACCGGGCACTGCAGAGCTTTGAAGACACCCACTACCGGCGGGTGACGTACGTGCCCTCCGGCGCCACACGGTACTCCGAGTACTTCCAGCACGTGCCGGATCCGGAGGAACCGGCCCTGGCCGGAGAGCCGGTGGAGCTCGATATTCCCTCGTCCGCGCGGCCGGCTGCGCCCCTGGTGCTGGATGCGGTGCCACTGCTGCGCTGGGAGGCGGTGCCTGAACCAGCGGACCCGTTCGCCTGGCGGCAGGTGCGGCGTTCCGGCGTACGCATCTGGCTGGCCCGCCCGTGGTTCTCGTCCGGTGACGGGGAACTGCTGGGAGTGCTCGTCTTCGACCCCGACGAATGGGTGCAGCAGCCGGACGGTTCCTGGGCCCGCCGGCCAAAGGCGAGGCAGGCCCCGGATGGCGCCACCAGCCTGTGGGCAGCGGACCCGATCATCCACCAGGGCGGCGGCGTTTCCCCAGCCACCGTGCCGCCCCTGCTCACCCTCGACCAGTTGGTGCTTGACCTCGTGGAAACGGGCGCTGCGGAAGGAGCAGGCATTCGCCCGCCGCTCGGGGGCAGGCCGCCGGGCGGGCGGGACCGTGGGTGGCCGGATGCGCCTGGAAACCCGGTAGCGGTCGCCGCGTCCCTGCCGTTACGGGATGTTCGGGGACGCCCAGCCGTGCGTGTCCTGGGCTACCGGCCGGAGTACGACGAGGCGTCGGGCCGCTGGTTCGTCGACGTCGCCCTCCAGGAGACCTCCGCCCTGTGGCCCTTCGTGCGGCTGGCGGTGGCCCGTTTCCAGCCGCATTCCATCGCTGGCTGTGAACTCTCACCTGTGGCGCTGACCAGCTGGGTCCAGCCGCTGCCCGCCCGGACCCTGACGGTGAGCCGGCCGGACCTCCAGCACGTCCAGGTGACGTTGACGGGCGTGGTCAGCTGGCTGCGCTGGGATCCCCACGGTGCGCCGGGCCTGCCGGGCGAGCAGCTCACCGCCGACAGCCCCACCGGTGACGCCGCCACCCGGGCTTCCCGCCTGCAGCAGTCCAGGACGGTGCGCGCCTCGGTGCAGAGCCGGTCCGCGGGTGCGGGAGATCTGGAATGGCAGACGGTATCCAGTTGGCTGCTGCTTGCCGTCAGCGTCGAAGAATCCGGGGGATTCCGGGCCACTTGGTCCGGGGCCATCAGCCTGCCGCCGAACGCCGGGACGCCGGCCGGGGACGCGGCCGGCGTCCCGGGACTGCGCCAGCCGGGAAACCCCGACTCACTGTGGCGCGTGTTGGTTGAGGAGCATGAACTGCTCGACGCCGACCCGGCGCCGGGCGAGCGCAGCGGCCGCGTTCCACGCCTCGTCTATGCTGACAGCGTGCCGCTGTAGGAGGGCTCCCTTTTGCGAGGTGGCACTTAGAGGTGGCACTTAAAGGCAGTGTTCGACGCCGGGACTGCCCTTAAGTGCCGCCTTGTTTGAGTTGTTCGACCAGTGCGTCGAGGATGGGCAGTTGGCCCCGCACCAGCCTGGTCCGGGCTTCGGCCTCGGTGGCCCACTCTGCACGGTCGATCTCGGGGAAGTCCGTGATGACGCCCGAGCCCTTCGGCCATTCCAGCGGAAAGGTGTTGCTGACGATCCGCTCCGGCGTGAAATCCGACTCCGCCGCGAAGACTGTGATGACCTTCCCCGAGGGCTGGCGGAACGAACCCAGCAGCCGGTAGTCGCCGGCGGGTGCGGGCACGCCCATTTCTTCAGTGAACTCCCGTTGCGCAGCCGCCCATGGGTCCTCGTCCTCGGCGTACTCGCCTTTGGGGACGGACCAGGCCCCGGCGTCCTTGCGCGCCCAGAACGGTCCACCCATGTGGGCGATCCAAAACTGGAGGCCCGACGCCGGATCCCCTCGGTACAGCAGGATGCCTGCGCTCCGGACTGTCATGTTCGCTCCATCGGGCTAGGCTATACCGCCGCGCCTCTGGGGTGTTGCCAAAGTGACCTGAGAGGTTCAAAGTGAAGTAGGTCACAAAAGACCGGGAATCCTGCTGCGGTTCCACCGGGAGCCGTCTACCCGTTGTGGAGGTCAGCCATGAGCCAGACGTCTGAAGAAGTGTACGACGTGACGCCCGAGGGGGACGGACCCAAACTCAAGCGGGTCCTCGGCCCCAAGCTCCTGCTCCTCTTTATCGTCGGCGACATCCTTGGTGCCGGCGTCTACGCCGTGACTGGCACCATGGCCGGCACCGTGGGCGGCATCGTGTGGTTGCCGTTCCTGCTGGCCTTCGTCGTCGCGACGCTGACGGCCTTCTCGTACCTGGAGCTGGTTACGCAGTACCCGCAGGCCGCCGGTGCGGCGCTGTACACGCACAAGGCCTTCGGAATCCATTTCGTCACGTTCCTGGTGGCATTCGCCGTGGTCTGCTCCGGCATCACCAGCGCTTCCACCTCAGCGAACGTCCTCGCCCAGAACTTCTTCGGCGGCCTGGAAGTCAACGGCTGGATGGAAGTGCCTGGACGGGAGGTCATCACCTTGGTGGCGATGGCCTTTATGCTGCTGCTGGCGGTCATCAACCTCCGCGGCGTGGGCGAGAGCGTGAAGTTCAACGTGGTGCTGACCCTCGTGGAGATGATCGCGCTCTGCATCGTGATCGGTGTCGGCTTCTTCGTCATGGCCCAGGGGACGGGGAACGCTGGAGAAATATTCGTCTTCAATGACTACCAGGACAAAGGGTTGTTCCTGGCAGTCACTGCGGCTACATCCATCGCGTTCTTCGCAATGGTTGGCTTCGAGGACTCCGTGAACATGGTGGAGGAGACCCATCACCCGGAGAAGATCTTCCCCCGGACCATGCTCACCGGTCTTGGCGTGGCGGTAATCCTCTACATGCTGGTAGCCATATCCGTGGTCAGCGTGCTCTCGCCCACGGAGCTGGAGAACATCAGGGAAGCCGAGGGGGCGGCCCTCCTTGAGGTGGTGCATAAGGGTTCGCCGGACTTCCCGATCGACAGGATCTTCCCGTTCCTTGCCGTCTTCGCCGTCGCCAACACAGCCTTGATAAATATGCTGATGGCCAGCCGCCTGATCTACGGCATGGCCCGCCAGCACGTCTTGCCCCGGCCGCTCGGGAAGGTGCTCCCGGTACGCCGCACACCGTGGGCCGGTATCCTGTTCTCCACCGTCCTGGCGCTCGGCCTTATCTGGTACGTCACGTCCGACCCTCAGAGCAACATCGTGGCAAACCTCTCCGGGACCACCGCGTTCCTGCTGCTGTGCGTCTTCACGGTGGTCAACGTGGCCTGCCTGGTCCTGCGCCGCAAGCGGGATCCCAACCGCAAGGTGTTCTTCACCTCGCCGGGGCAGCTGCCGCTGGTCGCCGCGCTGCTGTGCGCCTTCCTGGCAGGCCCATGGGTGGGCCGGAACGTCATCCAGTACCAGATCGCCGGCGGCCTGATGGCCATCGGTGTGGTGCTCTGGGTCCTCACGTGGCTGATCAACAGAAGGACCAACGCTGGCCCCGGAGGTCCGGACAGCCTGCACGATATTGGCAAGGAAGACAAGGGCTGACCCAGCTGCCTCCTTCCTGCGAGTTTGTCCAGAGACGGCCACTTGGCGCCGTCCAAGTCCCCCTATCCGGACAAGAACTCCATGGGGTTGGGTGGGCTACTGCTTCTGCCGCCCGTCCTCCGTCTTCCCCATGCCAGGGTGGACGGCCACGAATTCGATGCCTTCCTGGACCTTCTTCTTCGGACCCCTGGAAAATCCCTTGGCGTCGAGCTGGTTCTGTGCTCGGTATTCGGCCTTGGCTTCGTCGTAGATACGGTTCAGCCGGAGGCCGCTGAATACTTCCTGGGTGCCGTCGGCAAACGTGACAGTCACCTCCACACTGCCGGGAAAATGGCGCTTCATCCGGATGAAGCCTTCTGCGTCCTGCTGGAGATTGATCATGCTTGGTCCCGCTTTCGTGTGTGGCAGCCTCCAGTCTCTCCTACGCAGGCTCCTGACGGGACAGACAGCCGGGCACCTGTCGTACGGGGAGAATGGACGGGTGACTTCTCCGAACTCTGCCGCGACGTTTGACCTGGCTGCCATTGGGGCCGGCCTGGCCTTTGCCGATTCCCTCGGCGACCTCACTGCGGCGCTCAGGCGGGACGCAGAGGCCGGGACTGCGGTGGTGCAGGCGCCGCCGGGAACGGGCAAGACCACGCTGGTTCCGCCTCTGCTCGCCAACCTGCTGGCCGGTACCCCTGACGGGCAGCGGCGGGTGGTGGTCACGCAGCCACGGCGCGTGGCTGCCCGCGCAGCAGCCCGGCGCCTGGCCGCACTGGACGCCAGCCGCCTCGGCGACCGGGTGGGCTACACCGTCCGCGGCGAGCGCCAAACGGGCTCCGCCACCGTCATCGAGTTCGTCACTCCGGGGATTCTGCTCCGCCGGCTGCTTGATGACCCGGGACTGGAGACGGCGGGCGCGGTGATCCTGGACGAGGTCCACGAACGCGGGCTGGAGACGGACCTGTTGCTGGGCATGCTCACCGAAGTGCGGCAGCTCCGCGGGGACCTCACCCTGGTGGCCATGTCCGCCACACTGGACGCGCCACGGTT
This sequence comes from Pseudarthrobacter sp. CCNWLW217, assembly GCF_037203985.1. NCBI lineage: Bacteria > Bacillati > Actinomycetota > Actinomycetes > Micrococcales > Micrococcaceae > Pseudarthrobacter > Pseudarthrobacter sp. CCNWLW217. The sequence continues at coordinate 153,159 of NZ_JBBCBT010000008.1, forward strand.
TGCGGCCCTGATTGGTGCCTCCACCGCAGGAACAGAAGATCACGCCGGCGGCGGGCCGGCTCCCGTGATCGACTGCCCATCGGCCCTGTACCCCCTGGCCGTTGAATGGGTGCCCGCCGGGGCTGCCAGGCTGGACGGCCGCGGCGTGACCCGCGGCTTCCTGGACCACGTTGCGGACACCGCCGCAGGGGCACACGCCAGGGCCACTCCCGATACGGACACGCTGGTGTTTGTCCCCGGCGCCCGGGAAGTGTCCCACGTTGCAGGACGCCTGCGGGCCAGGACCGGCCCAGGAACGGAAATCCTGGAGCTGCATGGCCAGGTCAGCCCGGCCGAGCAGGACCGTGCCGTGTCCGGTCGCACCGACGAAGCGCTGTCCCGGATCATCGTCTCCACAGACCTCGCCGAATCCTCACTGACCGTCCCGGGCGTCCGCGTCGTCGTTGACTCGGGCCTGACCCGCGAGCCGCGGCGAGACGCGAGCCGGGGCATGTCCGGCCTGGTGACTGTCTCGTGCTCCCGTGCCTCTGCGGAGCAGCGCGCCGGCCGGGCCGCCCGGCAAGGTCCGGGCCTGGTGGTCCGCTGCTACGACCAGAAGGCCTTCGGCGCGGCACCTGCCCACGTCACGCCGGAGATCGCCGTCGCCGACCTCACCGCCGCTGCCCTGGTCCTGGCCTGCTGGGGTTCGCCCGCCGGAGCGGGACTGGCGCTTCCGGATGCGCCCCCGCCGGCAGCGATGCAGGAGGCCGTTGAGGTGCTCCGGGAACTCGGCGCGGTGGCGCAGGACGGCCACGCCACAGCGCTGGGCAGGACCCTGGCGAGGATCCCCGCCGATCCGAGGCTGGCCCGCGCGCTCCTGGACGGCGCCGCCTCCGTTGGCGTACGGACAGCCGCCGAGGCGGTGGCCCTGGTAGCGGGGGACCAGCGCGCCCCCGGTGCCGACCTTACGCGGCTCATCGCGGCCCTCCGCACGGGCAAGGACCCTGGATCCCGGCGCTGGGAGGAGGACGTGAGGCGGATGGAAAGCATCGCTCGGAAGGAGGGCGCCGGCGTCGTGCCCCCAGTCCTGAGCGCTGCCCCGAACTCGACGTCTGCCAAGGCGGAAGCGGTGGGTGCCGTCGTCGCCCTCGCATTTCCAGACCGGGTGGCGCGGCGAGTTCCAGGCCAGGGGCCGGAGCGTTACCTGCTGTCGTCAGGCACCCGGGCCGGGTTACCGGCGGGAAGTTCCCTGGCCGGGCATGAGTGGCTGGCCGTTGCGGAGGTATCGCGCGCAGAGGGCCGGGACGCTGCCGGCACGGGTGCCGTGATCCGTTCCGCTGCACCGATCACGGCGGACACCGCGGAAGCGGCGGCCCGCCACCTCCTCACCGACGCTATCGAAGCAAACTTCAGCAGGGCCCGCGTCACAGCACGGCGGGAGCGCCGGCTCGGAGCGATCGTGCTGTCCTCCACTCCGGTCCGCCCCTCCCCGGACGAAGGGCGCGCTGCGGTGGCACGCGCCCTGGCCATAGACGGGCTGGAAACGATCGGATGGTCGACGGCGGCGGACACCTTGCGCCGTCGGATCGCCCTGCTCCGCCGCGAACTGGGCGAGCCCTGGCCCGACGTCTCCGAATCCGCCCTGCTCGCGCGCCTGGACGACTGGCTGGGGCCGGAGCTTGAGAAACTGGCCGGGGGAGCGGCCACCGGCAGCATCGACCTCACCGACCCTCTGCGGCGGCTCCTGCCCTGGCCCGAAGCTGCGAAGCTGCCGGAGCTCGCGCCGGAAACCCTGGAAGTTCCCAGTGGATCGAGGGTGCGCATCGACTACCCGGACGTGCCGGACCGCGCAACGGCGGCTGGTGCCGCGGCGGCTCCTGGACGGCCTGATCCTGCGGAACCTGGCGCCGGCGGCAGGCCGGTAGTGGCGGTCAAACTGCAGGAATGCTTCGGCTGGGCGGAGACGCCGCGGCTGGTGGGAGGACGCGTGCCCGTCCTGTTTCACCTCCTGTCACCGGCCCGGCGTCCGCTGGCCGTAACGGACGATCTGGCGTCCTTCTGGTCCGGGCCGTACGCGCAGGTGAGGGCCGAGATGAGGGGCCGCTATCCGAAGCACCCGTGGCCCGAGGATCCATGGACGGCGCAGCCAACCGCACGGACCAAATCCCGGATGTGACCATATCGGCGGGCGGATTCATCGCCCCCGGAAGACAGGGTGAGAGGAACGATACATACCGGAAACGTGGCGTCGACGTGCTGAAACATCACGCCGTTAGGCTCGTCGGTACGTGGACAGCGTGGTCCACACCACGACATGAAAGGACACAACAATGTTGCTTTTGAGTAGCCTTAACCTCCTGCTGGATGCCCGCCGGAGTGACGAGAACCGTCCGTATGGCAGCGGAAACGCCAAGGCCGGGTTCCCCAACGGACAATTGAGCTCCACCGCCTGGGAAGGCTGGTGGCACGAGGACGCCGCATAGCGGGAGGGTCAGCTGCGGGCGCGCATGAAGTCCGCAACCGTCGGGGCCAATGACGCTCCGATGTCTTCGGCGCTTCGCTTCCTGCCTGCGATGGCAAAGGAGTGGTCTCCACCCTCGATCCACTCCACTACGGCGGATGTGCCGATCCGGGACACCACGCCCTCCAATAGTTCCGGAGTGGCAAAGGTGTCGCGGGAACCCTGCAGGAACAACATGGGAAGCGTCAGCCCGTAAAGGTGTTCGTCGCGGATTTTTTCCGGCTTGCCCGGCGGGTGCAGCGGATAGCCGAGGTAAACCAGCCCGGCGGTGTCCATGCCTTCCGCGACGGCCATCGACGCCATCCGCCCGCCAAACGACTTGCCGGCCGCCCAGATGGGTCCGCTCTTCCCGTGCTCCGCGCCCTGCCGCGCTGCCTCGTCCATTGCCGCACGCCAGGCCGCGATCGCCACCGGGGGCCGGTCCGGGAACTTCCGTCCCGCCTCCCGGTACGGAAAGTTGAACCGCAAGGTGGCCACGCCTTCGTCGTTGAGGGCGTCGGTGAACCCGCGCATGAACGGATGCTCCATGCCCGCACCCGCTCCGTGGGCCAATACCAGCGTTGCAAACGGCTGCTCGGGACGGGCATAGGAAGCAGAAACCCCGACGTCGCCCACGGCGATGGTCAGGGGGGACTCTGAGACGGTCATGGATCCATCATGCCGGAAGTCCGCTGGTTCCGACGCCGGGCCCGATGCAATGTGGTTTGCCAGCGGAAAGGCGGGGTGTAGCTTGTCCCCATGGCGAGCGAACAGACTACCCTTACCGTCCCCGGGCCCAACGGCGAGCGTGAGATGCGGATTTCCAGCCCCAGCAGGGTCCTCTGGCCCGAGCTGGGGCTGACCAAGCTGGACCTGGCGCGCTACATAGTGGACGTTGGGGAGGCCTTCATTGCCGCTAACGGCGACCGGCCGGTGGCACTGCAAAGGTACTCAGACAACGTCGACGGCGAGCAGTTCTTCTCAAAGAACCCGCCCAAGGGTACGCCGGAGTTCATCCGGTCGGTGAAGGTGGTTTTTCCGAGCGCGCGCTCGCATCCCATGCTGGTGCTCGACGAGCCAGCGGCCGCGGTCTGGGCCGTGCAGATGAACACTGTGGTGTTCCACCCCTGGCCATCGCGGACCGGGAATACGGACAACCCCGACCAGCTCCGGATCGACTTGGATCCCCAGCCGGGAACTGACTTCGACGACGCAGTTCCGGCCGCGCTGGCGCTGAAGGAGGTACTGGCGGAGGCAGGCCTGGACTGTTTCATCAAGACATCGGGAAACCGTGGGCTCCACGTTTACGCACCGATCAAGCCCACGCATGAGTTCCTGGATGTCCGGCACGCGGTCATCGCTGCCGCCCGCGAGCTGGAACGGCGCATGCCCGACAAGGTCACTACGTCCTGGTGGAAGGAGGAGCGCGGCGAGAAGGTCTTCCTGGACTTCAACCAGGCGAACCGCGACCGGACCATCGCCGGCGCCTATAGTCCCCGCGCCCTGGCCCACGCGTCGGTTTCCTGCCCCATCACGTGGGAGGAACTGGAAAGCATCAGTCCGAAGGACTTCACCATCCTCACTGTCCCGGACCGGCTGAAAACCGTTGGCGATCCTTGGGCGGACATTAACGCTAATCCGGGGACCATCGACACCCTTTTGGGCTGGTGGGACCGTGATGTGAAGGCAGGACTCGGTGAGATGCCGTTCCCGCCCGACTATCCCAAGATGCCTGGCGAGCCGCCGCGTGTGCAGCCCAGCCGGGCGCGCAAGTAGGACTAAGGCGGGATTCACTGACTGATCGGGGCCCGTTCGTTCCCGCGAGGTGGCACTTAACGGTAGCTCCGCCGTCGAACACTGCCGTTAAGCGTCATCTCGCGGAAGAGAACCTATTCGAAGCGGGAGGGGTCTCCCGTGCCGCGGCGTACCACCTCGGCAACGCCGCTGGAGAAATCCACCACCGTGGTGGGCTCGGACCCGCAGTCGCCGGAATCGATGACTGCGTCCACTTCGTGGTCCAGGCGTTCCTTGATCTCCCAGCCTTGGGTCAGCGGGTCCTCTTCGTCGGGAAGGAGCAATGTGCTGGAAAGGAGTGGCTCGCCCAGCTCCGCCAGCAGTGCCTGCACCACGCGGTTGTCCGGGATCCGCACGCCCACAGTCTTCTTCTTGGGGTGCAGCAGCCGGCGCGGGACTTCCTTGGTGGCCGGCAGGATAAAGGTATAGCTGCCAGGGGTAACGGACTTGATGCTGCGAAAGACGTCGTTGCCGATGTTCACGAACTGGCCCAGCTGGGCGAAGTCCTTGCAGACAAGGGTGAAGTGGTGCTTGTCGTCGAGCTTGCGGATGGTCCGGATCCGGTCCAACGCGTCCTTGTTGCCCAACTGTGCGCCTAACGCGTAGCAGGAGTCCGTGGGGTAGGCGATCAGGCCGCCGTCCAGCACTATGCGGACGGCCTGCGTGATGGCGCGCGGCTGGGGATCCTGGGGATGAACGTCGAAGTATCTGGCCATGCCCATGAGCCTACGGCCCGGCTGGGAATAGCGCACTCGCGACTTGCCCTCTCAATCAGGCAAATCCTGGCCGACTTCTGAAATACTCGGAATCCCCGGCTGAATGAGAACAACGAACTGTGGCTGAATCAGTAATCCTGGTAAATGGCCTCCCCGGATCCGGAAAGAGCACTCTGGGGATCCAACTGAGCGAAAAACTGGGTGTTCCCCTCATCTCCAAAGACTCCATCAAGGAAGCCCTTGCGGATATTTGTCTGAGCCGTGTGAGCAGCGGCAAGCTGGGCCAGATTGCCTCGCAGACCATGTGGCAGCTGGCCGCCGCAATTCCAGGCACGGTCATTGTCGAGTCGTGGTGGTACCGGCCTCGGGATCTTGGCTTCGTCAATGCAGGCATAGCCCTCTCAGGACGTCCACAAGTGGTTGAAGTTTGGTGCGACGTGCCTCCGGGCCTGGCGTGGGATCGGTACAGGGATCGGCGGCGTCACAGGATTCATCCGGTCGGGATCAGTGCGGAGCGGGACTGGGCCGAGTGGTCAGCATACGGCGCGCCTTTGAGCATCGGCACCGTTGTCAGGGTGGATACGTCCTCGCCTGTCGATGCAGCCGCTGTAGTTGGCCTGCTGCCGTTCAGCTAGCCGCGGAGTTCCGATTCATCCCCAGATGCCTTCGCCTTTTCGGCTTGGCGTGCCGCGTCGATGATTCCATCACGGGTCGCAGCGCGAACCACGCCGTACAGGACATAAAAGAAGACGGCTGCGCCCACGGCGCACAGCACCAGAAAATTCAGCGGATTGGCGTCCATGCGTTCTTCCCCCAAGAAGCTATGTTGACCTGATTCGGACACGTCAAAGCCTATCGTCAGATATCCCAGCGAAGCACGTAGCGGACAGCGAAAGTGCTTGACTGTCTCATGACACTAAATCGAAACTCGGTGGTTGATTCGTTCCTGGAGTCGCTGGACCACCCCCTCAAGCCGGCAATTGAGTCGCTCCGGCTGGCAGTCCTCAACGGCGATGACGCAATAACGGAGCACATCAAGTGGAAAGCACCGAGCTTCTGCTTCAATTCCGTTGACCGGGTGACATTCAACCTGCGCCCGCTGAATCACATTCAGCTCATTTTCCACCGGGGTGCCAAGACGAACGAGGATGTCTTCCATTTTGATGCGTCGAAGTGGAGCGGGCTGTTGGAAATGATCGGGCAAGACCGCGGCCAAGTGATTTTTCCCAGCGCGGAAGTAGCGGCAGCACGGCAGGAGGATTTCGTAAGGCTCGTACGTGAATGGGTTCGTGGCTAAGTGTTCGATGCTTCCAGGTTTCGGTCGTAGGCTGAATCGCACACATGATCGACAGGGAGGCAGACGTGGCTGATACGACGGTGGCCGAAGCGACAGTGGACCAGGTGATGGCCGAGCTTGCCGCACTCGAGGACCCAAGGGCACGCGAGGTGAACGAGAAGCGCGGGGACGATCACGGCGTGAACCTCAGCAAGCTGCGCGCTGTGGCGAAGCGGCTGAAGACCCAGCAGGAACTTGCGCGCCAGCTCTGGGAAACGAATGACACCGCGGCGAGGCTCCTGGCGCTTCTGATCTGCCGGCCCAAGGTGTACGAGCGCGATGAGCTGGACGCCATGGTGCGCGAGGCGGGTACGCCCAAGGTGCACGACTGGCTCGTGAACTACGTAGTAAAGAAGAGCCCCCACTCCGAAGACCTGCGCCAGTCCTGGTTCGCGGATCCGGATCCAGTGGTCGCCAGTGCTGGCTGGGCGCTGACCACTGAACGCGTGGCGAAGAGTCCTGGAGGTCTGGACCTCCCCGGCCTCCTCGACGTCATTGAGTCCGGGATGCGGGAGGCACCTGATCGTCTGCAGTGGGCGATGAACCATTGCCTGGCTCAGATCGGGATTGAGCACGCCGAGCTCCGCGCCCGTGCACTGGACATCGGTGAGCGGCTCGAGGTGCTCAAGGATTACCCGACGCCGCCCAACTGCACTTCTCCGTTCGCGCCCATCTGGATCAACGAAATGGTGCGCCGGGCGGGAGAGAGCCGGGCCGGATAGCCAGGTGGACGTCGTTGGGCAACGACACGGCCGCCGTCAAGCGTAGGGAGTGCGGAACAGAGTGACTCCCCATTCAGGGTTATGGAGCACGATGCCAGCTTCCTTTGGCGCGAACTGCAACGGCCCTTGGAGGTACCTTGCCATCCGCTTCTGCTCCTCATCCCACGGGAAGTTGCAGGTGCCAATGGAGCTTTCCGTGGACCCCGGCTCCGGCGTGATTGTCTGGCCGACAATGCTAACCCTCAGCGCGTACGAAGCACAGGGGATCCGGAAGGTCATCAATGTGCTTCCCCCAACGTTGGAGAACCTTACGGCGTAGTCACCGGAGCTTAGGCCCGGGCCAGACGGGACTGAGTCCGGCATCAGGGAGCCGGAAGTGAAGTACTGGCACTGCAGCACTCCATTAGCACGGGCCTCTTCCGGGCTTTGTTCCAAGCAGTCGTCTGCACCCTGACTGGAAGCCGCGGGAGGCGCCGGCGGAACCGGTGCGGGAGTCTTGCCCGGCGACAACTCTGCGCCCGTCGAGGGTGCTTGAGCCATAGACGACGGCCTGGCGGCGGTGTGGTTGTCGGAGGCTGAGCCCTGCGGAAGCGCCAACCCACAGGCAGCTGCTACGACGCCGATAGTAAGGCCCGCCGTCGACAGCACTATTTGCCTGCGCACCCCACGAAAAACGGTCCCCCCAGATGCGTCCATGGTTCGAACCCTACGTGCTCTAGGAGGCTACATCGAGCTTTTCGCCGGACGACCTTCGCAGCGTTCGCTGGATAGCATCCAACGAGAGGCCCAGTTCCTCGGCCAGGGAAGCCACGATCACGAAAGAAGGCGTCGCGATTCGACCCGTCTCGATTTTCCTGAGCGTCTCGGGCGATATTCCTGCTCCGAGAGCCACCTGGACAAGGGTCCGTTCTCCGCGTGCATGACGGAGCATCTCTCCGAGCAGCCTCCCGGCGCGGACATCTTCGGGGCTAAGAGGAACTCTGACCATCCTCCCAGCATAGTACCGTTATAATAATACCGGTTCTATATTGGAGGATTCGTTGATTGAGCTACTCACACCCCGGGAAATTGACCAAGCACGTCACTCGGGCCAATTCGTGGCAAAAACCTTGTCGGACTTGCGGCAGAGAATCGAGCCGGGGACCAATCTCCTGGACATCAACGAATGGGCAGCTTCGATGATCCGGAGCGCAGGAGCCCGTTCGTGTTATGTCGACTATGCCCCGGCGTTTGGGCGCGGGCCATTCGGAAAAGTCATCTGCACGTCCGTCAACGATGCCGTCCTGCACGGACTCCCTCATGACTACGTTTTAGTGGACGGGGACCTGCTCACGCTTGATTTCGCGGCAAGTGTCGATGGTTGGGTCACTGATTCCGCCATCAGCTTCGTTGTAGGGAGTTCCGCCGCGCCCGGCGACCTGAAGATGATTGAAACCACGGAAAAAGCGCTTCTGGCTGGCATCCGGGCGGCCGAGTCCGGAGCCCGTATCGGAGATATCTCCCACGCAATTGGCGCAGTGCTCGAATCAGCGCATTTTGAGGTCAATACCGAATTTGGCGGACATGGTGTTGGAAGCACCATGCACCAGGATCCGCATATTCCGAATATCGGTGCGCCTGGCCGTGGATACGTGCTGCGGCCTGGACTGCTTCTGGCAATAGAGCCTTGGGTTATGGACGGCACCAGCAAGCTAGTGACAGCTCCCGACGGGTGGACCCTGTGCAGCTCCAATGGCCGGCGGACCGCGCATTCCGAGCACACGGTTGCCGTCACGGAATCCGGACCCGTTATTCTCACTCAACTGGCCTAGAGCGCTCCGAAGCCGTCGCAGCCCGTGAACTCAGGCCAGTGCAGCGATTTCTTCGACGGCTCGTGTCAGTGCTGCCATGCATCGAGTTCCGCCATGGCCCTCGTCCTCGATGACGATAAGCCGGCTGGACTCCCAGCGCCGGTGCAACTGCCATGCCGTGACGGCGGGGCCGCTGATGTCCCGCCTGCCGTGGATGAGGTAGCCGGGGATGCCATTGAGCTCGTGGATCCGCGGGATGATTTCCCGGCCTTCGACGAGGAATCCGTCCTTGGACCAGTAGTGCGTGACCAGGAGCGCGAAGGTCATCCGTTGGCGCTCGTCTTCGAACAGCAGGCCAGGAAGCCAGTTGGGATCCAGCGAAATGTGCGTAGATTCCCACCGGTCCCAAGACAGTGCAGCGAGCCGCGCGTCTGCGCGATCCTGCCCCGCCAGCCGACGAGCGTAAGCATCCACTATCCGTTCGCCGGGGGCCGCGTTGGCCGCTTCTGCGAACTCAGCCCATGCTTCGGGGAAGATGCGTCCGACGTCTTCTGTGATCCACTGGATCTCGTCCCTGCTGCTTGTTGTCACCGCTACCAAAGCGATGCCGAGAACCCGCGCGGGGAACTCCAGGGCATAGGCGAGGGCAAGCGTGCTACCCCAGGAAACGCCGGTCACGATCCATTTCTGTACACCCAAGTGTTCTCTCACAGCCTCGATGTCTTTGATCAAGGCTTGCGTCGTGTTCTCGGGCAGGTGGTCAAGGTCGTCCTGGACGACGGGAGTGCTCTTGCCGCAACCGCGTTGGTCAAGACCGATAGTGCGGAACCGGCCGGGGTCGTGGCGTTTACGGTACCCGCCCCGACCAAGGGAACCGCCAGGGCCTCCATGAAGGTAAAGGACCGCAATCCCGTCGGGATCTCCGGTGGCTTCCCAGTAGATTTCAGCATGGGGCATGGTCACCCAGCCGCTTTTTGCCTGAAATTGCTCGTCCGTCACCGGATCCACAGTATTCGACGTCGTGCCGTTCCGGTTGTTCACCGGGTTCGGGGAAAGCGAACCCTTACCGGCGGATCGCAGCAATGGCTGCATGCGGCCGCCTGCCGGCGTCATGCCTCGTTTCGACGTCGAGAACCTCGAACCCGGCATCCTGCAGTAGCCGGCTCATCTGGTCTAAAGAGCAGTAGTAAGCCTTTGTGATGGCATGGTCGAATGGCTCGGCGGAAACGCCCTCGAAAAAGCCAATGAGCAGGCGCCCTTGGGGCCTGAGCACGCGTGCGAGTTCGGAAAGAATATGCGGTAGCTCCGCCGGAACCAAGTGAATCAGCGAATACCAGGCGAGCACGCCACTCAGGCCCCCGTCCGCCACGTCCAGGGCACGAACTGAGGAGACCCGGAACAGTACCTCGGGGAAGCGGAGTCGGGCGATCTCTATGAACTCGGGAACGAAATCTACACCTTCGATGTCGACACCCCGTTTGTGAAGGTAGTCCGTCCAATGTCCCGGGCCGCACCCGGCGTCGATTACCGGACCGCGAATCTCCCCGGCCCACCGTTCAATCCGGCGCAGGTCGTGCTCGTGCATGTCCTCGATGGCGCCAAGGACGCTCGTGTATTCTGCCGCACGCGCGGCGTAGGCATGCAGAACCTGCGCATCAGTCACGCACCAAGTCTAGGGACAGGCAAGGAGATACCCGGCAATGTCCCGGGCCGCACCAAGTGATCCGGCCGCCGTCGGAAGCGAGCCCTTACCCCACATGCACCCACGGCCGCTTGGTGACATCCGGTTCGGCCTCCCGCAGGATCTCCCGTGTCACGGGAGCGATCTCACCCTCGCCCAGCACCAGGAAGCGCAGGAGGTTCACGGCAGGGTTGCCTTCGGTCCAGCGGAAGTACACGTGCGGCATCAGGCCAGTCACGTCCCGGATATGGAGGAGCACCGACGCGATGGTGTTGGGTACTACGGGTCCGTGCACCTCCAGCACGGCGAAACCATGCCGCACTACGCCCCGGACTTCCAGCGCCGTTTCGAAGTCGGAGGAATCATCCACGGTGACTTCCAGGAACAGGGGCCGGTAGTCCGAGGGGAAGTGGCTGGCTTCGGTGGCGGACGCGAGCTTCTGCCGGTAGGCCTCCGCGGACTGGCGGAGCGGTTCGTGGGCGATGATGCCGATGGGCCCCGACAGGTTCTCCGCGATGAACTCCAGCGCCTGTGTATCCAACCGGACATGCGTGGCGTGCAGTTCGAAGGAACGCAACACCCTGGACAGCAGCGAAATGCTCACGATCCCCAGGATGAACAGCCCCGCAATCCTAATTCCCTCGGGCCGCTCAAAGATGTTGGTGACTGTGGTGTAGACAAAAAGCACGGCAATCACACCGAAGCCTATGGCCCGCTTCCGTTGCTGCAGGCGGCGCGCCGAGAGCGTCACGGCCACCGCCGCCGAAGTCATCAGCACCAGGACGCCGGTGGCGTACGCACCGCCCTGGGCATCGACGTCGGCCTCAAACAGCCAGGTGATGAGGAACCCGGTGAGCGTGAAGACGAGCACCAGTGGGCGGACGGCCTTCGCCCATTCGGGGGCCATGCCGTACCGCGGCAAGTATCGGGGAACAAGGTTCAGCAGGCCCGCCATTGCGGATGCCCCGGCGAACCAGAGAATGGCGATTGTGCTGAGGTCATACACGGTTCCGAACCCGTCTCCCAGGTATTCGTGCGCAAGGAACGCCAACGCCCTTCCGTTCGCTTCCCCGCCGGGCTGGAACTCGTGCCCGGGGATCAGGACCACCGTCGTAAAACTGCTCGTCACCAGGAAGGCACTCATGATCATTGCGGCGGCGGTCAGCATCTTCCGTGTCCCCTGGATCCGTCCGGCCGGGTTCCCGTCGGTATCACCTGCGCCACCGCGCACCTGCGGCATCACCGCCACTCCAGTTTCGAAGCCGGACAGTCCCAGGGCCAGTTTGGGGAAGACCAGTAGTGCCATGGCCACAGCCATGAGCGGATTGCCGTGCGATGTGTTGAGGGTCTGCCACCAGTCACCGACAGCAACCGGATGGGCCGCCGCCTCGCCGAGGGACGTGGCGATGACCACCACATTGAGCCCCAGGTACAGGACCACCAGTACGACGGCGACGCCGATCGCCTCCTTGAACCCGCGAAGGAAGACCGCGGCGAGCAACGCAAGCAGCACCAGCGTCACTGCCACCTCCTGGCCGTGCAGGAACTCCGGAGCAAACGGGTTTTCGATGAGGTGCGCGGTGGCATCGGCAGCGGAGAGGGTCATGGTGATCATGAAGTCCGTCGCGGCAAAACCGAGCAGCACCAGCACCAGAAGCTTTCCGCCCCACCGGGGGAGCAGCCGTTCCAGCATCGCGATGGACCCCTCACCTCGGGGGCTCTCGCCCGCCACCCTCCGATAGACCGGCAGGGCCCCTAACAAGGTCACAGCAACCAGGACCAGCGTGGCCAGGGGAGAGATGGCACCGGCAGCCAGCGCCGCGATGGCCGGCTGGTACCCGAGGGTAGAGAAGTAGTCCACGCCCGTCAGGCACATCACCTGCCACCAGTGGTGCTTCTTCTCCTCGTCCGCCGCGAGGCCACCTGGGCCCTGGTGTGCGCCCTTGGAGTCCTGCAGTCCGAACAGCAGCCAACTGCCAAAGGCCGCCTTCCGCGTCGGGCGGAGGGCGGACGGGTCGGCCGGGGGCCTGCTCATGGTGGTCATGAAAGCCTTTCAGTCCACAGCACGGCGCCGCGGGCACAGCCGAATCTAGTACTGGCCGGACCTGCGGGACCTGGATTCCCCAGCATCTTGACGCATCCTTAACACCGCTATGACCAACACCACAGCTTGTGCGGCCGGACGGCGAAGGCGTGCAGGATCCTGGTGGGAGAATGGCCGCATGGCACGGGAACGGATAGTCATTGGCCTCAACGGCAGCGACGACGCAGAACTGCTCATCCGCCGCGCCGCCAGGATCCTGGAAAGGAGCGACGGCGGCGAACTGGTGGCCGTCCACGTCCGCACCGCAGAGGATGCGCCGGGAGAATCGCCGCAGGCGCTGGAGGCCCAGCGGCGGCTGGTCGTAGAACTGGGCGGAAGCTACCACACGCTCTCGGCACCTGACCCGGCGTCGGCACTGCTCGACTACGCCCGCAAGTCCGATGCCACCCACATCGTGGTCGGCCAGTCCCGCCGCAGGCCGTTGGCCGGCCAGCTGTCCGGGCTCCTGTCCGGCGGCAGCGTGGAAACCAGGGTGGTCCGCGGCGCGGGGGACATTGACGTCCAGGTAGTGCCCCGCTCCGCGCCCGTGCACACCCCACGGCGCAGGAGGCCCACCCTTGGCGGGGCGCGGGCCGGTGCCGGCTTTGCGCTCGCAGCTGCCCTTCCTGTCCTGCTGCAGTTGCTGCTGGCCGCGTTTGACCACAGCGTTGCCACCGCCGTCCTGATCCAGCTTGCGGGCGCCGTCGCGGTGGCGCTGGTGGGCGGGTTGTGGCCCGCCGTCGTCGGCGCACTGTGGAGCAGCCTGCTGGTGAACTATTTTTCGACGCCGCCGCTGGGGGATCTCGCTGTCAGTGATCCGCAGGACTTCCTGTCCTTGGGTATCTTTGTGGGCGTGTCTGTGGCTGTCGCCGGTGTGGTGGACAGATCCGCCCGCCGGTCAAAGGAAGCCGCCCGGGCACAGGCCGAGGCCGCCACGCTGGGTGATCTCGCCTTGGGCGCCTCCCGCTCGGAGGACACCCTCGAAGGCCTCCTGGCGGAAGCCCTGGACGTTTTCGGTGCAACAGGCGCCGGAGTGTTCAGCAGCCACACCGTGAAAGCGGAAGGCGCTGGACCGGCGTCGGAACTTTCAAGGGACGGGGGCCCGGACGCTGACGGCCGGGTATGGCGGTTGGTGGCCGGTGCCGGGGACACGGCCGGGTGGGAGCCGGGTGTTGCTGGCATAGCGGGCAGCACTGCAGAGCCGGTCGACGCCGATACCCGGCTCGTGCTGTTCGGCCGGCAGGTGCCGGCGTCGGAAAGCAGGCTGCTGGGTGCCTTTGCGGTCCACGTCAAAGCCCAGCTGGAGCGCCGGCAGTTGGCCGTAAGTCGCCGCGAGGTGCTGCGCCTGGCCGAAGGGAACACCATGCGCACTGCCATCCTGCGGGCTGTTTCGCACGATCTGCGGACGCCACTGGCCGGAATCAAGCTCGCCGCAGGTGGACTGCTGCAACGGACAGTCACCTATACCGCTGCTGAGGAGAGAGAGTTGCTGGAAACCATCGATGAGTGCACCGACCGGCTGGACCAGCTAGTCGGTAACCTCCTGGATATGTCAAGGATTACCGCCGATTCGGTTATGCCCACGCTTGGGCCGGTTCGGTGGAGCGACGTTGTTTCCCCGGCCCTCCGTGGGCTGCCGGCGGGAACCGTCCGGGTTGAGCTGCCGGCCAACATGCCTGCCGTGGAAGCCGATCCGGTGCTGCTGGAACGCGTCATCGCCAACATCGTCGAAAATGCCGTCAAGTACGCGCCCGGATCCGGCATCACCATCACCGGCGCTTCCGACGGAATGGGCGCAGACACCCTGGACGGCTATCCTTCCGGTGAGTTGCGGATCATCGACCACGGCGCTGGCGTACCCGCCCAAAAAGTGCTGGACATGTTCCGGCCGTTCCAGCGGCTCCACGACCTTCCCCAATCCACGGGCGTGGGCCTGGGCCTGGCCGTCGCGGACGGATTTATCAAGGCCATGGGCGGCACGCTGACCGCACAGGAGACTCCCGGCGGGGGATTGACCATGGTCATCACGTTGGCCCTTTCCACCGGCGAAGCGGGCGCGCGCCATGCTGCAGGCCAGCCGCGGCAGGATGCCACGTGAACGCGGCCCAGACACACTCTGCGGGCACGCATCCGGGCCAACGGACCAGCGTCCTCGTGGTGGACGACGACCCCCACCTGCTGAAGGCGCTCCGGATCACGCTCCAGGCCCATGGCTATGCCGTGGATACAGCGGCCGACGGCGGCAGCGCCTTGCGTGCCGCATCGCACCGGCCGCCGGACCTGATGGTTTTGGACCTCGGGCTGCCGGACCTGGACGGAGCGGAGGTACTCCGGGAACTCCGCCGCTGGAGCAGCCTGCCGGTGCTGGTGCTGTCCGCCCGCCATGGCTCCTCGGATAAAGTGGACGCCCTCGACGCCGGCGCGGATGACTACATCACCAAACCCTTCGGTCTGGACGAACTCCTCGCCCGGCTGCGCGCGCTGCTCCGCCGTGTGCCCGAGCCCGAATCGGCACCCACCGTGGCGGCCTCGTCCTTCACTGTGGACCTTGCCCAGCGGCGCGTCACCAGGGATGGCGACGCTGTGCGGCTGACACCCACCGAATGGAGCATCCTGGAGCTGCTGGTCCGGAACCCGGCCCGGCTGGTAACGCAGCAGCAACTCCTGCTGGACGTCTGGGGGCCTGCTTACCAGAAGGAAGCCAATTACCTGCGCGTGTACATGGCGCAGCTTCGCCGGAAGCTGGAGACCGACCCCGGAAACCCGCGCCACCTGCTCACCGAACCCGGTGTGGGGTACCGGTTCGTGCCTTGAGCCACGCCGTCGGCCAACAGGGAAACCGGCGGCCGGGGAACCCTATGAAGCGGGGTGGAATTGGGGCAATATGTTGACTGTTCCTTTCCGATTCCGTTCCGTACCGCAAGGAGATTTGTCCATGCCAACGACGCTCAACCCCTACCTTGGATTCCGCGACAACGCCCGGGAGGCGATGACCTTTTACCAGTCCGTGTTCGGCGGCGACCTTGCCCTGAGCACGTTCGGCGAATTCCAGGCCAGCGAAGATCCGGCAGAGGCCGATAAAATCATGCACGGAATGCTGACCACCGATAAGGGCCTGGTCCTGATGGGGGCAGACACCCCCAACGGCATGGACCTCGCGCAGGGCAGCTCCATCTCAGTTTCCCTCAGCGGCGACGACGAAGCAGAGCTTCGCGGCTACTGGGAGAAGCTGTCCGGCGACGGCGGCTCTGTGACCGTTCCGCTGGAACCGGCACCTTGGGGCGACATCTTCGGCATGTGCAGGGACAAATTCGGTACCGCCTGGTTGGTAAACGTCAATAACCCCCTCGGGGCTCCCGCGTCCTAGGCAGGCCCGAAGCCATAGTCCTTGAGCAGCTGCCTCGCACGGTGCGACGATAGAAGCGTGCAGCCCATCCTGGATTTTATGGCCCATTACTGGTGGCTGGTCTTTCCGCTCAGTGGTGTCATGGGCGGTTGGGCCAAGGCGTGGCAGAACTCCACCGAGCGCAGGCACCAGCGCCGGGTGGAGCTCTACAAGCTGAGGAATCTGACGCTGCAAGCGGAGCAGGTAGTCGAGGCCGAAGTGGCCATGCTGATGGCCAGCCACGACGCCGTGAACAAACGATGGCTGGACTACGAGCTCGATGTAGGCAAGCTGATCGATTTTCCCTTGATGACTGATGTCCGCGAACCCCTGACCGTGGCGTTCCTGCGGGCGAAACGCGAAGCCGACGGGCTTCGGCCTGCCGCGGCTAAAGAACTCACGGTGCCCTCCCGGCTCGAGGCCTACCGCTCGGCGGTCAACGGCTATGAGGTGGCTTTTTCCGTAGCCGAACGCGAGGCCAGGCGCATCAAGGATTCGAACTTTTCGGGCCCCGAGCGTGAACGGCTGGCCACAGCCAGGAAGCTGCTGCGTCTCGCGGAAGACAGCGCAGCCACGCCGGCAGAGCGTCAGGCAGCCTACAAGCGGGCTCGCCGCGAGCTGGACGGTCTGATTGTCCTTCCGGACGCCACAGTGACAGCTCTCGAGGAGAAAGTGGCGCCCATGCTGGACTCCGGCCACGCCCCGGAATACCCACAACGCTAGAGTTGCGGTGCGGCTGTGCGGAACGTCACCCTCTACTTGGATGTGGACGGCGTCATCTGCCCTTTCGGCCCCGCCGGCAGGAGCGAATGGGGCAGCGAATGGTGCCAGGCCGATGCCGGCTTGCTGCCCGTGGCCTATGCGCGGGAACTGGTGGACGGGCTCAATGACCTCGCCGCGAGGCCGGGCGTCGCGTGCATTTGGCTTACCAGCTGGGAGGAGATGGCGCCGGAATACCTGTGCCCCGCCATTGGACTGGACGGCGGCCGATGGCCATACCTGACCGCTGACGGCGGCAATACAGGGGAGCGGTGGTGGAAGCTTGCGGCTCTCCAGGCGGATCTGGAACGTAGTAGCCCGGAGCGCATTGTCTGGATCGACGACCAGCTCCGGTTCGAGAAAGAGGCACAGCAATGGGCCCGGTTCCTCGGCGCGCGGATCCTGCTGGTCTCGCCCGATCCGCGGCTGGGAATTTCGCCCGCGGAACTCGAATCCGTCAGCTCCTTTCTGATATCGCCGCTGTTTTGACCTGATGCCCGGTACGCGTACGATCGATAAGGTTTCACGCCGGTTGTGTTAACGCCACAGGTCATTCCACGCGAACAGCTGGTGAATTATGCTGTGCAAGGCAGCCGGGGGAAAGAAACTGCTGAACGTCGACTCTGCAGATTGGGCAACAGGTGGATATCACCTTCATGGTGGCGCTGGTCATCGCACTGGCACTATTTTTCGACTTCACGAACGGCTTCCATGACACCGCGAATGCGATGGCCACGCCTATCGCCACAGGTGCCATCAAGCCAAAAACAGCGGTGACACTCGCCGCCGTCCTGAACCTCGTGGGCGCATTCCTGTCAACGGAGGTCGCCAAGACAGTTTCCGGCGGCATCATCAGGGAAGGCTCCGACGGCGTCCAGATCACGCCGGACATCATCTTCGCCGGCCTGATGGGCGCCATCCTGTGGAACATGATCACCTGGCTGAAGGGCCTGCCGTCCAGTTCGTCCCATGCACTGTTCGGTGGACTGATCGGCGCGGCCATCGCGGGGATCGGGTTCAACTCCGTCAATCTGGAGACACTCCTGCAGAAGGTCATCCTGCCGGCCATCTTCGCCCCCCTCATCGCTGGGATTGTGGCCTACATCTGCACCAGGCTCGCCTATGCCCTGACCGCCCGCCACGACCCCGAAACGGGCAGCAAGCTCACGCAGAAGCGCGGCGGATTCCGCACCGGCCAGATCTTTACCTCCAGCCTGGTGGCACTGGCGCACGGCACTAATGACGCGCAGAAGACCATGGGCATCATCACCCTGGTCCTGATTGCCGCAGGAACCCAGGCACCAGGCTCCGGCCCGCAGTTCTGGGTCATCGCCGCGTGCGCCATTGCCATTGCCGTAGGCACCTATGCTGGCGGCTGGCGCATCATCCGCACCATGGGCTCCGGGCTCACCGAGGTTAAGCCCGCCCAGGGTTTCGCGGCCGAGACCAGCACCGCTTCGGCCATCCTGGCCTCCTCCCACCTGGGCTTTGCCCTTTCCACAACGCAGGTTGCGTCCGGATCGGTCATCGGCTCCGGCATGGGCCGCAAGGGCACCACGGTCCGCTGGAACATGGTAGGCAAGATCGCGCTGGGCTGGCTGTTTACACTCCCGGCCGCGGGCATTGTCGGTGCCTTGACGGCATTGCTCGTCAAGACAGGCGTGGTGGGTGTACTGATTGCCGCCGTCGCCGGTACGGCTGCCGTGCTGTTTATGTTCTTCTACTCCCGTAAGTCCCATGTTGGCCACCACAACGCCGTGGAGGTCGAGGAAGCCGGGCAGGCCGTCCGCTTCGCCAAGAAGAAAGCCCTCGCGCGGGCCCGCGCCCGCACCAAGGACAAGACCGCAGCTGAAGCCCCAGCCGAAGCGTCTGAGCAGAAGGATACGCAGCGATGAAGTGGTTGGAACTCCTGACCGTAGGCGGCGCCACCTTGGTGGCTGCCGTGACCGTAGTAGTCCTGTACTCGCTTGGCGTCCGGCTGACCGCCATCGCCGGTGACGCCCAGCAGGCCTCGCCGCGCGCCAAACGCTCCTTCGCATATATCTGTTTCGGCCTCTGCGGTGTTGCCGTGCTGTTTGGGCTGTACCTGATCATCCCGTACTTCAGCAAGTAGTTTTTTCCGGGGGATAGGCCCCGGCGGGGAATAGCTAAGACTGTTGCGACGAGCCCGGACTGCGGGTGGAGTATGGGAACCCGGAGTCGAAATGACTACGCTGGAGCCATGTCCCGCTTCCAGTACTTCGTGGCCGCATCCCTGGACGGCTTCATCGCCACCGCACATGACGACCTCACCTGGCTCCTGCAATTCGACGGCTTCGACGGCGGGCAGGACAGCTACGACACCTTCATGGAGGGCGTGGGCTGCATCGTCATGGGCGGGGAAACCTACGCCTGGCTGATGAAGCACGAAGCCGGCAAATGGCCCTACCCGTCCACGCCCTGCTACGTCTTCACCCGGCACGAGCACACGGCGCCGGCCGGTTCAGACGTCACATTTGTCCGCGGCCCGGTCCGGGAGTTCGTACAGGATTTCAAGGACGACGCCGGCGGGAAGAATGTGTGGGTGGTGGGCGGCGGCAACCTGGCAGCCCAGTTCGCCGCTGCGGGGTACCTGGATGAACTCATCCTCTCGGTCATCCCGGTGGTGCTGGGCGATGGCAAGCGGTTGTTGCCCCTGGAAGGCCCGACGGCGCCACTGGAGCTGACTGCTTCGCGCACCATGGGGCGGGGGGTAGTTGAGTTGCGCTACAACCTCAACCCTGCGGACACGGCTGGCTAGGATCCCCTGCCTGCTGGACTAGTCGCCCTTTTTCGCGGGCCCATTGTCCCTGAGCATGTTGGTGATGCGCGCCGTTGACAGCCGCCTGCCCTTGTCATCGGTCATGACCACCTCGTGCGTGGTCAGCGTCCCGCCGAGGTGGACGGCGGTGCACGTACCGGTGACGGTGCCGGCCGCGACGGACCGGTGGTGGGTGGCGTTGACCTCGATGCCCACGGCATGCCTGCCGGCGCCGGCGTGCATGCCCGCCGCAAAGGATCCCAGTGTTTCGGCCAGCACAACGTGGGCTCCGCCATGCAGGATGCCCGCCACCTGGGTGTTGCCTTCCACCGGCATGGTGGCCACCGTCCGCTCGGGACTCATCTCCAGGAAGTGGATGCCCATCTTGAGCACCAGGGCACCGATTCCATATCCGCTGAGCCACTCATGCAGCTGTTCGGGGATGCCTGCTGTGACCAACTCCTCAGTAAAGGGGCCGGGCGTGAAATTGTCCATCATGGGAACTAGGCTGGCACCTGTGAGTGAAACTACCAAACCGGCCCCCTTCCCTTCCGAAACCGTTGCCCTTGAGGCTGACGCCGCCCTGCAGGACATCAAGGTCCCGCCGGCCGGGGGCCGGGTTTCCGCTACCGAGGCTCCCGTCATTCCTATTACCAGCCAGCCGCGCCTTCTGGTCCTGGACGGGCATTCGATGGCGTTCCGGGCGTTCTTCGCGCTGCCCGCCGACAAGTTTTCCACCGCCAACGGACAGCACACCAACGCAATCCACGGCTTTACCTCCATGCTGATCAACCTGATCAAGGAACAGCAGCCCACGCACATCGCCGTCGCCTTCGATGTCTCGGACGAGACCACGCACCGCAAAGCCGAGTACAGCGACTACAAAGGTGGCCGCAACGAAACGCCCCGGGAGATGAGCGGCCAGATTGACCTCATCGACAAGGTCATGCAGGCGTGGGGCATCAAGACCATCAAGCTGCCCGGCTACGAAGCGGACGACATCCTGGCAACGCTGTCCGTGATGGGGGAGAAGGCCGGCTACGAAGTCCTCCTGGTCACCGGCGACCGCGATGCGTTCCAGCTCATCACCGACAACGTTTTTGTGTTGTACCCCCGCAAGGGTGTCAGCGACATCCCCCGGCTGGACGCCGCGGCAATCCAGGAGAAGTACTTTGTCACGCCGCCGCAGTATTCCGACCTCGCCGCGCTGGTGGGGGAGTCCTCCGATAACCTTCCGGGTGTTCCGGGTGTCGGGCCCAAGACCGCCGCGAAGTGGATCAACCTTTACGGCGGACTCGAGGGTGTCCTTGAGCACGTGGATGCGATCGGCGGCAAGGTGGGCGACGCCCTCCGGGAAAACATCGAGGACGTTAAGCGCAATCGCCGTCTGAACCGGCTCCACACAGACCTCGAACTGCCCGTGACCCTGGAGGACCTCGCGGACCCGCGGCCGGACGAAGCTGCCCTCGAGCAGTTGTTCGACGAGTTGGAGTTCAAAACCATCCGTGCCCGGCTCTTCGCGCTGTACGGCAGCGAGGACCTGGAACCGGCGGAGCGCGAGAACGTCGCAGTGCCGGAGTATAAAACCCCGTCCAACGCAGCAGAATTGGGTGCTTTCCTCGCTGCCGGTGCAGGGAAACGCTCGGCCGTCGCCGTTGACCTTGTTCCCGGCCGAATCGGCGAAGACGCCGCAGCCATCGCCATTGTCCGTGACGATGCGGCCGTATACATCGACCTCGCCGGCCAGGACGCCGCAGCCGAAAACGTCCTTGCGGACTGGCTGCGGGACGCGTCGTCGCCCAAGGTCATGCACGGCTACAAAGCTGCCCTGAAGGCGCTGTCCAGCCGCGGCCTGGGTCTGGAAGGGGTGGTGGATGACACGTCCATCTCCGGCTACCTCATCCAGCCGGACCGCCGCACCTATGAACTGGCCGAGCTCGCCCAGCACCACCTGAACGTCAGCATCTCCTCCGAGACTGCCAAAGCAGGCCAGCTTGAGCTCTCGTTCGACGGCGATGACGCCGCCGCCGCTGACGCACTGGTCCAGGTGGCCGCCGTCGTCCAGGCGCTGAGCCGATACTTCGAATCGGAACTTGCCGAACGCCAGGCCGCGGACTTGCTGGCCACCCTGGAATTGCCTGTCAGCAGGGTGCTGGCCGACATGGAACTCGCCGGCATCGCCATCGATATGCCCCGCATGGATGAGCAGCTCGCGGACCTCGCCAAGGTAATTGACAACGCCCAGGAACTCGCGTTCGCGGCGATCGGCCACGAGGTCAACCTCGGTTCACCAAAGCAGCTCCAGACTGTTCTGTTCGAGGAACTGCAGTTGCCGAAGACCAAGAAGATCAAATCGGGCTACACCACCGATGCCGCGTCGCTGAAGAACCTGTTGGAAAAAACCGGGCATGAATTCCTGGTCCAGCTCATGGCCCACCGCGAGTCCTCGAAGCTGCGCCAAATGCTGGAGTCGCTGAAGAAGTCCGTCACGGAAGACGGCCGGATCCACACCACCTACGCGCAGAACGTCGCAGCCACGGGCCGGATCTCTTCCAATAACCCCAACTTGCAGAACATCCCCATCCGCAGCGAGGAAGGCCGGCGAGTCCGCGGCATCTTTGTGGTCAGCGAAGGCTATGACTGCCTGCTGTCCGCCGACTACTCGCAGATCGAAATGCGCATCATGGCGCACCTTTCGGGGGACGCCGGCCTGATCCAGGCCTACAAGGACGGCGAGGACCTCCACCGCTTTGTGGGCTCCAACATCTTCCACGTCCCCACCGACCAAGTCACCAGCGCCATGCGTTCGAAGGTCAAGGCCATGTCGTATGGCCTCGCCTACGGCCTGACGTCCTTTGGCCTCTCCAAGCAGCTGGAAATTTCCGTCGACGAGGCCCGGACACTCATGAAGGACTACTTCGACCGGTTCGGCGCCGTTCGCGACTACCTCCGCGGGGTGGTGGACCAGGCCCGGATTGACGGCTACACCGCCACTATCGAGGGGCGCCGCCGCTACCTCCCGGACCTCACCAGCACGGATCGCCAGCTGCGCGAGAACGCAGAACGCATCGCGCTGAACTCGCCCATCCAGGGCTCGGCGGCGGACATCATCAAGCGCGCCATGCTGGGTGTGCACGAGGAACTGGCGGCCCAGGGCCTGAAGTCCCGTATGCTCCTCCAGGTCCATGACGAACTGGTGCTCGAAGTGGCTACCGGCGAGCGGGAAGTGGTGGAGAAACTCGTCACCGAACAGATGGCCGGCGCCGCGGACCTCAGCGTCCCCCTCGACGTACAGATTGGCGTGGGTCCGAGCTGGTACGACGCCGGGCACTAGGAACGCCAGCGGCACAGGCCAGGGGCAGGGGCAGGGGACCGAAGGGCGGGGCGCGATGGACAAGTACGACGTCAGGAAAAAGTTCAAGGAACTGTACGCGCCCCGCGCCCGGGACTTCGCGGTGGTTACCGTGCCCCCGCTGAACTACCTGATGCTGGACGGCCAAGGTAACCCCGGAACTGCGCCCGAGTACGCCGCTGCCCTGGAAGCGCTGTACTCGGTCTCCTATGCGGTGAAGTTTGCCAGCAAGCACGCGGGCCGGGACTACGCCGTCGGGCCGCTGGAGGGTCTATGGATGGCCGACGATCCCGGGGCCTTCACCCGGGGCGACAAGGACAGTTGGAAGTGGACCATGATGATCCCGCAGCCCGACTGGATTGGACCCGCCGACCTCCAGGACGGCATCGCAAAGGCCGCTGCGAAGAAGGTGCCGCGGCTGGACCGGCTCCGGCTTGAGACGCTCGACGAAGGGCTTTCGGTGCAGATCCTGCACATCGGCAGCTACGACGACGAGGCTCCCACCCTGCACCGCCTGCACCATGAGTTCATGCCGGCCAACGGCTTCGGGTTCGCCGGGCCGCACCACGAGATCTACCTCAGCGACGCCCGGAGGGTGGCGCCGGAAAAGCTCAAAACTATCCTCCGCCAGCCCGTGCGGAGGATCTGACCCACCTCGCGACCGTGTGTTGTTGCTGGCCAGGGGCCCGATGGGTTGGTTAGGCTCGGCAATGTGGCTGAACTGAGTGGAAACTACGAAATCCGGCGCTTCGACGCCGTCTCCAAAGATGAGCACGGATACGCCGAAGCGGAAAAGTGGGTCAGGGCAGTGGCCTTTGGCTTCCACGAGTCCACCCGGAGCCCGGAGCACGTGGCGAAGTCCCTGGCGACCTACCGGGCTGACCGCCGTGTCCTGACCGGCGCATACCAAACGGGGGAAGTGGCTCCCGGTTCCCTCCCCGCGGATGTCCCCGTCGCCACTTTCGGGACGCTCCGCAAGACCCTCAACATCGGCTTCGGCCGGATGCTGGAAACCCAGATGGTGACCGCCGTGACCGTGCGCACCTCGCATCGGCGCCGCGGCCTCCTGCGCAGGATGATGTCCGAGGACCTGGACCTGGCCCGCCGCGACGGCATCGCGATGGCCGCCCTGACCGCCTCCGAAGGGTCCATCTACGGACGGTTCGGCTACGGCGTGGCCAGCTTCGAACGCACCGTAAAAGTGGACACAACCGTGCGGTTTCAACTGAACCACCAGGCCGTCGGCACTGTGGAAGTCGCCGAACCCACAGTGCTGCTGGACGTGGCACCACAAATCTTCGACCGTGTCCACCGCGTGACCCCGGGATCGATCGGCCGCCAGGAGTGGTACCGCCAGCTGGCTTCGGGGTCCCTTGGCCGCGACGGAAAGGAAGATCCGGCCGTCAAAGTGGCGTTGCACTACGGTCCTGATTCCACCGTGGACGGCTATGTCTCCTACAAATTCCTGGGCTGGGATACAACGCCCTACACCGTCGAGGTGGTGGACCTGGTGGCCGCCACCAACGAGGCGTACCTCGAACTCTGGCAGTTCCTGGGCGCCATCGACCTGGTGGAACGGGTCACCTGGGCGGAGGCGCCGATGGATGATCCGCTGGCCTGGGCGCTGGCCGATCCCCGCTGCATCGAGTCCTCGGACGGCCGGGACATGCTCTGGCTCCGGATGCTGGATGTTCCTGCGGCACTTGAAGCCCGGCATTATCCCGTTGACGGCAGGCTGGTCCTGGACGTCCTTGATCCGCTTGGCCTCACGGCTGGGACGTTCGCCTTGGAAGTAACCGGCGGCGAGGCCGCCGTCGTACGCCTTGAGGAGGAAGAGGCAGACCTGACGCTGGATGTCTCCGCCCTGTCATCAATTTACCTCGGCGGGGTCTGCCCGGTTACGCTGGCGGCGGCTGGGCGGATCCGCGAACACAAGCAGGGCGCGGCGCTCCAGGCGCGTGGCATGTTTGCGGTTGAGCGGTCCACGCATTGCCTGACCCACTTCTAGGGGCTCCTGCCGGATCCAAGGACAATTCATGGGGGAAATTGGGGCACCGGGGCTGACAGGCCGCCGGGCACTTTTGCTTGGCGTTACGTCGGGCGTTTTCGCGGCGGTGTCGGCATGTGCCGCGCCGTCCGCAACCGGGACCGGCGGAGCGGCCAGTCCGGTTCAAACACAGAATCTGGCCGCGGCAGCCTCGCCGGTGCCAACTGTGCCTGGACAGCCCGTGCCAGTGCCCACAGAAGGCCCGCCAACCCAGGCCCCACCAAGCCCGCCGGTCGTGGTGCAACCGCTGTCGAAGGCCCAGGTCATGGCGGAGTTCGCCGGCAGGCGCCCTACCGAGTGGGGACTGGAGGTGACCGGCGTGGTGACCAGGTCCGCCACGCAGAGAACGGTCATCACCCTGGATGCCTGCGGCGGCCCGGGCGGTTCCGGAGTTGACCAGGAGCTCCTTGCCACCCTGCGGCGGCTGAACATTCCGGCCACCTTGTTTGTGAACGCCCGGTGGATCCATACGAACCGCCAGCTGGCCGCCGACCTCGGCGCAGACCCGCTGTTTGAACTGGCCAACCACGGCTGGCTTCACCGGCCGCTGTCCGTCAACGGCAGAACCGCCTACGGCATCCCCGGCACCGCGAGTGTCGCGGACGCTTACGACGAACTGACAGGCTGCCAGGACGTGCTCACCGAGGCCGCCGGTCAGCCGTCACGCTTTTTCCGGGCAGGCACGGCGTACTTCGACGACGTGGCAGTCGCGATGACCCGCCGCTTGGGCATGCTGCCTGTGAATTTCAGCATCAACGCCGACGCCGGCGCCACCATGCCACCGGCCGCAGTCGCTTCGGCCCT
Organism: Pseudarthrobacter sp. CCNWLW217; assembly: GCF_037203985.1. NCBI lineage: Bacteria > Bacillati > Actinomycetota > Actinomycetes > Micrococcales > Micrococcaceae > Pseudarthrobacter > Pseudarthrobacter sp. CCNWLW217. The sequence continues at coordinate 178,886 of NZ_JBBCBT010000008.1, forward strand.
ATCCGCCGCAGGACCCGGAGACATCGTCATTGCGCACTTCAACAAGCCAGGCAGCGGCACCGCAGGTGGCTTTCGGCAGGCGCTGCCCCGGCTGCAGGATGGGGGTACCGCGTTTGGCCGCCTGGGCGACGTGCTGCCCGCGCTTTGACCCGTGTTGGCCCCTACGACTAGAATAAACGGGCGTGTACTACGTGCACGTTTCTAGAATCCACAAAATCAGGATGACCCGGCAGATCCTCGTGATCTGCCGAGACCTGCGCCTGCGTTCCATAACGCGGGCGCGGTGGTTTGCCTGACCGACTAACTATCCACAACGGAGCCCCTACTACATGACCATCACCTCCACCGAGAAGCCCGGTACCCCCGTAGTCGCCATTAACGACATCGGTACCGCTGAGGACTTCCTCGCAGCAGTCGACGCCACCATCAAGTACTTCAACGACGGAGACCTCGTCGAAGGTACCGTCGTCAAAGTCGACCGCGATGAAGTTCTGCTCGACATCGGTTACAAGACCGAAGGTGTCATCCCCTCCCGCGAGCTTTCCATCAAGCACGATGTTGATCCCGGAGACGTCGTCTCCGTTGGCGATCAGGTCGAAGCCCTGGTGCTCACCAAGGAAGACAAAGAAGGCCGCCTGATCCTCTCCAAGAAGCGCGCTCAGTACGAGCGTGCCTGGGGCGACATCGAGAAGGTCAAGGAAGAAGACGGTGTTGTCACCGGTACCGTCATCGAGGTTGTCAAGGGTGGTCTTATCCTCGACATCGGTCTGCGCGGCTTCCTGCCCGCATCCCTCGTCGAGATGCGCCGTGTGCGCGACCTTGCTCCGTACATCGGTCAGCAGATCGAAGCCAAGATCATCGAGCTGGACAAGAACCGCAACAACGTTGTCCTGTCCCGCCGTGCATGGCTCGAGCAGACCCAGTCCGAGGTCCGCTCCACGTTCCTCAACAAGCTGGAAAAGGGCCAGGTCCGTCCCGGCGTCGTTTCCTCCATCGTCAACTTCGGTGCCTTCGTGGACCTGGGCGGCGTAGACGGCCTCGTCCACGTTTCCGAGCTGTCCTGGAAGCACATCGACCACCCGTCCGAGGTTGTCGAAGTTGGCCAGGAAGTCACCGTCGAGGTTCTCGAGGTCGACCTGGACCGCGAGCGTGTTTCCCTGTCGCTCAAGGCTACGCAGGAAGATCCGTGGCAGACCTTCGCCCGCACCCACGCCCTCGGCCAGGTTGTTCCGGGTAAGGTCACCAAGCTCGTTCCGTTCGGTGCGTTCGTTCGCGTCGAAGACGGCATCGAAGGCCTCGTTCACATCTCCGAGCTGGCTGTCCGCCACGTTGAGCTTGCTGAGCAGGTTGTCTCCGTTGGCGACGAGCTGTTCGTCAAGGTTATCGACATCGACCTCGAGCGCCGCCGCATCTCCCTCTCCCTCAAGCAGGCTAACGAGGGCGTTGACGCCGAGAGCACCGAATTCGATCCGGCTCTCTACGGCATGGCCGCTGAGTACGACGAAGAGGGCAACTACAAGTACCCGGAGGGCTTCGACCCGGAGTCCAACGAGTGGCTTGAAGGCTACGAGAACCAGCGCGCCGCCTGGGAGCAGCAGTACGCTGACGCCCAGACCCGCTGGGAAGCACACAAGAAGCAGGTTGCCCAGCACGCTGCCGACGACGCTGCAGCTGCAACGTCCGGTGACAGCGATTCCGGCACCACCAGCTACTCCTCCGAGCCCGCTGCGGCCGAGACCGGTGCAGGTACGCTTGCTTCGGACGAGGCTCTTGCCGCTCTGCGCGAGAAGCTGACCGGCAACTAATTGCCACCGGCCCCTTCCCGGGCCAACACCACGGGCCCCTGCATTGAGCAGGGGCCCGTGGTCTTTAATACCTGTGTGCTCGACGGGAATGCGTAACTTTTGGCGGCGTCAGCCACGGCTTGCCCTGCAGCTGCGGGCTGAGGGCATCGGCTGGACGGCAAAAGTGACGCAATCCGGTCGGGGTTACCGCTAAAGTACGACGGCGGCCCTCACCGCGCCGCCGTCGTCGTAAGCCAGCTGGGCGCCCGCCCTGCTGAGGAGGCGCTGGGCGCCAATGTTGTCTGCCGTGGTGTGGGCAATAACTTGCCCCAGCCCGGCACGGCGTGCTTCCGCCAGCACCAGGTCGAGTGCGGCGGCGCCCACCCCGTGCCCGCGGAATCCGCGGCCCAGCCAGATGCCGGTCTCGGCCACACCTTCTGCAGCCCGTTTAAGCCTTATCGCGCCTGCGGGGCTGCCGTCGCACAGCACAGCCCAGCTCTTTTCCCTGGCCGGTCCGTCCAGGCCGGCGTAGGCAGCACGGTGATAGGCACGGAACCAGTCGATCCGTTCGGTGGTCCACCCGGTCGCGTTGCCCAGGGGCGGAGTGACTTCATCAGCCGTGGCGTCGCAGGTGGCCAGTGCAAGGAGCTGCTCCAGCATGGGTTCGTCGACTTCGGCCAGTCGGACCTCAGGGGAGCGCGACATCGATCCACTCCGTTCCTGTGGGTGTGAGCCCGGCCTTCCCGGCGGTGAGTGACAGGACACGTTCGGCGGCTGCGGCGATTTCGGCTGGTTCGTCGGCGATGGCCAGGCGAAGCACGGTGTCCCGCTCGCCGTAACTGGTTTCCGCCATCACATATCCCGCCGCCCGCAGGTCATTCTCCAGCCGGCCGGCGGCGGCGTGCGGAACGGACGATTCGCAGATCCGCAGCCGTCGGCGCCTGACCAGCGGAGCCACGTCCAAAGCAGAGGACACGGACTCTGAGTAGGCACGTACCAGTCCGCCTGCCCCTAGGAGGATGCCGCCAAAATAACGCACGACGACGGCGCTGACGTCGCTGAGGTCCGTTGCGCCCGGTGCGCTTTCCCTTTTGATGAGTGCTTCCAGCATGGGGATGCCGGCTGTGCCGGACGGTTCGCCGTCGTCATTGGACCGCTGGATCCCGCGATCCGGTCCGAGGACGAAGGCAGAGCAGTGGTGGCGGGCATCGTGGAATTCGCGCCGCAGCCCGTTCACCAGGTCGCGTGCCGCTTCCTCGGTGTCTGCGCGGCGGAGCACCGTGATGAACCTGGACCGTTTGACCTCAAGCTCGTGCCGGAACTCTTCTCCCGCGGCAAGGGTGGTGTAGGACGTTGCCCGGCTGTCTTGCTCTTGCACCATCCGAGTCTAGGCCCCACCACCCCTTCACCCCGTGACGCCCGGCCAGGGAACCCCGGCGGCGTGGGCCCAATAGTAGGCTGGTGGGGTGCTGAAGATCGGTTTGACGGGCGGCATCGCCTCGGGGAAGTCAGTGGTGGCCTCTCGCCTGGCTGAGCTTGGTGCCGTGCTCGTGGATGCCGACGCCTTGGCCAGGGACGTCGTCGAACCGGGAACACCGGGCCTGGCACGGGTGGTGGAGGCGTTTGGGCAGGACATGCTCGATGGTGCCGGCCGGCTGGACCGGGCCCGGCTTGGGGCCGTGGTGTTCGGGAACGACGCGCAGCGGGCCGTACTGAACGGCATTGTCCATCCACTGGTCCGCGAAGCTGCCGCCGGCATCCTTGCGACAGCCCCGGACGGAGCGGTGGTGGTCCAGGACATACCGCTGCTCGTCGAGACCGGCCAGGGCAGCGACTTCCATTTAGTCGTTGTGGTGGACGCGCCAGACGATGTCCGCGTCCGGCGGATGCAGGAAAACCGGGGGATGACCGCCGAGGAGGCACGTTCCCGGATGGCAGCGCAGGCTTCCCGGGATGAGCGGCTGGCCGCGGCCGACGTCGTCTTGGACAACTCCGGCACGGTCGACGCGCTGTTGGCACAGGTGGACGGGCTCTGGCAAGGGCGGCTCGCGCCGTTTGCCCGGAACATCATGACGGCGACGCCGGCCGAACGCCCGGGCGGGCCGGTACTGCACGGTCCGCGCTCAGAGTGGCCCCGGGACGCCGAGCGGGTGATGGCCAGGATCCGCTCGGCACTCCGGAAACATGCCGGAGCAGACGGTATCGCACCAGTGGGATTGGACCATATCGGCTCCACGTCGGTCCCCGGCCTGGACGCCAAGGACGTGCTCGACCTCCAGCTCACTGTCCCGGCCCTGGTCGTGGCGGCGCAACTGGAACCGGTCCTGGCGGCCGCCGGTTATCCCCGTGTGCCGGCCATCAGCACCGACGTGCCCAAACCAATGCACCCGGACCCCTCCGCGTGGGCAAAGCGGTTCCACGCCAGCGCCGACCCAGGCCACGCCGTCAACCTGCATGTCAGGGTTGCAGGCTCTCCCGGGTGGCGCTTCGCCCTGTGTTTCCGCGACTGGCTCCGGGCCGTCCCGGATGCGGCGGCCGACTACCTGGCCCTCAAGCGCCGCCTGTCCGAGGTGCACGCCAGCGACCCAACCACCGCCGCCTACGCTGCCGCCAAAGAGGCTTGGTTCGCCGCGGCGGAAGGCCCGATGGAGCGGTGGGCCGCGGCCACCGGGTGGGCGCCGCCGTCGTACCCTGTTCGCCGGTAACTGATCCGGCTGCCTCTGTCGGTCCCCGGTTGTAGATTAGATGCATGAGCCTTGCCCAGGAGATCAACCGCGTCGTCGCTCCCTTCGAAGTCATCAGCGAGTTCCAGCCGGCCGGCGACCAGCCGGCAGCCATCGCGGAACTGACGGAGCGGATCAAGAACGGCGAAAAGGATGTTGTCCTGCTGGGCGCCACCGGTACCGGCAAGAGCGCCACTACGGCCTGGCTTATCGAACAGATCCAGCGGCCCACCCTGGTGATGGTGCAAAACAAGACCTTGGCCGCCCAGCTCGCCAACGAATTCCGCGAACTGTTGCCCAACAACGCTGTGGAGTACTTCGTTTCCTATTACGACTACTACCAGCCTGAGGCGTACGTAGCGCAGACGGACACCTTCATTGAGAAGGATTCGTCCATCAATGAGGAGGTGGAGCGGCTCAGGCACTCCGCCACCAACGCCCTGCTGACCCGCCGGGATGTGATCGTGGTCGCCACGGTGTCCTGCATCTACGGCCTGGGCACTCCGGAGGAGTACATCGCGGGCATGGTCACGCTCCGCAAGGGTGCGCAGATGAACCGCGACGACCTCCTCCGGAAGTTCGTCTCCATGCAGTATGCCCGCAACGACATGGACTTCCACCGTGGCACCTTCCGGGTCCGCGGCGACACCGTGGAAATCATCCCGATGTACGAGGAACTGGCCATTCGGATCGAGTTCTTCGGCGACGAGATCGAAAACATCCATACGCTTCACCCGCTGACCGGCGAGATGATCCGGGACGAAGAGGAGATGTACGTCTTCCCGGCCTCGCATTATGTGGCCGGTCCCGAGCGGATGGCACGGGCCATCAAGCGGATCGAGGACGAACTCGCCGAGCGGCTGGAGGTCTTGGAAAGCCAGAACAAGCTGGTGGAAGCCCAGCGGCTCAGGATGCGCACCACCTACGACCTCGAAATGATGCAGCAGATGGGCTTCTGCAACGGCATCGAGAACTACTCGTCGCATATTGACGGCCGAGCCCGCGGCACCGCCCCGCACTGCCTCATCGACTACTTCCCGGACGACTTCCTGCTGGTGATCGACGAATCCCACGTCACCGTGCCACAGATCGGTGCCATGTACGAAGGCGACATGTCCCGGAAGCGGAACCTTGTGGACTTCGGCTTCCGGCTGCCATCGGCCATGGACAACCGTCCGCTCAAGTGGGATGAGTTCCTCGAACGTGTGGGCCAGACCGTCTATCTGTCTGCGACGCCCGGCAAGTACGAGCTCGGCAAGGCTGACGGCTTTGTGCAGCAGATCATCCGGCCCACCGGGCTGATCGACCCCGAGGTAGTGGTCAAGCCCACCAAGGGCCAGATTGACGACCTCCTGGGCGAGATCAAGACGCGGACAGCGAAGAATGAACGCGTCCTGGTCACCACGCTGACCAAGCGGATGGCGGAGGACCTTACCGACTACCTGCTGGGCCACGGCATCAAGGTCGAATACCTGCACTCCGATGTAGACACCCTGCGGCGGGTTGAACTGCTCAGGGAACTCCGGATGGGCGTCTTCGACGTCCTGGTAGGCATCAACCTGCTCCGCGAAGGCCTGGACCTGCCAGAGGTCTCGCTGGTGAGCATCCTGGACGCGGACAAGGAAGGTTTCCTGCGGTCCTCCACCTCGCTTATCCAGACCATTGGGCGTGCGGCCCGCAACGTGTCCGGCCAGGTTCATATGTACGCAGACCGCATCACCGACTCCATGGCCCACGCCATCGACGAGACCAACCGGCGCCGCGCCATCCAGGTGGCCTACAACACGGAAAAGGGCATTGATCCGCAGCCCCTGCGGAAGAAGATCGCCGACATCACCGACCAACTGGCCAAGGAGGACGCCGATACCCAGGAGCTGCTCAACAACAACAGGCTGGCCAAGGGTGCCAAACGCGGGAAGTCCGCCGCGAAGGGCGCAGCCCAGGTCCGTGCAGATGGCCTTGCCGCGGCTCCGGCAGAGGACCTCGTGGGTTTGATCGAGCAACTGACCGAACAAATGCACGGTGCCGCCGCCGAACTTCAGTTCGAGGTAGCCGCCAGGATCCGCGACGAAGTCAGCGAACTCAAGAAGGAGCTCCGCCAGATGCAGGCTGCCGGCCACGCCTGACGCGGCTGCCCGGTGCCACACCGCCAGCCAGGTCATGTTCGAATCTGGAGTGCCCCCTGCTGTACAGTTAACGTCACGTAGGGGAGTATCCCGAGCGCTACGATCGTCAACACGCCAGGCATGGTTGCCTGGCCGGGCGTAGCGGGCCACCACATCAGCACTAAGTGCGCAGGATGGCCGGAGAGACTTACACCGCTTCTCTGTACCCTGCGAAAGGCTACCCTGTGCTCGAATTGCCCGTGTGGTTCGAGGTTGGCTCTCTAGTCGCCCTCGGCCTGATTCTCCTCATCGACCTCCTGCTGGTTATCCGGCGGCCCCATGAACCTTCCATGAAGGAAGCCGGCCTGTGGGTGGCGTTCTACGTCACGCTTGCCCTGGTGTTCGCCGGCGCCATGTTCGCCTTTACCGGAGCCGAGTTCGGCGGCCAGTTCGTGGCCGGCTGGGTCACCGAATACAGCCTGAGCATCGACAACCTGTTTGTCTTCATCATCATCATGGCCCGTTTCTCCGTACCCCGGAAATACCAACAGGAAGTCCTGATGGTGGGCATCATCATCGCGCTGATCCTGCGCGGGATCTTCATCCTCCTCGGCGCCATTGTGATCGAGCAGTTCAGCTGGGTGTTCTACATCTTCGGCGCGTTCCTGCTCTGGACTGCGTGGAAGCAGGCCCAGGATGAGGGTGAGGACGAAGAGGACAAGGAAAACCCGCTCATCGCCCGGATCCGCAAGGTCATCCCGATGTCGGAGAAGTTCGACGGCGGAAAGCTTCGCACCACGGTTAACGGCAAGAAGGTCTTTACCCCGATGCTGATCGTGTTCATCACCATCGGCCTGACTGACCTCCTCTTCGCTGTTGACTCCATCCCCGCAATCTTCGGCCTCACGCAGAGCCCGTTCATCGTGTTCACGGCCAACCTGTTCGCCCTGATGGGCCTGCGCCAGCTGTACTTCCTGCTGGGTGGCCTGATGAACCGCCTCATCTACCTGAAGCACGCACTGTCCTTCATCCTGGCGTTCATCGGCGTGAAGCTGGTCCTGCACGCCATGCACGTGAACGAACTGCCGTTCATCAACGGTGGCCACCACATCGAATGGGCGCCTGAGATCCCCACGTTCGTCTCCCTGGCCGTCATCGTGGGCACCATCATTGTTGCCGTGGTTGCCAGCCTCATCAGTTCCAAGGCAAAGACAGCCCACTTGGACCCGCGCCTCGAGGAAGACGCCAAGAAGAGCCTCAGGGACGCCGACCTCACCGACGCCGAATAACGCTCCGCTTCACCACCCTCCAGTCCAGTAATCCCGGCCGCAGCGCGGCCGGGATTACTGGCTTAAAACTGGCACTGTAGGACCGGGCCGCCGAGGACTATGCTCGGACCATGGCTGGCACTGTGATGACCGAAAGTGGAGTGCGCCAGGTGCAGAGGCGCACCGTGACGCTGCTGAGCGTGGCCCAGGTTTTCGCCGGCATCGGCACGGGGGCCACCGTTTCCATCGGCTCCATCCTTGCCGTGGAACTCTCAGGCTCCACGGCCTGGGCAGGCTCCGTTGCCACCGTCATGACGCTCGGCGCAGCGCTGGCCGCGCTGCCGCTTGCCTCCCTCGCAGACCGTCGGGGCCGCCGGATCGGCCAGGTCACGGGGCTGTCCGCGGCACTGCTGGGCACGGTCCTGATGGTGCTTGCCGTGGTGTCCGGGCAATTCATCCTTCTCGTCCTGGGGGCCGCGGGCATTGGCGTGGGCACCGCAGCCAGCCTCCAGGCGCGCTTCGCCGCCGTCGACCTCGCTGATGCCGAGCACCGTGGCAGGGCGCTGTCCGCCGTAGTGTGGGCAGTCACCGTCGGAGCTGTCGCCGGGCCGAACCTGGTCCAGCCGGGTGCGGTGGTGGGCCAGGCACTCGGGCTGCCTCCCATTGCGGGTCCTTTCGTCATTTCTGCAGCGGGCCTCCTTGTGGCGACGGTGATGCTGTTTGCCGGCCTGAGGCCTGACCCCCTCCTCCTGGCCCGGGAGCTCGTCGCTCAGCAGGGGGCCGGCCAGCCGCCGGTGACTCTCCAGGCTCCGCCTGCACAGGCCCGGAGCGGCGGTTCACTCGTCCGCGGCATGCGTGCAATCCGCCAGTCGAGGGCAGCGTGGCTGGCACTGGCCGCCGTCGTCGGTGCCCATGCGGTCATGGTGGGGGTGATGTCCATGACGCCGCTGCACTTGCAGGAACTCGTCGCAGGGCCTGGCCATGCCGGGCACGCCGCCACGGGCGATGTGCTGGTAATCATCGGGTTCACGATCTCCCTGCACATCGCGGGGATGTTTGCCCTATCGCCAGTGATGGGTTGGCTGACAGACAAGGCCGGCAGGACAGAGACGATCATGATCGGCTTCGCCACACTGATCGCGGCTGTCGCGGTGGCCGGGTTCGGCCAAGCGTCCACGGCGGCAGTTGCCGTGGGGCTCGTGCTGCTGGGTGTGGGCTGGTCTGCGTCCACCATTTCCGGTTCCACTCTCCTCGCCGAAAGCGTCGGCCAGGAGTCCCGCGTGATGGTCCAAGGCGTGTCCGACATGCTGATGGGAGCCGCCGGGGCGGTTGGCGGGGCAACGTCTGGCCTGGTCCTTAGCGGGGCGGGCTACTTGGGGTTGAACCTGGTGGGCGCCGTAGTAGGGGCGGCGGTCCTGGCGGCTGCCTCCGTGACACTCCTGGCGCAGCGACGCAAGTCAGTGCCGGGCTGAACGCACCATACCGAGCAAACGGCCGAAGATGGCCTCGCCGTCGTCCGCAATGCCGTCATGATGGAAGTCGGCTGTCTCCCAGACCTGCAGGCCGCGGACGGCGGCCGCCGTTTCCAAGGAAAGGCTGCGATCCACGTAGATGTCGTCACGGTAGACCGCGGCGGCAACCGGGACGCTGTTGGCGGCCAACTGCGTGCAATCGTACAGCGGCTTCCAGTCCGATTTGGCAGCCAGCAGTTGGGCGACCTGCCGTAGCGGCTGCAACGCCGGATCCTGCTCGAAGTACCACGGGTAGACCATTTCCCCCGTCAGCAGCAGGGGCTGGGCATCAGGACCGAACTCAGGGAACTCCTCGAGCACGCGCCAAGCCGCCCAGTCGCTGGCCCGCCCCTGGCCGTAGATGGATTCGTGCATCAGTGCATAGAGGGGGTTGGCCAGGCGGGACACAATACCCTGCACCTGCTCAAGGAACGTATCGGAGAGCCTGGCCCCGTTCGGTGACCCGGTGAACGCATCCTCCAGCAGGTAGTGCAGGCCATCCACCCTGGTGTTGCCGCCCAGGAAGGCGCCCACCATCTGGAACCGTTCTACGGTGAGGCGGCTGCCGTCGGGCAGGATTTCCTTGTTCTTGCGAAGGTGGGCGGCAATTCTTTCCACCGTCCTGCGGTCCTCCGGGTACCAGCTGAAATATTCGGTGTTGCGCTCGGCGACGCGACGGAAGGTGGCCCTGTAGACGTCGTCCGCGTGGCCGGACAGCGGGGCCAGCCCACCAGTGATCAGCGCTTCCTTGAGCCCCTCGGGCGCGAACGACAGATAGGTGAGGGCGCAGAATCCGCCGTAGCTTTGGCCATAAATGCTCCAGGGGCCAGAGCCGAGGGCAGCACGGATGAGCTCCGCGTCGGCCACGATCGAATCCGCCCTGAAGTGCTCAAGATAGCCCGCCTGCTCCTCAGCCGTTCCGTGCAACGGCAGCGTGTTCCGGTCAAGGGGGGTGGAGAGCCCGGTTCCGCGCTGGTCCAGCATCAGGATCCGGAAATCCCTGGCCGCCGCCTTGTTCCAGCCGCCCAGTGACGCGAGCCGGTTGCCCCGGCCACCTGGGCCGCCCTGGAGGAACAGCAGCCAGGGCAGTTCTTCCGCTTCAGCCTCGGTGTGGGCTGTCGAGACGTACTCACGGGCAAACACCGTGATGGTCTCCGGGGAAGTCCCACCCGTGGCGGGCGCCGGCTCCCCGGTACCTGTCCCCGTCCCGAAATGATCCAGCGGGACAGTGAAGTAGTGCTCGGCGGTGCGCATGCCACGGAATTCATGGCGCGCCCGTACCGTGTGCCGGACCGGCGTTTTGGTCCTCGCGGCCGTGGCGGCCCGCTCAGCCATGGATGGCCGCTGCTGTGCTGCTGCCGAAGTGTTCCAGGGCGTCACCAGTCAGCCGGAACGTGGACCAGCCGTCCATAGGACGCGCCCCGAGGCCCCGATAGAAGTTGATGGAGGGCTCGTTCCAGTCCAGGACGCTCCACTCCACCCTGGCGTAGCCGTTTTCGACGGCGGTGGCGGCCAGGTGCTGCAGGAGCGCCTTGCCGTGCCCCTCACCACGGGCGTGCGGGCTGACATAGAGGTCTTCAAGGTAAATGCCGTGCACACCTTCCCACGTGGAGTAGTTAAGGAACCACAGCGCAAACCCCTGGACCTCGCCCGCCGCGCTGTCGGCCATGGTGGCAAACACCCGGGGATTGTCCCCGAAAAGGGCCTCGGCCAGCTTTTCCGGGGTGTTGCGGACGGCGTCCGGTTCCTTCTCGTAGATGGCCAGTTCGTGGATCATCTGCAGGATCGCGGGGACGTCGTGCCGGGTTGCCGGGCGGATTACACTCATGGTCCGAGTTTACTAGGGCCCTAGAGCCGGTTGACGTCTGTCACTCGGACCATTGCCGTGCCGGTTTCGTCGGACGCGGCCAGGTCCACCTCCGCAGAAATTCCCCAGTCGTGGTTACGTGCCGGGTCATCAAAGATCTGCCGGACCTTCCACAGCCCCGGTTCCTCGGTGATGATCAGCAGGCCCGGGCCGCGGGCATCAGGCCCGGTACCGATGTCGTTGTGCTCGTCGAAGTAGTCGTCCAGGACGTCCTCCCAACGCTCGGCATCCCAGCCCGCACCGCCGTCGAGCTCGCCCAGCGCTGCGGCGTCCTCATCGGCGAACAGTTCCACCCTGCGGAACATTTCGTTGCGCACCATCACCCGGAAGGCCCGGATGTTGGATGTCAGCGACGGCGGCGGGGGAGGCGGTGCATCGTGCGGTGTGGGCGCTGCCCCGGACGTCAGTTCCTCCCATTCGTCCAGCAGGCTCGAATCGACTTGCCGGACCAGTTCGCCGAGCCAGGCGATGAGATCTTCGAGGTCCTCGCGGAGGAGATCCTGCGGTACGGTCTGGCGCAACGCCTTGAAGCAGTCGGCGAGGTAGCGAAGGACAATGCCTTCGGAGCGCGCCAGCCCGTAGAACTGGACAAATTCGCCGAAGTTCATGGCACGCTCGTACATGTCCCGGACCACGGACTTCGGTGCCAGCTCAAAGTCGCCCACCCACGGCGCAGCCTTGCGATAGACCTCGAAGGCTTCACCCAGGAGCTCCGCGAGCGGCTGCGGATACGTGACCTCCTCCAGCATGGCCATGCGCTGGTCGTACTCAATGCCGTCGGCCTTCATGGCGGCGATGGCTTCGCCGCGTGCCTTCTTCTGCTGGGCGGACAGGATCTGCCGGGGCTTCTCCAGCGTCGCCTCAATCACGGACACTACGTCCAGGGCGTACGACGGCGACTCCGGATCCAGCAGTTCCAGTGCAGCGAGGGCGAACGGCGAGAGCGGTTGGTTCAGCGCAAAGTTGGCCTGAAGGTGGACGGTGAGCCTGACGGTCCTGCCGTCAGCGCCCTGCTCCGCCACCGGAATGCGTTCCACTACCTCCGCGGCAAGCAGTTCCCGGTAGATCCCCAGGGCTCTTTTCATGAGCTGGAGCTGTGATGACCGGGATTCGTGGTTCTCGGTCAGGAGCCGCCGGGCGGCCTGGAACGGGTCGCCCGGACGCTCCATCAGGTTCATCAGCATCGCGTGGGTCACGCTAAAGCTTGAGTTCAAGGGATCGGGGACGGACTCGACCAGGCGCTTGAACGTAGGCTCACCCCACGACACAAAACCTTCCGGCGGCTTTTTCTTGACCACCTGGCGGAGTTTCTTCTGGTCATCGCCGAACTTGGCCGTGGCCTTGGCCATTGCCTTCACGTTTTCCGTCACGTGCTCCGGCGCCTGAACCACTACCGTCCCGGCGGTGTCATAACCTGCGCGTCCTGCCCGGCCGGCAATCTGGTGGAACTCACGTGAGTTGAGCAGCCGGGTGCGTACGCCGTCGTACTTGCTCAAAGCCGTGAGCAGCACGGTGCGGATGGGCACGTTGATACCCACGCCCAGCGTGTCGGTTCCGCAGATCACCTTTAGCAGACCTGCCTGGGCAAGCTGTTCAACGAGCCTCCGGTACTTCGGCAGCATGCCCGCATGGTGGACGCCGATGCCGTGCCTGACGAGCCTGTTGAGGGTCTTGCCAAAGCCTGCGGCAAAACGGAAGTTGGCGATCAGCTCCGCGATCTTGTCCTTCTCCTCGCGGGTGCACACGTTGATGCTCATCAGGGTCTGGGCGCGGTCGATCGCCTCGATCTGGCTGAAGTGCACCACATACACAGGAACCTGCCTGGTGGACAGCAGTTCCTCAAGGGTCTCGTGGACCGGCGTCTGATGGTAGTAGTAGTGCAGCGGGATGGGACGCTCGGCGGAACTGACGGTGGTGGTGGGCCTGCCGGTGAGTTCGGTGATGCCGTCCTCGAACCGGCTGACGTCGCCCAGCGTCGCGGACATCAGGAGGAACTGGGCCTGGGGAAGCTCCAGCAGCGGCACCTGCCACGCCCAGCCGCGCTGGGGATCCGAGTAGAAATGGAACTCGTCCATGATCACGGCGCCAAGGTCCGCACCTGCCCCTTCGCGGAGGGCGATGTTCGCCAGGATCTCGGCCGTGCAGCAGATGATGGGTGCGTCCTGGTTCACGCCCGAATCACCGGTGATCATGCCAACATTCTCGGCGCCGAAAATGTCGCACAGGGCAAAGAACTTCTCCGAGACAAGTGCCTTGATTGGCGCTGTGTAGTAGCTGCGCTGCCCCCGCGCCATTGCCTGGAAATGCGCTGCGATGGCGACGAGCGATTTTCCGGAACCAGTGGGCGTGGCGAGGATGACGTTGGCGCCCGTGGCGAGTTCCATGATGGCCTCGTCCTGGGCAGCGTACAGGGCAAGCCCGCGGCTTTCGGTCCATTCCAGGAATTGTGTGTACAACGCGTCCGGGTCAATGCCTGCACCCGTGGGGTTTGAGGCGGGCAGGACGGGCAGCTGGTCAACGAGTTTCATTGCTTTCCAGCTTAGTGCCCGGGAGCCGCCGCAGATCCTGGCGAGGGCGGGCCAGGCTCGCGGTACCGGTGCGAACAACAGACCATGGAGACATTCGAGGATACGGACATGGTGGGCCTACCATCCACGGAACAAGGGACAGCGTTCCCGTTCCGAAGAATCTTCGCGGTAGCCCGGAAAAACGCCTAGGCCTGGAATTCCATTCCCTGTAGATTGCTTACGGCACGCGTCACGCCGCGTGACAACAGAACGAATGTGATGTGGCTTACAATGACGGAGCGGCTGTTGGGGGAGGGGCATCCTGTTCCCGATTGGCCTCCAGACGACTTGTGGAGGTGCAGTGCTTATCGGCTTGATGATCCGGCTGCTCGCCGCCCACAAGGTCGCTGTCGCAGCCATCGTCTTCCTGCAGTTGGTCCAAACCCTTGGCAACCTGCTGCTGCCCACCGTCAATGCCGCCATCATCGACGACGGCATCGTCCCTGGCGACACCAATGTCATTCTCAGGCTCGGCGCAGTCATGGCCGCCATTGCGGTTGTTCAGGCGGCGGCAGCCCTGGCGGCCGGGTATCTTGGGGCCGTAGTGGCAATGCAGCTCGGTGCGCAGTTGCGCCAGGAGGTTTTCGGGAAAATCCAATCGCTCTCATCCCAGGAAGTCGCGTCCTTCGGCGCTCAGAGCCTGGTGACCCGGACCACCAACGACACCCTGCAGATCCAATCGTTCGCCGTGCTCGTCTTCACCATGCTGGTAGCGGCACCGGTCATGGGCGCGGGCGGGATCGTCCTGGCACTGCAGCAGGATGTGGCGCTTTCCTCGGTCGTCATTGTGGTGGTGCCGGTGCTGATGGCCATCATGTACGTCATCGTGCGCCGCTTGGTTCCGCTGTACCGTGATGGACAGGAGCTCCTGGACCGGACCGGCGAAGTGCTGCGGGAACAGATCATCGGCGCGAACATCATCAGGGCCTTCGTCCGGCAGGACCACGAGACCCAGCGCTTTGCGCAGGCGAACGGCAGGCTGACACGGAACAACCTCCAGTCTGCCCTGCTCGTGGCAGGCATGCTGCCGCTGATCATGATCGTCGTGAACCTTTCCTCGGTCGCCGTTATCTGGTTTGGCGGACACCGGGTCCAGGCCGGTGACATGAAGCTCGGCGCCCTGACAGCTTTCATCGCGTATATTCTGCAGATTTTGCTGGCCATCATGATGGCCATGTATGTCCTGATGACCGGGCCCCGGGCTGCCGTGTGTGCCGAGCGGCTGCGGGCCGTTCTTGACACCTCCCCTTCGGTCGCGGACCGTCGCCCGGAAGTCCCCACAGGCACCGACCGGCCAGCGTTCGACGGCGGTGATCTCGCCTTCCGCGACGTCTCGTTCTCCTACCCCGGCGCCGAGGCCCCGGTACTGGAAGCGGTCTCCTTCACGGCCCGGAAGGGCAGCATCACCGCAATTGTGGGTTCGACGGGCAGCGGGAAATCTACCCTGATCAACCTGCTGCCTCGTTTTCTTGACGCCACGTCCGGCCACATCACCCTCGCGGGACGGGACATCCGGTCCATGCCACTGGATGTCCTCCGCCAGAACATCGCCTTGGCGCCGCAGCGGTCCCACCTTTTTACCGGGACCATCGCCGACAACCTGAGGGTCGCGGCCCCGGACGCGGCAGATGCCGAGCTCTGGGACGCGCTGGAGACTGCCCAGGCGGCGGAATTCGTGCGGGAACTTCCACTGCAGCTCCAGGCTCCGGTGGGCCAGGGGGGAACAACGCTCTCCGGCGGCCAGCGCCAGCGTTTGTGCGTTGCCAGGGCGGTGCTTCGCCGCGCGCCCCTCTATCTCTTTGATGACAGCTTCTCAGCGTTGGATTTTGATACTGAAGCCCGGTTGCGCGACCGCCTTGAAACGGCGCTGGGACACGCCGTCGTGATTATCGTGGCCGAACGGATTTCCACTGTCGCGGGTGCGGGCCAAGTACTGGTGCTCGACGACGGCCGCCTGGTGGCCCGGGGTACGCACGGTGAGCTGCTGGAAACTTCCCCAACGTACCGTGAGATCGCAGGGTCCCAGTTGGCGTTGGGGGACATGCCATGACCGCGCCGCTGCCGGGTGGGGAGGCGGGGCTGCGTTTCTGGCCCACTGCCCGCAGGCTGCTCGGACTGCTGAACCCCTTCCGGTGGGCCATGGCCGGCGCCATTGCCGCGACCTGCCTTTTTGCCGGGCTGAATGTTGCCGCCCCTAAGTACCTGGGCGACGCCACGGACATCGTGGTGGAGGGAGTGATGGCCGGCACCCTAGACTCGCGTGCACTGGGCAGCGTGCTCGGGGCAGTCTCACTGATGTACGTCGGCGCCTCGCTATTTAACTGGATCCAGGGCTCACTTACGGCCAGCTCCGTCCAGGGCGTGATGTACCGCCTGCGGGCCGCGGTGGAGGACAAGCTGAACCGGTTGCCGTCAACCTACTTCCAGGAAAAGTCGCGGGGCGACGTCCTCAGCCGGGCCACGAATGACATCGACAACATCGCCCAGGCCCTTAGCCAGGCCCTCACCCAATTGATCATGTCGGTCCTGATGCTGTGCGGCGCACTGGCGATGATGCTCTGGATCTCGCCGCTCCTCGCCTGCATAGCCCTGCTGTCCGTTCCGCTCTCCACGGTGATTACCGTGCTGGTGGCGCGCCGGTCCCAATCGCATTTCTCCCGGCAATGGACCGAGACAGGCGAACTGAACGCGCACGTCGAGGAATTCATCACGGGGCATGAGGTCATCAAGGCTTTTGGCTACCAGGAACAGGCAGCTGCTGTGTTTGCTGCCAGCAACGACCGCCTGGCCAGGGCTGCGACCAAGGCCCAATACTCGTCGGGCCTGGTCCAGCCGCTGATGATCCTGGTGGCCAACCTCAATTACATCGCAGTTGCCGTCGTGGGAGCGCTGCAGGTCACTGCCGGAGCAATGACCATCGGCGGAATCCAGGCTTTCATCCAATTCAGCAGGCTCTTTACGCAGCCCGTGGGCCAGATCGGCGGCCTGCTGAGCGTCATCCAGTCCTGCATGGCATCCGCAGGGCGGGTTTTCGACCTCCTCGACGCCGTGGAGCTGCCTTCGGAACGCCGGGCGAAACAGTCAACAACAGAACCGGCCGGCCGCATCGTCTTCGATAACGTTACGTTCGGCTATCGCGAGCGGGTCCACGCCGTGCGCGGCCTGTCCTTCGCGGTAGAACCAGGCCAGACGGTGGCGATCGTAGGCCACACCGGCGCCGGAAAGACCACAGTGGTCAACCTCCTGATGCGGTTCTACGAATTAGGGTCAGGGCGCATCACCATAGGCGGAACCGATATCGCGGCCATGCCCCGGGATCTTCTGCGCTCAGCCTTTGGCGTGGTCCTTCAGGATGCCTGGCTTTTCGCCGGCACCATCCGGGAAAACATCGCATATGGGCGCCTCGGAGCCACGGAGCACCAGGTCGTTGCCGCCGCGGAGGCCACGCACGTGGACCACTTCGTCCGGTCCTTGCCCGCTGGCTACGACACCATGCTTCACAACGGAGGGGACCCGCTGAGCCAGGGCCAGCGCCAGCTGGTTACGATTGCCCGCGCCCAATTGGCGGGCAGGAGCGTGCTGATCCTCGACGAAGCCACCAGTTCCGTGGATTCCCGGACCGAAGTGCTGATCCGGCAGGCCATGCAGAGGCTCCGGCGCGGGAAAACCAGTTTTGTCATCGCGCACCGTTTGTCCACAGTCCGGGACGCTGATCTAATTCTGGTCATGGACCACGGACGCATCGCGGAGCAAGGCACGCATCACAGCCTGCTGGCCGCCAACAGCTATTACGCCCGGCTTTACGCTGCCCAGTTCGCTGGCCACCCCAATGGACGCAAGAACGGTGACGCCAAGGAAGAGGCCGCAAGCCTCCCTCCCTTGGAGAGTCGGCCGCTGGAGGCTGACGCCATGGGCGCCGGTGCATTGGAGGCGGGCATTTGACCGCGGCGTCGCCCTTTCCCGGGGAATGGAAGCCGAACCAGGGCAGCACGGTGGCGCTCTTCGAACAGCTCCGACTGCAAGTGATCAAGCTGGCGGACAGCGGAGCGTTGCCGCCGGGCACCAGGCTTCCGGCGGTGCGGAGCCTCGCAAGTCAGCTCGACGTCGCCCCTCATACCGTCGCCCGCGCCTACAAGGAACTCGAGGCGGCTGGAGTGGTTGCCACCAGGGGGAGGAACGGTACGGTTGTCTGCGCGCGGGACGAACGCTGGGGAACCCTCTCCGCCGCGGCGGCTACGTACGCGTCCGCTGCCCGGGCACAGGGGGCATCGTTCGCAGAAGCCGTACAGCTCCTCGCGGCCGCTTACGATGCTGAGTAGCACGCTGCATGGATATTCGAAGAAGTTTTCGATTAGCATTAGTGGGTGCCTAAAGCCGTAGCTGAAGAAACAGCAGTCGAGTCCGTGCCCGCCACCATTGAAAAGTCCATCGTCAAGCCTGTACGTCCGGACCTCTCCCGCCTGGTGGTGAAGGGTGCGCGCGAACACAACCTGCGCAACGTGGACCTGGACCTTCCCCGCGATGCCATGATCGTCTTCACCGGCTTGTCGGGCTCCGGGAAATCCTCCCTTGCCTTTGACACCATCTTCGCCGAGGGGCAACGGCGTTACGTCGAATCGCTGTCAGCCTACGCCCGGCAGTTCCTGGGGCAAGTGGACAAACCCGACGTCGACTTCATCGAAGGACTCTCGCCCGCAGTCTCCATCGACCAGAAATCGACCAGTAAGAACCCGCGGTCCACCGTGGGGACCATCACCGAAATCTACGATTACATGCGCCTGCTGTGGGCCAGGGTGGGCCGGCCGCACTGCCCGGTGTGTGGCGAGCCCGTAGCCAAGCAGACGCCGCAGCAGATCGTGGACCAGTTGCTGGAGCTCGAGGAGGGAACTCGCTTCCAGGTCCTCGCCCCGGTTGTTCGCGGACGCAAGGGCGAATTCGTGGAACTGTTCAAGGAACTCACAGCGAAGGGTTACTCGCGGGCGCGTGTGGACGGTGAACTGGTCCAGCTCAGTGACGCCCCGAAGCTGGGCAAGCAGTTCAAGCACACCATCGAGGTAGTGGTGGACCGGCTGGTGGTCAAGGAAGGCATCAGCCAGCGCCTGACAGATTCCATCGAGACAGCCCTCGGCCTCGCCGAAGGACGCGTACTGGCAGAATTCGTGGACCTGGACGCCGATGACCCCGGCCGGCTGCGCGCGTTCTCCGAGAACCTGGCATGCCCCAACGAGCACCCGCTTGCCATTGACGAGATCGAACCCCGTTCCTTCTCCTTCAACAATCCCTTTGGCGCCTGCGCCGCCTGTAGCGGCATCGGCACCCGGCTCGAAGTGGACGAGGAACTGATTGTCCCCAACCCGGAGCTTTCCCTCTCCGAGGGTGCCATCGCCCCATGGTCCCTGGGCACGGCTACCACTGAGTACTGGAACCGGCTGTTGGAAGGCCTGGCGAAGGAACTGGGATTCTCCATGAAGACACCGTGGGAGAAGCTGGGCAACGACGTCCGCCAGACGGTCCTGCACGGCAAGGACCACAAAGTGGTGGTCCAGTACAAAAACCGGTTTGGCCGGGAGCGAAAATACAGCACCGGTTTCGAAGGCGCCATCCAGTACGTCCACCGCAAGCATGGCGAAACGGACTCCGATTGGGCCCGCGACCGCTACGAAGAATACATGCGGCAGATTCCGTGCCCCGCCTGCAACGGGGCGCGGCTGAACCCCGCCTCCCTCTCGGTCCTCATCAACGGCAAGTCCATCGCCGACGTCGCCGCCCTGCCGATGCGCGACTGTGCGGACTTCCTGAACAACCTGGTGCTGACCGGCCGCGAAGCACAAATCGCACATCAGGTGCTCAAGGAAATCCAGGCCCGGTTGACCTTCCTGCTGGACGTGGGGCTGGAATACCTGAACTTGGAGCGCCCGTCCGCAACTCTGTCCGGCGGCGAAGCGCAGCGAATCCGGCTGGCCACGCAGATTGGATCGGGGCTCGTGGGCGTGCTCTACGTCCTCGACGAGCCATCCATCGGGCTGCACCAGCGGGACAACCGCCGGTTGATCGATACCCTCACCCGGCTGCGGGACATGGGCAACACCCTCATCGTGGTTGAGCATGATGAGGACACCATCCACGTGGCGGACTGGATCGTGGACATCGGACCCGGCGCCGGCGAGCACGGCGGCCAGGTGGTGCACTCCGGGTCCTACCAGGACCTGCTCAAGAACACGGAATCGCTGACGGGCGACTACCTGTCCGGCCGAAAGCAGATCGAGGTGCCCAAAAAGCGCCGCAAGTACGACAAGAAGCGTGAGCTCAAGGTTGTGGGCGCCCGGGAAAACAACCTGGTCAACGTGGATGCCGCCTTCCCGCTGGGCCTGTTCACGGCCGTGACCGGCGTTAGCGGCTCAGGCAAGTCCACACTCGTCAACGAAATCCTCTACAAGGTGTTGGCCAACAAGCTCAACGGAGCCAAGCAGGTGGCCGGCCGGCACAAGCTGGTCCAGGGCCTGGAGCACCTTGACAAGGTGGTGCATGTGGACCAGAGCCCCATCGGCCGCACCCCGCGGTCCAACCCGGCCACCTACACCGGCGTCTTCGACAACATCCGCAAGCTGTTCGCGGAGACCACCGAGGCGAAGGTCCGCGGCTACCTTCCGGGCCGGTTCTCCTTCAACGTCAAGGGCGGACGCTGCGAAGCCTGCTCGGGCGACGGCACGCTCAAAATCGAAATGAACTTCCTCCCGGACGTTTATGTGCCCTGCGAGGTCTGCCATGGTGCCCGGTATAACCGGGAAACCCTGGAAGTCCACTACAAGGGCAAGACCATCGCCGATGTCCTGAACATGCCCATCGAGGAAGGGGCGGAGTTCTTTGCCGCCTTCTCGCCCATCGCACGGCACCTGAACACGCTGGTGGACGTCGGCCTGGGCTACGTACGCCTGGGACAGCCTGCCACAACGCTCTCCGGTGGCGAGGCCCAGCGGGTCAAGCTGGCGGCGGAACTGCAGAAGCGGTCCAACGGCCGCAGCGTCTACGTCCTTGACGAGCCCACCACGGGCCTGCACTTCGAGGACATCCGCAAGCTCCTGATGGTTCTGCAGGGCCTCGTAGACAAGGGCAATACCGTCATCACCATCGAGCACAACCTGGACGTCATCAAGAGCGCCGACTGGATTGTGGACCTTGGCCCGAACGGCGGCTCGGGCGGCGGCCAGATCGTGGCCACCGGAACCCCGGAACAGGTAGCCAAATCGACGGAGAGCCACACGGCAGCGTTCCTCGCTGAAATTCTGGGCTAACGGCGTCGGCGCCGGCCGAAGCATTCCCGAAATATTCCCTGACGGGTATGCGAGTTTCAGGCTGGACAGGTGTCGTGAGAAACTAAGCCGGTGACTCAAACAACAGTGCCCGTGATCTTCGACCTGGACGGCACTCTTGTCGATCCGGCCGGTGGGATAACAGACGGAATCGCTTCGGCCCTCCGGGAGCTGGGGCTCCCGGTCCCCGGCCAGGAGCTCCTGGACGCGATGATCGGTCCCAAACTGAGCGACTCGCTCCTGACCGTGGCGCAGGTTCCGGCGGACAAGCTCGATGACGTCATCCGCCTCTACCGGCAGTACTACCTGGCGCAGGGCATTGCCCAGGGCCGGCTCTACCCGGGAATCCTGGATGTGCTGGACAGCTTCGCAGCCGCAGGCCGTCCGGTGGCTGTGGCCACCCAGAAGCCTGAGGGCCTGGCCCGAATTGTCCTTCAGCACCACGGTATTGCCGGCAAGTTCAGCTTCATCAGGGGTTCAGCCGATGACGAGTCCGCGGCCGCCGCGGGTCCGGTGGGCAAGGCAGGGATTATTGCCGCGGCGCTGGGCGACCTCACCACCCAGCACGCCGTCATGGTGGGTGACCGGGCCCAGGACGTGGCAGGTGCTATCGCCAACGGCCTTGACTGCATCGGCGTGAGCTGGGGATTCGCTCCCAACGGCGAGCTGGAGAACGCAGGCGCAGTCGCCGTCGTGGACACCGCCCCGGACCTGGTGGCGGCCATCGAACGGCTGGAAGCCATCCACACCGCAGCTATGAGTGAGGTGCACAACGATGGCACTGTTTGAGGCGGTCCGCTGGACCTTTCGCGGGCTCGTCGCGGGTACCTGCCGGCCCACCGTCGTCGGCCTTGAAAACGTCCCCAAAGAGGGGCCCTTCATTGTGGCGCCGAACCACCTCTCGTTTTTTGACAGCGTCATCGTCCAGGCACTGATGCCGCGGCCTGTGGCCTTCTTCGCCAAAGCCGAGTACTTCACCACGGGTGGCGTCAAGGGAAAGGTCATGAAATCTTTCTTCGAGTCCGTGGGGTCCATCCCCGTGGAGCGCGGCGAGCAGGCAGCAAGCGTCCAGGCGCTCAAAACCCTTATGGACATCCTGGAGGACGGAAAGGGCATCGGCATCTACCCGGAAGGCACACGGTCCCGGGACGGAATCCTCTACCGCGGGCGCACCGGCGTGGGCTGGCTTGCGCTGGCAACCGGAGCCCCCGTAGTCCCCGTCGGCCTGATTGGCACGGAGAACCTGCAGCCGGCGGGTGAAAAGGGTTTCAAGCCGCATCACTTCACCATGAAGGTGGGTGAGCCGCTCTATTTCGACAAGACCGGCCCCGACCACTCCCTTCCCGCCCGCCGCCAGGTGACTGACCGCATCATGGATGCGATTGCCGAACTCAGCGGGCAGGAACGCTCCACCAGTTACAACCAGAGCAAAGCAACGGATTAGGAGCCGCGTGCTTCAGGTGGCACAAGCCGCCGCGCCGCCTCAGTAGACTGGATAGGTGGCAAATCCAGCAAGTTACCGGCCCCAAACGGGAGAAATTCCCACCAACCCGGGGGTCTACAGGTTCCGTGACCCCCACGGCAGGGTCATCTACGTCGGCAAAGCCAAAAGCCTCCGGTCACGGCTGAATTCCTACTTCGCGAACCCGGCCGGCCTGCTGCCCAAGACCTATGCCATGGTGCACGCGGCGTCCAGCGTGGAGTGGACCGTAGTGGGCAGCGAACTGGAGTCCCTGCAGCTCGAGTACACCTGGATCAAGGAGTTCAAGCCCCGGTTCAACGTGGTCTTCCGGGACGACAAGACCTACCCGTACCTGGCCCTCACCATGAGCGAAAAGCTGCCCAGGGTCCAGGTCATGCGGGGTGACAGGCGAAAAGGCACCCGCTACTTCGGCCCTTACACTGCCGGTGCCATCAGGGAAACCATGGACACCCTCCTGCGTGTGTTCCCGGTGCGCAGTTGCTCAGCCGGTGTCCTTAAGAGGGCCCAGGCAAGTGGCCGGCCGTGCCTGCTTGGTTACATCGACAAATGCTCGGCGCCCTGCGTGGGCCGCATCTCCCCGGAGGACCACCGGGACCTGGCTGAGGACTTTTGCGCGTTTATGGGCGGCGAGGCCAAGCGCTTTATCTCCCGGCTCGAAAAGGAAATGGCTGCCGCCGTGGCGGAGCTCGACTATGAGCGGGCCGCACGGCTGCGTGATGACATCGCCGCACTGCGCAAAGTCTTCGAGCGGAATGCAGTGGTCCTGGCGGAGGACACGGATGCCGACGTCTTCGCACTTCACGAGGACGAGCTCGAGGCCGCCGTGCAAGTGTTCCACGTCCGGGGCGGCCGCGTCCGCGGCCAGCGGGGCTGGGTGGTCGAAAAGGTCGAGGATTCAACTCTTCCGGATCTTGTTGAGCACTTGCTGCAGCAGGTCTACGGCGAGGACGGCGACAGCCACGGCCGGCTCCCGAGGGAAGTGCTGGTCCCTGTTGTCCCCAGCAACCACACCGAGCTGACGCAATGGCTCGGCGGGCTGCGGGGCGCCAAAGTCGACATCCGGGTACCCCAGCGCGGCGACAAGGCTGCCTTGATGTCCACGGTCCGCGAGAACGCCGAGCATGCCCTCAAACTGCACAAAACCCGGCGTGCCGGTGACCTCACGGTCCGCTCCCAGGCGCTCCAGGAGCTTCAGGAAGCACTGGACTTGCCCGTGGCGCTCCTACGCATCGAATGCTATGACGTCTCGCACGTCCAAGGCACCAATGTGGTGGCTTCCATGGTGGTGGTTGAGGACGGGCTGCCCAAAAAGTCCGATTACCGAAAGTTTTCCGTTACCGGCGACGCAGCCGCCGACGACACCGCCGCCATGCACGACGTCCTGACAAGGCGTTTCAGGCACTACCTCACGGACAAAACGGCACAGCTGGAAGCTTCTGCCCTTTCCGGGCACCAAGCTGCGCTCAATGCCGCCGGAGACGCGGCGGTACTGGACACCACTACCTCTGCTCCGAAGGCAAAGTTCGCCTATCCGCCCAACCTGGTGGTGGTCGACGGCGGCAAGCCCCAGGTCAACGCCGCCGCCCGCGCCCTCGCCGACCTCGGCATCGACGACGTCTACGTCGTGGGCCTGGCTAAACGCCTTGAGGAAGTCTGGCTGCCGGACAGCGATTTCCCGGTGATCCTCCCCAGGACATCGGCGGGGCTGTATCTGCTGCAGCGAATCCGCGATGAGGCCCACCGCTTCGCCATCACCTTCCACCGCCAGAAGCGCGGGAAGGCCATGACGGTCTCCGCACTTGATGGCGTGCCGGGGCTGGGTGAGTCCAAGCGCAAAGCATTGCTGGACCATTTCGGTTCGGTCAAGGGGGTCAAGGCGGCCTCTGCGGAAGAGCTTTCGGAGGCAAAGGGCATCGGCCCGGCGCTGGCTGCTGCCATTGTTGCCCACTTCGGCTCCGACGCCGAGACTGCCGACCTGGTCCCGGCAGTGAACATGGCCACCGGCGAAATCCTTGAAACTTAGCTAGGGTAAAGGTCGGGGATTCCGCCTTTGCGGTTCCCCGCCAACATGAGGACAGGAACGGGGCGGAATCAATGGCAGACTCGACGGCGGGATCCGGGACGGAGCAGGACGGGCTGACGCCGGTCAAGCCCCTCGAAGCGGAACTGCTGGTGGTCACCGGGATGTCCGGGGCGGGACGCAGCACGGCTTCGGACGCGCTGGAGGACCATGGCTGGTACGTCGTGGAGAACCTTCCGCCGCAGATGCTGGGAACCCTCGCGGAACTGGTCTCGCACGCGCCCCAGTCCATTCCCCGGCTGGCCGTTGTGATGGACGTCCGCAGCAAGGGTCTGTTCGCCGATATCCGCGCCGCCCTCGGCGCGCTGGCCGCCAGCGGTGTCACGTTCCGGGTGTTGTTCCTGGACGCGAACGACGACGTCCTGGTCCGCCGCTTCGAACAGGGCCGCCGGCCGCATCCCCTCCAGGAAGGCGGCCGGATCCTCGACGGCATAGCAGCCGAACGTGAGCTGCTGACGGAACTGCGCGACAGCGCCGACGTCGTGCTGGACACGTCCACCTACAACGTCCATGGCCTGGCCACGGCCATCACCGAACTCTTCAGCGAGACCGGCCCGGTGGCCCTGCGGCTCAACGTCATGAGCTTCGGCTTCAAATACGGCCTTCCGGTCGATTCCAACTACGTGGCCGACGTCCGCTTTATTCCGAACCCGCATTGGGTGCCCCAACTGCGCCCCCATACGGGGCTGGACAAGGACGTCAGCGAGTACGTGCTGGAGGCCGAGGGGGTTAAGAATTTTGTGGACCGCTATGTGCTGGCATTGGAACCTGTCCTCGACGGCTACCGTCGGGAAAACAAGCACTACGCCACGATCGCCGTCGGCTGCACGGGTGGCAAGCACAGGTCTGTAGCCGTCGCCGTCGAACTTTCCAAGAAACTGGCCCAATATCCCAGGGTCACCGTGACAACCACCCACCGGGACCTGGGCCGCGAGTAATGGGGATGCTTACCGGCCCGCTGCCTCTGGTTCCGCCTTCTGGCGGAACGGGATCCAGCCAGAAGGACAAAGGCCCCACCGTCGTTGCACTCGGGGGTGGCCACGGCCTGTTCGCTTCCCTCTCCGCCTTGCGGCTGCTCACCTCCGAGCTCACCGCGATCGTCACAGTGGCGGACGACGGCGGCTCGTCCGGGCGTCTGCGCGAAGAGTACGGCGTGCTGCCGCCCGGGGATTTGCGCATGGCACTGTCCGCGCTATGTGACGACACCGACTGGGGCCGAACCTGGCGCGACGTGATGCAGCACCGCTTCCGGCCGGGGGAGGGCCGTGGCGGCTCACTGGACGAGCACGCCATGGGCAACCTGCTGATCGTCACACTCTGGGAACTGCTGGGCGACGCCGTCGCCGGACTGAAATGGGCCGGCGCGCTGTTGGGGGCTCGCGGCCAGGTACTGCCGATGTCCACCGTCCCGCTCACGATTGAAGGCGACATCCGCCTCGCGTCCCCGGATGGCACGTCGGCACTGCAGACCATTGTCGGCCAGGCGCGCTGTGCCGTGGCCGGTTCGCTGGAACACGTCAGGCTGCTCCCCGAGGCAGCGCCCGCCTGCGTTGAGGCTCTGACCGCCATCGAGCTCGCCGACTGGGTGATCCTCGGCCCAGGGTCCTGGTACACCTCCGTGCTGCCGCACCTGCTGCTGCCTGAAATGCGGCAGGCGCTGTGCGGGACAGCCGCCAAACGGTGCCTGACCATGAACCTGGCCACGGACACCAAAGAGACATCCGGTATGACCGCTGCCGACCACCTCCACGCCCTGCGCAAATACGCCCCGGACTTCAGCGTCGACGTCGTGCTCGCCGATCCGGCCTCCGTTCCTGACAGGCAGGAGTTCGAAAAGGCAGCCGGGATGATCGGTGCCGAGGTCGTCTTGGGTAAAGTAGGGGCGTCGGGCCGCCGACCCGTCCATGACCCCTTGCGTCTGGCAACGGCGTACCACGACATTTTTGGGAACAGTTAGGAAGGTGCCATGGCACTGACAGCATCGGTCAAAGAAGAACTGTCCCGTTTGGACATCAAGAAATCATCGGTCCGCAAAGCCGAGGTCTCCGCGATGCTCCGGTTCGCCGGCGGACTGCACATCATCTCCGGCCGGATCGTGATCGAGGCTGAAGTGGACCTGGCGTCCACGGCACGGCGACTCAGGGCCGCCATCGCGGAAGTCTACGGACACCAGAGCGAAATCATCGTCGTCTCCGGTGGCGGGCTCCGCAAGGGCAGCCGCTACGTTGTCCGGGTTGTGCGCGACGGCGAAGCGCTGGCCCGGCAGACCGGGCTCCTGGACGGCCGTGGCCGGCCCGTACGGGGGTTGCCCTCCGCCGTCGTTAACGGATCGGCAGCGGACGCCGAAGCCGTGTGGCGCGGCGCCTTCCTCTCCCACGGATCCCTCACCGAACCTGGCCGTTCCTCGTCCCTGGAAGTGACCTGCCCTGGGCCGGAATCGGCATTGGCACTCGTCGGGGCGGCCCGCCGCCTGGGTATCCAGGCCAAGGCCAGGGAAGTCCGGGGAGTGGACCGCGTGGTCATCCGCGACGGCGACACCATCGCTGCCCTCCTGACCCGCATGGGCGCCCACGACGCACTCATGGTCTGGGAAGAACGCCGGATGCGCAAGGAAGTCCGCGCCACGGCCAACCGGCTGGCAAACTTCGACGACGCCAACCTCAGGCGCTCCGCACAGGCCGCCGTGGCCGCCGGGGCACGGGTCGACCGTGCGCTGGAGATCCTGGGGGACGACGTTCCGGACCACCTCAAATATGCCGGCGAGCTCAGGGTCGCCCACAAGCAGGCCAGCCTGGATGAACTTGGCCGCCTGGCGGATCCGGTGATGACCAAGGACGCCATCGCCGGGCGGATCCGCCGGCTGCTGGCCATGGCCGACAAACGTGCCCTTGACCTTGGCATCCCCGGGACGGACGCCAATGTGACGCCGGAAATGCTGGACGAGTAGCAGCCCCCTAGAATCAAGACCATGTGACGGAAATGCCCGCCATCTCCGCCGCAGCAATCTTCCGGATGCCCGCCATCCGGATGCACAATCCGAGAGAGTTACCAACCGGACAGTCAGTCCACGACATTGGAGGATCTTGTGACCGAGTACGTATTGCCTGAACTCAGCTACGACTACGCCGCCCTTGAGCCGCACATCTCTGCCCGCATCATGGAGCTGCACCACAGCAAGCACCACGCTGCCTACGTTGCAGGTGCCAACAACGCCCTGGCCCAGCTGGCAGAGGCGCGCGACAAGGGCGACTTCGCCAACATCAACCGCCTTTCCAAGGACCTCGCATTCCACACCGGCGGCCACATCAACCACTCGGTGTTCTGGAACAACCTGTCTCCGGACGGTGGCGACAAGCCCGAAGGCGAACTGGCTGCGGCCATCGACGACGCCTTCGGCTCCTTTGACGCGTTCCGCGCCCAGTTCAGCGCTGCAGCGCTCGGCCTGCAGGGTTCCGGCTGGGGTTTCCTGGCCTACGAGCCCATCGGCGGAAACCTGGTCATCGAGCAGCTTTACGACCAGCAGGGCAACGTGGCACTGGGCACCACCCCGCTGCTGATGCTTGACATGTGGGAGCACGCCTTCTACCTGGACTACGTCAACGTCAAGGCTGACTACGTCAAGGCTTTCTGGAACATCGTGAACTGGGCCGACGTCGCCAAGCGGTTCGACGCAGCACGCACCAACGCCACGGGACTGATCACCCTCCCGTAGTGACCGGCGCAACATCTGCCTGTAACAAACTTCACATTTAGGCGCTTTAGGGCCGGAATGTGGAAGGTCCGCCCCCGCACTTGCGGGGGCGGACCTACTTAAACGTAAGATGGATCACGGAAGGCGGTTAGCCTTCAGCAACGTGGCTGGTCGCCCTCCAATCTGTTAATCATCTCTGCCCAATGGCGTGCGGGATCTGTTAGTTGGCTTGAACGCCCGCTCAACTAGTTGTGCTTAAGCAAGCACCAAGGAGACTGAAAAAGTGACGACCCGTATTGGTATCAACGGCTTTGGCCGTATCGGCCGCAACTACTTCCGCGCAGCACTCGCACAGGGTGCGGACCTCGAGATCGTTGCAGTCAACGACCTCACCAGCCCTGAGGCCCTGGCCCACCTGCTCAAGTACGACTCCGTCGGCGGCCGCCTGACCGAAACCGTCGAGGTCAAGGACGGAAACATCGTTGTCAACGGCAACATCATCAAGGTCCTCGCCGAGCGCGATCCGGCCAACCTCCCGTGGGGGGAGCTTGGTGTCGACATCGTCATCGAGTCCACCGGCTTCTTCACCAAGGCCGCTGCCGCCCAGAAGCACATTGACGCAGGCGCCAAGAAGGTCCTGATCTCCGCTCCGGCATCCGACGAGGACATCACCATCGTGATGGGCGTCAACCACGAGCTCTACGACTCCGCTGCGCACCACATCATCTCCAACGCGTCCTGCACCACCAACTGCCTCGGCCCGCTGGCCAAGGTGATCAACGACGAGTTCGGCATCGAGCGCGGCCTCATGACCACGGTCCACGCCTACACCGCCGACCAGAACCTGCAGGACGGACCGCACAACGACCTCCGCCGTGCCCGTGCCGCCGCCATCAACATGGTCCCCACCTCCACCGGTGCGGCCAAGGCAATCGGCCTGGTCCTCCCGGAGCTCAAGGGCAAGCTGGATGGCTACGCCATCCGCGTCCCGGTCCCCACTGGCTCCGCAACCGACCTCACCGTCACCGTTGGCCGCGAGACCACCGTTGAGGAAGTCAACGCTGCGCTGAAGAAGGCTGCCGACTCCGACGCGTTCCAGGGCATCCTGACCTACACGGACGCTCCGATCGTTTCCTCGGACATCGTGGGTGACCCCGCGTCGTCCATCTTCGACTCAGGGCTGACCAAGGTCATCGGCAACCAGGTCAAGGTTGTTTCCTGGTATGACAACGAATGGGGCTACTCCAACCGCCTCGTGGACCTGACGGAGCTCGTCGCATCCAAGCTGGGCTAGGGTTAGACACATGACATTTCACACCCTCAACGAACTGATCGCTGAAGGTGTCCGCGGGCGGTACATTCTTGTCAGAAGTGACCTGAATGTGCCGCTCGACGGCTCTACAGTGACTGACGACGGCCGGATCAAGGCCTCCCTTCCAGTCCTGACGAAGCTCACGGACGCCGGTGCCCGCGTGCTGGTAACAGCCCACCTCGGACGGCCCAAGGGCGCTCCGGAAGAGAAGTACTCCCTCAAGCCTGCCGCGTCCCGGCTGGCTGAACTCGCAGGGTTCAAGGTCTCCCTCGCCGACGACACCGTTGGCAGCTCCGCGAAGGAACAAGCCGCTGCACTGCAGGACGGTGAGGCGCTTGTCCTGGAGAACGTCCGCTTTGACGCCCGCGAAACCTCCAAGGACGACGCCGAACGCGCCGCCTTTGCGGATGAACTGGTCTCCCTTACCGGTGACAACGGCGCCTTTGTTGATGATGCTTTCGGCGCTGTGCACCGCAAGCACGCCAGCGTGTATGACGTCGCCACCCGGCTTCCGTCGTTCCAGGGTGACCTCGTGCACACCGAAGTGGAGGTGCTGCGCAAGCTCACGGCCGACACACAGCGTCCCTATGTGGTGGTGCTCGGCGGTTCCAAGGTCTCCGACAAACTCGCCGTCATTGACAACCTCATTGGCAAGGCTGACACCATCCTGGTGGGTGGCGGCATGCTGTTTACCTTCCTCGCCGCAGAAGGCCACAAAGTGGCCGGAAGCCTCCTCGAGGAGGACCAGATCCCGGTTGTCCAGGACTACCTGAAGCGGGCAGCCGACGCCGGAACCGAGTTTGTTGTTCCCACTGACATCGTGGTGGCCAGCAAGTTCTCCGCCGACGCCGATCACGAGACCGTCCCGGCGGACGGCATCGAGGGCAGCAGCTTTGGTGCCCAGGGAATTGGCTTGGACATCGGACCCGACTCCGCCGCAGCTTTTGCGGACCGGATCAAGGGCGCCAAGACCGTGTTCTGGAACGGCCCCATGGGTGTCTTCGAATTCGAGGCCTTCTCCGGCGGTACCCGGGCGGTAGCGCAGGCCCTGACCGAAGCCGACGCGTTCACCGTGGTGGGCGGCGGGGACTCCGCTGCCGCCGTCCGTACGCTCGGTTTCTCCGATGACCAGTTCGGACACATTTCCACCGGCGGCGGCGCCAGCCTGGAATACCTTGAAGGCAAGGACCTTCCCGGACTGACTGTCCTGGACCGCTAAGTCATCACGCCTGCCAACTTGGACTGCCAAGTCCTCCGGCCGGCAGGGAGCCTGCGGGTTCCCTGCCGGCCGAATACATCCTCAGAACTTTTGGAGAATACGTGACTACGTCAACGAATGGCTCTTTTGACCGTACGCCTTTCATCGCAGGCAACTGGAAGATGAACATGGACCATGTCCAGGGCATCACCCTCCTGCAGAAACTGGCCTGGACCCTGTCGGACGCCAAGCACGACTACAACCGGGTTGAGGTTGCTGTCTTCCCGCCGTTCACGGACCTTCGCGGCGTGCAGACGCTCGTCCAGGGCGATGAACTGGACGTTGCCTACGGCGCACAGGACCTGTCCCAGTTCGATTCCGGAGCGTACACCGGGGACATCTCCGGCCAGTTCCTGGGCAAGCTCGGCTGCAAGTACGTGCTTGTGGGCCACAGTGAACGCCGCACCATCCACCTGGAGTCGGACGAGGTCCTCAACGCCAAGGTCAAGGCGGCGTACAAGCACGGCATCGTCCCCGTGCTTTGCGTCGGTGAAGGCCTCGAAATCCGCCAGGCCGGTACCCACGTCGAGCACACGCTGACCCAGCTCCGCGCCGACGTCGCAGGCCTCACGCCGGAACAGGCCAGCGAGCTTGTTGTGGCCTACGAGCCCGTCTGGGCCATCGGCACTGGAGAGGTGGCAGGCCCGGAAGATGCACAGGAAATGTGCGCCGCCATCCGTGCCGAACTGGCCACGATTTTCGGTGACGACGTCGCTGCCAAGATTCGCCTCCTCTATGGCGGCTCCGTGAAGGCCAGCAACGTTGCCGCAATCCTCAAGGAACGTGACGTCGACGGCGTGTTGGTGGGCGGCGCGAGCCTCGACCCCGCTGAGTTTGCTAATATTGTCAGGTTCGAGAGTCACCTGCTGACGGATTAGTCCAGTACGCAGCGTAAGCTCCCGTAATTCCCAATCTTCCGAAAGGCCGTCGTGGACGTTCTTCATGTCATTCTGCAGATTCTCCTGGGCATCACCAGCCTTCTGCTGACGCTGCTCATCCTCCTGCACAAAGGACGGGGCGGTGGCCTGTCGGACATGTTCGGTGGCGGCATGAGCTCCGGACTGAGTTCCTCCGGTGTTGCGGAACGGAACCTGAACAGGTTCACGATCATCCTGGGCGTCACGTGGGGCATTGTCATCATCGCCCTCGGCCTCATCATGAGGTTCAGCGGCTCCGGCGACTCCTGAGGTCCGGAAGCAACTGATCCCCGTCCGGCACTGCCGCCAGGGGAAACTGCGAACTAAACTGTGGCTGTTGGCTCCCAACAGCCACAGTTTCGTTTAAGCGGTCAGGAGTCCCGAATGGTACATACTGCTTCAGGCTTCCGCGGCACCCGTGTGGGTGTCACGGAGGGAGCCGGCCCCAGGCACCAGTCCGAAGACCTTCACGGTGAAAGTCTCCCTCGTATCCGCGTGTCCTACTGGTGCGCCAAGGGACACGAGACCACCCCCGTGTTTATCAAACTTCCGGAGGACCAGATCCCGGTGATGTGGGACTGCCGAAGGTGTGGCGCCCCGGCGTCCAGGGACGGCAGCGAAGCCGCAGGCCTGGACATCCCGGACGAGGGTTTCAAGAGCCACCTCGAATACGTTAAAGAAAGACGCTCCGACCAGGACGCCGAAGACGTCCTGGCCGGAGCGCTCGAAAGGCTACGCGCCCGCGGCGTCCTTGCGGACGAGCTGCTGCGGGACACGTGAGGCTGCGTTCTCGTCGATAAGCCACAAAGTCCGGGCGGTGCCCCTCGGGCCGGCTGCAGGGACCTGTACCGGGTTTGCACCGGCCAGGGCCAGGCCCACCGCACCGGCCTTGTCCTCACCTGCGACTACCATCCAGACTTCGGCTGCCGTGTTAATGGCAGGCAGCGTCAGTGAGATACGCATCGGCGGCGGCTTGGGGGAGTTGCGCACACCGACCACGGTCAGCGACTTCTCCCGGATACCGCCCTGCTCCGGAAACAGGGATGCCACATGCGCGTCGGGCCCAACGCCCAGCAGGACAACATCCAGCCGCGGAAGAATGCCCGGCTCGTCCGGACGGTCATCCGACATGTCTGCAGCATGTTCGGCCTGGGCTGCTTCCCGAAGCCTGCGTGCGTAATCTTCTGCGGCCTCCTCCGGAGTGTCAAAATCGTCGGACGACGCCGGCTGGTTGATCCTGGCGGGATCCACCGGGATGTGGGACAGCAGTGCGTCGAACGCCTGCTTGGTGTTCCGGTCGGCGTCGTTAGCGGCAACAAACCGCTCGTCACCCCACCAGAAGTTCACCCTCGACCAGTCGACCGCGGGCGCAGCCGGGGAGTCAGCAACAGCCTTCAAGGTACCGATGCCCACCGTGCCGCCAGTCAGGACCACGGTGGCTTCACCGTGTTTGTCCTGTACATCAACGAGTTTGGTGATCAGGCGGGCTGCGATGGCAGCCATCAGGACGGACGAATCAGGATGAATGCTTACTCTTGGCTCAACGCTCACTGGGTCGGACGCTCCTTAGATTTGTACGTGGCAGTCCAATAGTAATCACTTCTCCGAAGACCTCGTCGGGGTCGAGGCGGCGGAGTTCTTCGGCGAGGCAGTCGCGGAGGCTGCGGCGTGGCAGGGAGATGCGTTGGGCGGGTTGGCCTGGTTGGGTGAGTTCGGCGATGGAGAGTCCGGGGCGGAAGAGTTGGAC
>NZ_JBBCBT010000009.1:0-207472 GCF_037203985.1 Pseudarthrobacter sp. CCNWLW217
GGCTACGGCGAAATCGCCGCCAACGAAGCCCTCGGCAAGCGCACCTTCGACAGCCTCAACTTCGCGCGCCCCCAACGGTACAAGAGCGTTCAACGCGGCCATCCCAGGAAAGGTGACTCCCACATGGCCTCGTCCCCGATGTGGGCGTCAAGGGTAACGAAATCCAATACTGTCTAAGAAAAGCAATCGGCAAAGAGTGAAGTGAGGGAAGAGCAATGGCGGCACCGGAAGGATTGTTTGTACTGGAGGGAAGACCCACGGCGCAGCTGATCGCGGATCAGCTGCGGGAACAGATTGTCCAGGGGATCTTCCGCCCTGGCGAGCAGATCAATGAATCGGTCTTGGCAGGGCAGCTACGCACGTCAAGGGGCCCTGTCCGTGAGGCGTTGCAGCGGTTGTCCCAAGAGGGCATCCTGGTCAGCCATCGCAACCGCGGGGTGTTCGTCCTGGAACTTTCAGACGACGACGTCAGGGAGATCTACACGGTCCGCAAGGCTGTGGAATCAACTGCGGCAGACGCACTGCTGGATGCAGGGCAGGAACAGGTTAAGGACACCTGCCAGGCATTGAAGGCCATCATTAGAGACATGGCGAAGCAGGTTGCCGTGTCGGACTGGCAAGCAATTGCCAGGCTGGATATGCAGTTCCACACTACTTTCGTGGCCGGGGCGGGCAACACGCGTTTGATCCGGATCTACAACACCCTGGCTGCGGAATCGAGGATGTGTATCCTCAATCTGGCCGTTGCGTACCCCCGAATTGACGCCTTGGTGCAGGAGCACCAGAACCTCTTGGACCTTCTGGAGGCCGGCGACCGGGAAGAACTCCACAAAGCCATCGAACGCCACATGCAAAAGGCTGTCGAGGATCTCACCGCCAATCGGGACAAGACGGAGATCACCGCATAAGAACCGATGCGGGACAACTCGCAAAAAGGAAGGCCAGATCCATTGGATCTGGCCTTCCTTTTTGGTCGGATTCGGCGGGGGAATGAACATCCTGAATCACCCAACGCCTAGCAATTGTCAACAATCGACGATAGACTGGAGGGCGATTACCCTCGGAAGTGCTGCCAGGGCCGGCAGCAGGCCTACCCCGACTACACCCACCAGCAACCTCGCACCACATGAATTCGAAAGGCAGAAAGTTATGCGACAAAGCCGTCGTGCAGCTACGTGGACAGCCCTCCAGCGCGGAGACGTCGTTAATCTCAACCGGAACGGCGTCGAGTGTCACCGGGGTTTCGTAGACGATCGAACCGAGGATGGCAGGACCATCTGGGTCATAGACAAAATCGGTCACCGTCGGATGTTCCATATCGAGGATGACTACGACCTGATGGTCCCGTCAGCGGGTGCTGCCTAAGTACTCCCCTGCTCTGGAATCCTCGCGCAGGCTGGAGTAGCGTCGTTACGACAAAGCGGCGCCCGGCAGCGGTTGGCTTGATCGTCCCGCAAGCCGGCGGTGATACAACAAAGGGGCCGGCATGGCTGGTTGGAACGCTGACACTGCAGCGGGACCCGTGGGGGCAGGGACGATCACCTTGGTGGAAGGCACATCCTTCTGCATCTCCTCGCCCAACGGGGACATCCACCCCGAATTTCCACACGGCGTCTTCTTCCAGGACACGCGCATTGTGTCCCGCTGGAGCATCACTCTCGATGGCCTGTCGCTCGAACCCCTGGCTGCCGAGACGAAGGAGCCGTACAGGGCCCTGTTCGCGGGCCGGGCAACCCGCCGGGACGGGTATGCGGACAGTCCGGTGATCGTGGAGCGCCTCCGGGAGGTGGGTGCCGGCATCCAGGAACACATCACTGTCCGCAATCATGGAATCGAACCTGTCCAATGTGTTCTGGCCGTACGCGCCGAAGCGGACTTTGCGGATCTTTTCGAGGTCAAGGAAGCCCGCATCCAGCGGCGTTGGGAGGAGATCCGGGAAGTTGACGGTGACTCGCTGAGCATCAGTGCTAGCTGGCAGGGCATCCGAAAGGGCCTCCGCGTCCAGGCCCCCGGTGCTGATGTAACTATGGACGCGTTGACATACAGCCTGACCATCGAGCCGCACGGCCAGTGGAGCACTGTCCTTACCGCCGTTCCTACCGGCGCTGACCCAGCCAACCCAGCGCCGCCGTCGTTCATTCACCCTGACGGTGACGGGTTATCCCCGCGCGACCGCCGCAGGCAGGAATGGGTGGCGAAAATTCCAAAACTGCACATGGGCAACCAGTCCATAGAACGGACCCTGCGCCGGAGCTATGACGATTTGGGCGCGCTCCGGATCGAGGATCCGAACCATCCTGAGCGGGTGGTGGTGGCCGCCGGCGCTCCCTGGTTCATGACGCTGTTTGGCCGGGATTCCCTGTGGGCATCGGAGATGTCCATGCCAGTGGACCCCTCACTTGCCCTGGGCACCTTGCAAACCCTGGCCGACCGCCAGGGAAAAGTGGTGGATCCGATCAGCGAGGAGGAACCGGGAAAGATCCTGCACGAGGTCAGGCTCGATGTCTCCAGCGGCCTTTCACTCGGCGGAAAGCACATCTACTACGGCAGCGTCGATGCCACCCCGCTGTTTGTGACGATACTTGGAACCGTGAGCCGCTGGGGTTTCGCCCGGGACACCATCGCCGCGCTGCTGCCCCATGCGGACCGGGCACTGGACTGGATCCGCAACTATGGCGACAAGGATGGCGACGGATTCGTTGAATATGAGCGGCTCAATCCCCAAGGCCTCCTCAACCAGGGCTGGAAGGACTCCTGGGACGGAATCAACTTCGCAGACGGCCGAATGGCGGAGCCACCCATTGCGCTGTGCGAGGTGCAGGCTTATGTCTACGACGCCTATATGGCGCGTTCCTGGATAGCATTCGACGCCGGCGACGAGGCTTTGGCAACCCGTCTGGCCGATGACGCCGCCCGGCTGAAGAAGCGGTTCAACGAACAGTTCTGGCTGCCAGAACGCGGCTACTACGCTATCGCCCTGGACGGCAAGAAGAGACCTGTCGATGCGTGTGCGTCCAATATGGGGCATTGCCTCTGGGTCGGCCTCATAGACGAGGACAAAGCGCCGCTTGTGGCCGAACGGTTGCTGTCCCCGGAAATGTTCAGCGGCTGGGGCGTGCGCACTCTGGCCAGCGATATGGGTGCCTACAATCCTGCGAGCTACCACAATGGCTCAGTCTGGCCTCATGACAACGCGGTCATTGTGGCCGGACTCATGCGGTACGGCTTCGTGGCAGAGGCCCAGCGGATTTCCACTGCCCTGCTGGAGGCGGCCGAATATTCAGGCGGGCGGTTGCCGGAACTGTTCTGCGGCTTCAGCCGCGAGCAGTTCGCTGAACCCGTACCTTATCCCACGGCGTGCTCGCCTCAAGCGTGGGCAGCGACAACACCCATCCAGCTCGTGACGAGCCTGATGCGGTACGACACCCATGTTTCGCGTGGCGGATTCTGGCTGGACCCTGCACTCCCGGATTCCTACGGCGACTTGCACATCACCAACGCCCCCATAGGCGGCGGCCGCATCACCATCGACATCATCAATTCCGAACCATCCGTCCAAGGACTTCCTGAAGGAATGGTTTTCCACCAGGGTCATCGCCCTTGGTTGACTGAACTCGTGGAGGAGGCCGGGCTGCGGCTGAAAGGAGGCCCAGGCAACCAAGACGGCCGGCGTCCGCCAACAGCGCCGTAACAGTCCTCCCAGATGCGCGGGTGCTGCCAGGGGGAAACATTCCAATTGCCCGCGGGATCGAGGAAAATGGCGCCATGGCGATCGAGGTGCGCCCGGCAACGAAGTTCGAGGACGTCAAAGCGGTGGTTGGCCCCAAGCGGCCGGACGCCAACGTGTGCTGGTGCCTGAGCTACCGCATTCCGTCGAAGCAGAACCTTGAGCTTCACGGCACCGAGCGCGGCGACCTCGTGAAGAAACTGGTGCGGCAGGATCCGCCGCCCGGAGTGTTGGCCTACGACGGCGACGACGTCGTAGGCTGGGCGGCTGTCCACCCACGCTCGGATACCAGCTTCGCCCGAAACCGCCGGATCCCGCACGTAGACGACCTTGAAGTGTGGTCCGTGTGGTGCATACGGGTCCGGCCCGGGCACCGGGGTGGGGGCATCTCACACCACCTCCTGAAGGGGGCCGTTGACTTTGCCCGCAGCTACGGGGCACCCGCCATCGAGGGGTATCCAGTGGACAACCGCGGCAGCAAAGTGGACCTGACCATGGCCTATGTGGGCACCCGCAAGCTGTTTGAACGGGCTGGGTTTACCAAGGTGGCCGATACGGAGTCAGTGCTCAACGGATTCCCGCGCGTGGTGATGCGCCTGGACCTGCGCTGACCGGACTCAACTGTACTGGTCAGTGCTTCTTACGCCAGTGCTTGGGCCAGTCCCTATCCATGAGCCACAGCGCCAGGAGAAGCGCGTCCGTGGTGATGAGGAATCCGATGAGGTACGCCCAGCCTGTCATCCAGCTCACGGCAATCTCCTGACCCTGGTTAGCCCCAGCCACTCGATTGACCTCAAGTGTGGCACGGAAAGAGCCAGGAGGGAACGGCTGCCGTTGGGCCGGGAAGGGCGTTGCCCCGGGTTCAGCTATGCGGGCCGCAATGCGCCGCTGCCGGCGGCGTGGAAAAGCGCTGCCAGACGGCCGTGTGCCTTGGTTTCCAGGCTGAGGCGGTGGGTGAGCTTTTCGACCCTCTCGGAGAGTTCGGCGCCCACCGGCAGGCGATCTCCGGGCCAGCTGGAGGACTCCTTGGAGTCCGCTAGAGCCTCTGCCAGCGCGTTGGCCGCGGCCCGGACCTTGAGCGAGTGGAAGTACAGGCGCAACAATGCCCGGCTCTTGTCCATCCCCGCGCTCAGGAGTCCCCGGGTCCGTGACGGACGGTCCACTGGTTCGTCCCCGATGCTGATATTTCCCATGTGGCTTCCCCGCTTTCCGCAAGCCGTCCAACTTCCGGGCCGGATCCGGGAAGCGTCCGGCGGAAGCTACTGCCTGTTTTGAGTGTCCCGGGCATTCCTCAACGTCTGCCTAAGCCAATGCCAAGATTTGCTCAAGATCAGCCGAGCAGGACGTCGTGCGACGGGTCTGACGGAAACTTGCACGGATTAACTTGGGAGTGAGGCACGTGACAATGCCTGACTCGCCTTAATACGGTAGAAGTAGAGCTATGCCTTCCACGCCCGATATTCGCCGCGCCGTTGTAATAGAGGACGATCCGGACATCCGTGGGCTGCTCGTTCGGATCCTGACTAAGCAGGGCTTCGAGGTCTCTGAAGCCGAGTCCGGCCTGCCGGGCGTGGAACTGGTCAGGAACGTCAAACCGGACCTGGTCACCCTGGACTTGAACCTCCCAGATCTGGACGGCCTTGAGGTCTGCAAGCTCCTGCGCGAATTCTCTGACGCCTTCATCGTGATGCTCACCGCCCGGGCCGACGAACTGGACAAACTCACGGGGCTGGACAACGGCGCCGATGACTACATCAGCAAGCCCTTCAGTCCCCGCGAACTCCAGTCCCGGATCAACGCGCTGTTCCGGCGCCGCCTGTCCCCCAGCGCGGACACAGCCGCCCGCAGCGAGCTTGAGCGCGCCACGGAGGTCCAGCAGAGCCTCCTGCCCAAGGAGGACGTCGTGGTGCAGGGCTACGACCTCGCTGGCGTCTTCCGCCCGTCCCGCAGCGTGGGGGGCGACTTCTACGACTGGTACCGGACCCCGGACGGGCTCCACCTGACCTTCGCCGATGCCATGGGCAAGGGCATGGGCGCAGCGCTCATCGCCGCCACGGTCCGCGCGGTGATGCGGTCCATGGGCCACCGACAGGACCTGGACGGAGCCTTCGCATCGGCCAGCCAGGCCATCGCCACGGACCTTGATTCGTCCAACTCGTTCGTCACCCTGTTCCACGCACGCCTTGACACGGCGTCGGGCAATGTCAGCTATGTCGACGCCGGTCATGGGCTCGCGCTGCACGTCACGGCAGGCGGTGGTGTCCACCGGCTTCCCTCCGGAGGTCCGCCCGTGGGTGCATGGGCCGGCAGCGCCTGGCCGCAGTTCTCCCTGGACCTGGCTCCCGGAGACTCACTGGTGGTGGTGAGCGACGGGGTCCTGGACGTTTTTGACTCCGTGGAGGCCTTCACCGGGGCGGTGCTGGCCGCGGCGCATGGGCAGGACTCCGCCCAGTCCGCCAGCGACGCCATCCTCGCCCTCGTCCCCGCGGAGTCCGCCGAGGACGACGTCACGGTGGTGGTGGTGAGGCGCCTGCTGGAAGACTCCGCGGCGTGAGCCGATTCTGGACGCGCCTGATGGTGGTCCTGACCGTCATCTTCGGCCTGAACTATGTGGCCTGGCGCTGGGTAGCGTCGCTGAACTGGGACGCCTGGTGGATCGCAGTCCCGCTGGTGGCGGCGGAGACGTTCAGCCTGATCGACGTGATGCTGTTCGGCATGACCGTGTGGAAACTGAAGATCCGCAAAGGGGCCCCGGTGCCGCCCAGCGATGCCACAGTTGACGTCTTCATCACCACGTACAACGAAGACCTGGACATGGTCATGACTACCGCCCTGGCGGCCCAGCGGATCCGGCACCCGCACAGCACATGGATCCTTGACGACGGAGCCCGGCCCGGGCTCAAGGCCCTCGCCGAAGAGCATGGCCTGGGCTACGTGACGCGCAGCGAGGACTGGACAGCCAATGTTCCGCGCCACGCCAAGGCTGGCAACCTGAACAACGCCCTGATGGTCACGCACGGCGAATTCCTGCTCATCCTGGACGCCGACCAGATCCCCGAGCCGGACATCCTGGAGAAAACCCTCGGCTACTTCAATAACCGCCGGGTGGCCCTCGTCCAGACCCCGCAGTACTTCAGCAATGTTCCCGCGGATGATCCCCTGGGCAGCCAGGCCCCGCTGTTCTACGGCCCCATCCAGCAGGGAAAGGACGGTTGGAACGCGGCCTTCTTCTGCGGCTCCAACGCCATCCTGCGCCGCGAGGCGCTGATGCAGCTGGGCCTGGTGGGCTACGTCAAGGAAACCGAGAAGAGTATCCGGCGCGCGCTCGCGGCATCGCGCTCCGCCATCAGCAAGGCCCGGAAATCGGCCGACGTCGGCACTCCCCTGGTGGCCGACGTGCTGGACGAGGTCGCGGCCGCCACCCGGCAAGCGCAGGAGCAGCTGGAAGCGGGTGACCCGCTGAGTGAGATCACGTACCGCGTGCGCCGCCGCGTCGACGCGGCCGTGCAGACACTGGTCCAGGCGGACGTCTCCGCCCTCCAGGCTGACCTCGAAGAGATTGCCGCCATGGAGCTGGCACACGTGGGCGACGCCGGGGTTCCGGTAGTGGCCGATGACGCCGTCCAGCGCATGTCGGCCCGGGACTGGTCTCCCTTGGGCGCACTGGAATCCGTTCAGGCCGTCCTGGACGCCCTGAACGTGGAACGGAACGACGAAGCGCAACCGGTCATGCCCCTGGCCACCATCTCCGTGACCGAGGATATGGCCACAGCCATGCGCATGCACGCCATGGGCTGGGAGAGCGTCTACCACCACGAAATCCTGGCCTACGGCCTGGCGCCCGAGGACCTGAAGACCATGCTCACCCAGCGCCTCAGGTGGGCACAGGGGACCATCCAGGTCCTGCTCCGTGAAAACCCCCTGGTCCAGAAGGGTCTGAAGATCGGCCAGCGGCTGATGTATTTTGCCACCATGTGGACCTACCTCAGCGGATATGCTGCGGTCATCTACTTCGCCGCCCCCATCATCTACCTGCTGCTGGGCATCCTGCCGGTCACCAGCCTGAGCTGGGACTTTTTCGTCCGGTTCATTCCCTTCATGATCGCCAACCAGTTGCTGTTCGCTGTGGCCGGCCGCGGAATCCCCACCTGGCGTGGACAGCAGTACAGCCTCGCGCTGTTCCCCACCTGGATCAAGGCGTGTTCGACGGCGGCCCGGAACGTCTGGTTCGGCCGCCCCCTGGGATTCGCCGTCACCCCCAAGGCGCGGCAGGCCGGAGGGCCCGGCTGGAGCCTGATCCGACCGCAAATCATTGTGTCCGCGCTCCTGGCGGTTGCCGCCATCGTGGGAATTATCCGGCTCGCCAGCGGATTGGCCGAGCCGCTTGGCACGTTGGTGAACGTGGCCTGGGTTATTTTTGACCTGGCGGTCATGAGCGTCCTGGTTCGCGCCGTTTTGTATCAGGGGTACCAACCCGCTGTTGACCTAGAGGCTGGAGAGAGGAAACCCAATGGAGTTTAGTTACGAGGTCAAGGATTCGTACGCGGAGGTCAAGGCAGACGGACGGCTGAATATGGTGTCCGCCCCCAAGCTCCGGGAATTCGTCACCGATGTGATCGCCGGCGGTTCCTCCCGGATCGTGGTGAACCTGGAGAATACGGCATTTATGGACTCCTCCGGCCTCGGCGCCCTGATCGGCTGCCTCAAGGCGGCCCGGCAGGCGGGCGGCGACCTTCGGATCGCAGCCGTGCAGCCGCAGGTGAAGATGGTGCTGGAACTGACCAGCATGGACCGCGTCCTGACCTCCTACGCTTCCGCCGAAGAGGCGTTCAGCAATGACTGAGGTCTTGGCCCACCGGAGCTTCCGTGGGTTGGCTGATGCCGAGGCCATCGAGTCCGTCCACAACGAGCTGGACGGCCTCTGGGAGGACGCCCCTTTGGTCCAGGCCGTGGACCAGATGACGTTTACCACTGCCGTCATCGAATCGGCGTCCAATATCGTCCAGCACGCTGAGCCGGCCAACGCGGAAAAGCCCGTGGAACTGGGTGTGGACATCAGTGTCCAGCCCGCGCTCCTCCGCGCCAGGGTCAGTGCCTTTTATGCGAAGCCGCCTTTCGGCCCGATGGAGCCGGGAACGC
The DNA here is from genome assembly GCF_037203985.1 of Pseudarthrobacter sp. CCNWLW217. Classification (NCBI taxonomy): domain Bacteria; kingdom Bacillati; phylum Actinomycetota; class Actinomycetes; order Micrococcales; family Micrococcaceae; genus Pseudarthrobacter; species Pseudarthrobacter sp. CCNWLW217. Next base: position 8,867 of record NZ_JBBCBT010000009.1, read on the forward strand.
CCGACGACGACTCCGAATCCGGGCGCGGGCTGGCCCTCATCCAGGCGCTGGTCACCACTGTGACGTTCGAACGGCAGGACGGCACCAATACGTGGGTTCTCACCAGGACATCCCAGGACTGAAGACGTCCCGGTTCGGATTCATTTAGCTCTCCAAGGGCTCCGGCGGCGTGAGCCCGTATTCCTGCAGGCCAAGCCTCTCTTGACACCACGCACACCGTCGACTTCAATATTACGTATGCTGAAATAACAGTTCCATGATGCGGAAGCTTCGTTTTGAAAGCCGCCGGAAAGCCGGTCCTCCGCATAGCCGTCACCATGGATGCCAGCATTTGCAATGAGGAACCAGCCAGCATGAAGCTTGCCGAATTCAACAGCGCGGACACGGCTGTGGCCGCCGACGCCCTGAAACCCTGCATCGACGTCCAGCGCTGGATTGAGGCCATCACCGCGGCACGCCCTTTCAGCTCCAGGGCAACACTCCTGGACTTTGCCGCCCACGCCGCTGCACCCTTCACCGCTGCCGAGGTTGAAGCCGCAATGGCACACCACCCCCGCATCGGCGAACGGCCAACGGCCAGCACAGCCGAGGCATCCATGTCCCGCTCGGAGCAGTCCGGCGTGGACCCTTCGGACAACGGGACCGCCGCGGCGCTGGCTGCCGGAAACCGCGCCTATGAGGAAAAGTTCGGCAGGGTCTTCCTGATCCGCGCCGCCGGACGGACTGCCCCCGAAATCCTGGCCGCACTTAACACCCGGCTCAGCAATTCGCCGGCCGAGGAAGATGCCATAGTCGCCCAGCAACTGCGCGAAATCGCGCTGCTGCGCCTTGAAGGAGTGATCAGCGAATGAGCGTTTCCCATGTCACCACCCATGTCCTGGACACCGGTGCCGGACGTCCGGCGGCGGGGGTCGCCGTCGTCCTTTCACAGCACGACGGCGGCACTTGGCACCAGCTCGCCGCCTCCGCAACGGATGCGGACGGCCGCGCCAAAGACCTCGGTCCTGAGCAACTGGCACCCGGGCGCTACCGGCTCAACTTCGGCACCGGTGAGTACTATGCCGCCCTCGGCACGGCCACGTTCTTCCCCGAAGTGGACCTCGTCTTCGAGGTGACCGGCGCGGAGCACTACCACGTGCCGCTGCTGCTGAGCCCGTTCGCGTATTCCACCTACCGCGGCAGCTGACCTCCGCTGGCCGGGAGCCTCCGACGCAATTGCGTCACTTTTGGCAGGGCTGGGAACCCGGCGCGCTGGAACGGCGGAGGCCGGCGCGCCGGTGCGGGCCAAAAGTCACGCATTCCGGTCGTGAACTCCCCCCTTCCGGCCCGCAGTAGGCTTGATGGCATGGCTTTTGAAGAAACCCCCGCTGAACGGCGCGAAATCACCGTCCGCCGGGCACCTAAATATGTGCCCTTCCTCATCCTCGGTGGCCTCGTCGGCGTCGTGGTGGCTGCCGTGATCGCCTACGGGCTCCCCGGCGACGAGAGCTTTGACCGTGGGTCTGTTTTTGGGTTCTTCCTGGTCATGTTCGGCGCCGGCGGGGCGATCCTAGGCGCTGTCACGGCCCTTCTGCTGGACCGGCGGAGCGTCAAACGCCAGCAGCGCGCCATCGTAGAAGCCGTCCCCGACTCGGAACCCGACGACGGCGCAGCGCCGTAGTCGCCAGTGCAGCACAAGCACAAGCACAACCGCGCCGCCAGTCACAAACGCCGCCGCGGAAAAGTCTTACCCCATGTCGTGAGATAATCGACCAGTGGCACGCGGCGATGGAAAACTTTCTCATGATCTTCTCCCTGGCGAAAAAGGCCCTCAGGACGCTTGTGGCGTCTTCGGGGTCTGGGCACCAGGTGAAGAAGTAGCAAAACTCACCTATTACGGGCTGTATGCACTGCAGCACCGCGGTCAGGAGTCGGCTGGTATTGCTACCAGCGACGGCAAGCGGATCAACGTCTATAAGGACATGGGGCTCGTTTCCCAGGTCTTCGACGAAACCACGCTGAACACCCTGACCGGGCACCTGGCAGTGGGACACTGTCGCTACTCCACCACCGGAGCCAGCCACTGGGCCAACGCCCAGCCCACCCTCGGGGCTACCAGCACCGGCACCGTGGCGCTGGCGCACAACGGCAACCTGACCAACACCGCCGAACTCAACACCATGATCCTGGAACGCAACGGCGGCCAGCTCAGCGGCGAAATGAAGCAGGGCAACACCTCCGATACCGCGCTGGTTACGGCGCTGCTGGAAGGCGAAGAGGGCAAGACCCTCGAACAGACCGCCATCGAGCTCCTGCCCAAGATCAAGGGCGGCTTCTGCTTCGTGTTCATGGACGAAGGCACCCTTTACGCCGCACGCGACACCTACGGCATCCGTCCCCTGGTCCTGGGCCGCCTGGAACGCGGCTGGGTTGTCGCCTCCGAGCAGTCCGCCCTCGCCACCGTGGGTGCAAGCTTCATCCGCGAGATCGAGCCCGGCGAGTTCATCGCCATCGATGAGGACGGCGTCCGCTCACAGCGCTTCGCCGAGGCCACGCCGGCCGGCTGCGTTTTCGAATACGTCTACCTCGCCCGTCCGGACGCCGCAATCGCCGGCCGCTCCGTCTACGAGTCCCGCGTTGAAATGGGCCGTCAGCTGGCTCGCGAGAACACCCAGGAAGCGGACATCGTCATCCCCGTGCCGGAATCGGGAACACCCGCGGCCGTGGGCTATGCCGAAGAATCCGGCATCCCGTTCGCGCACGGCTTCGTCAAGAACTCCTACGTGGGACGCACGTTCATCCAGCCCTCGCAGACACTGCGCCAGCTCGGAATCCGGCTCAAGCTCAACGCCCTGGAATCCGTCATCCGCGGCAAGCGCGTTGTGGTGGTGGACGACTCCATCGTGCGCGGCAACACCCAGCGGGCCATCGTGCGGATGCTCCGGGAAGCGGGCGCCGCGAGCGTCCACATCAAGATCTCCTCCCCGCCCGTGAAATGGCCCTGCTTCTACGGCATCGACTTCGCCTCACGGGCGGAGCTGATCGCCAACGGCGCCACGATCGAGGAAATCACCCAGGCTATCGGGGCCGACTCCCTCGCGTATATCTCCGAAGACGGCATGATCAACGCCACCCGCCAGCCACGCGGACGCCTGTGCACGGCCTGCTTCACGGGCAAGTACCCCATCGAGCTCCCGGGCTCGGACAAGCTGGGCAAGAACCTGCTGGAGCGTACCGACCTCGGCGGCCTCACGCCGTCGCCCTCTGCCCTCCCGGGCGCCACTGCCGCCCTGACTGTTTCCTCCGTCGACGACGCCGAGGATCCGGCCGGGAAAGCCGGCGCCACGGGCTGCGACCCTGGGCCGGACGCCGAGTTCGAAAACCTGCTGACCGAAGCCGACCTTGTGCCAGACGTACACGCCACCACCATCGGCGCTGACAAGAAAGAGTCCGTATGACTTCCGCAACCCCCGCCGCCGCCAACGCTTCAGACAGCGCCGCGGGCATCACCTATGCCTCCGCCGGTGTTGACGTCGAAGCCGGCGACCGCGCCGTCGAGCTGATGAAGGGTGCCGTGAAGGCCACCCACAACTCCTCCGTGATCGGCGGTGTCGGCGGCTTCGCCGGGCTGTACGACGTCTCCAGGCTGCTGACCTACAAGCGCCCACTGCTGGCCACGTCCACCGACGGCGTAGGTACCAAGGTTGCCATCGCGCAGGCCATGGACATCCACGACACCATCGGCTTTGACTTGGTGGGCATGGTGGTGGACGACATCGTGGTGGTCGGTGCAGAGCCGCTCTACATGACCGACTACATCGCCTGCGGCAAGGTTGTTCCCGAACGCATCGCCGACATCGTCCGCGGCATCGCCGCAGCTTGCTCCGTGGCCGGCACCGCCCTGGTGGGCGGCGAGACCGCCGAGCACCCCGGCCTGCTGGGCGAACACGAATACGATGTCGCCGGTGCAGCCACCGGTGTTGTCGAAGCCTCTGAACTGCTGGGCCCGGACCGCGTCCGCGCCGGCGACGTGGTGATCGGCATGGCCTCCTCCGGCCTGCACTCCAACGGCTACTCGCTGGTCCGCCGCGTCATCAACCACGCCGGTTGGGCACTGGACCGCCAAGTCTCAGAACTTGGCCGCACCCTGGGTGAGGAACTGCTGGAGCCCACCCGCGTCTACGCCGCCGACTGCCTGGACCTCGCCCGCGCGTTCCCCGTGAACAGCGCACATGCCGTACACGGTTTCAGCCACGTCACCGGCGGAGGCCTCGCCGCCAACCTGGCCCGCGTGCTTCCGCAGGGGCTCGTAGCCACCGTGGACCGCGCCACCTGGGAACTGCCCGCCATCTTCAAGCTGGTTTCCGAGCTGGGCAACGTTCCGCTGGCTGACCTGGAGCGCACCCTGAACCTCGGTGTGGGCATGGTGGCCATCGTGTCCGCCGAGGCTGCCGACGCCGCCGTGGCCCGCCTTAACGACCGCGGCCTGCCGTCCTGGATCATGGGCACCGTCACGGCCGACTCGGACTCCATCCTCAAGTCCGGCCCGGACTACGTCCAGGGCGCCAAGGGCGTGGACGGCGGCGCTGTCCGCCTGGTCAACGCCTACGCCTAAGCCCCTCATCGAGTGCTCCCACCGGTCCCTAGCCTCCAGGCTCGGGCCGGTGTGGAGCACTCGGTGCGTTAAACCTCCAGCAGGCTAAAAACGCCGCCCTGCGGATCCTTGAGGGTGGCCGTGGCCCCGGGGGCGTCGGGGTCTGAGACGTCGGGTTCGATCAGTACGTCGGCCCCGGCCGCCACTGCCTTTCGTACCGTTTCGGCGACGTCGGTGGCACCGAAGTAGATCTGCCAGCCGGCCTCATCCTCAGCCGCGGCTATCCCGGCCACCTCCGCACCGCCCACCATGAGCGTGGTGTACGTGCCGCCGTCGTCCTGGGGATACTCGGTGACCTCGTGGCCGAAGAGCTGCTGGAAAAATCCGACGGCGGCCTGCGGCTCGGGCGTGAGCAGTTCCGCCCACGAGAGCGCACCGGGTTCGTTGTAGCGTTCGGCGCCAGTATGCGTCCCTGGCTGCCAGACGCCCGTGGTGCCGCCACCAGGCGGATCAACGAAGACCATCACCCCGGTGTCAGCCACCTGCTCAGGACCAAACTGGACTGCGCCACCCAGGTGTGTCGCTTCTTCCGCTATTGCCTTGGCGTCGTCTGCCGCCAGGTAGATGTTCCACTGCGCGCTGGTGCCCAGGGACTCCTGATGCGGGTTCTGCGGGGCGATCGTGGCCACAAGATCCTCGCCCAGGAAGGCTTTGGCATAGCTCCGGCCATCGGGCGTGGGCAGATCCTCGAAACGCCAGCCGAAAACCGCGGCATAGAAGTCTTTGGCCGCGGCAACATCGCGGGTCTGGATATCCGCCCAGCAGGGCTCACCATGCCGGTACGTAGGTGAACTGGAGTTTTCGGACATGGAGGTCCTTTCGCGGTGACAGCGGTGGGGTAGGTCCCCCTGGGTCGACACCACCAGTCAACACCAAAAAGCCCGTTGCCTGCACCGGCATCCGGTTCAGGCAACGGGCCCAATAAATGAGGTCAGCACAGAATGGCTGAGGTTAACTCTGTAAATCACGAGACACCACGGGGTCCGTCCGGATCCTGGGTGCTGCTCAAGAAGCGCTGTACTGACGGATAGGATGCGGCATCCGATCGTACTGCGGCGTCGCGGGATCCGGGCGCCTTGCGGCTACGCCGGCCTGTGACAACTAGCCGATCCGACGGCTGTCTACGTCGTCGTCGTCTTCTTCCAAATCGTCCGCGTACTTATCCACATAAGCCGAATAATCCGGTTCAACCGGTTCATTCGCGAAATGGCTCGTGGCACGACTGCCCGGACCCGTCAGCTCACGCTGAAGTGCCGAATAGTCAGTGTTCGGGGAGTAGTACTTAATATCCCGAGCCTGCTTGGTAGCTTTTGCCTTTTGACGGCCGCGCCCCATGGCGTGACCCCCTTTTGTACTTGGACCGGAGGTGGTCACCTTGGCTATCGGTGAGGCCCCGGAATGTTTGGTCAATTTGTCGTACACCTAGATTACATGCTTTCGGCAGCCCATGCTTGCCAGCAGCCGCCCCCGGACGGCATGTCGGGGACGCCGATCGCGCCGAACAACAGGGTTCCCGGGTTTTTTGTTCGATAGAGTCGCTTCATCAACTGCTGAACACCGGCCACAGACCGGGGTTATCAACCAAGGCAACGCAGGAGGGTGCACTTCAGTGAACCAAAAGGACGGCGCCACAGGACCTGCGGGCGAAGGCGCGGATTTCGCTGCCAGCCGAACGGCGCGCCCGCCCAAACCCGTAGTGCCGCCCACTGCCGGCCTGCCACAAGTGCCTCCCCCGGTGCCGCCCAACATTCCACTCCCGGACATGCCGCCGGCGCCCCCTTCCCGCCAGCCGCGGCGGATCGGGCCGATCGTCCTGAAGACCGTTTTTGTCCTGGTCCTCGTCGGTGTGGTGGGATCCCTGATCTGGTTGGCGCTGTGGCTCAGCGAGAACGCACGGAACAGCGGAGATTCGGGCTCAAACGCTGCAGGAGTCATGGAAATTTCGCCTACAGCGCCAGCGAGCCCACTCCCGCTGCCTCGGGACGGCGTGCCACCGGCGGACTTCCAGCTCGGTGACTGCTTCAAGGATTTCGATCCCGAGGCACTGAAGTCGAGCGTGGTGGCTTGCGACACCGGCCACTCGGCACAGCTCGTGGCCATCTACCGCTATCCGTCCGGTGACTCCTATCCGGGCGCCGAAACCCTCAAGGCCAAGGCGCTGGAGGCATGCCAGGCCGCCAAGCTTGCTCCAGCAGCCAATGACTTCACGCTGAATTTCCAGCGGGCCTATCCCAGCACCACCAGCTGGGAATCCGGCGGCGACCGCCGGGTGGACTGCTACGTCACATCGCCCGGCGGGAACGTCATCACTGCCAGCGTGCTCCCCTGACTGCGGGCGCTCCCCTGTTAAATCCCAACTAAGTAGCAGCAGATGTCGTTATGAGGGCTCAAAACGACATCTGCTGCTACTTAGTTGGGTAAGGGGAGCGCGGCCGGGCCTACACCTTCCGCCGGACCACCAGGCCTGTGCCGGCGGGAGCGCCGCCGTCGGACCCGGACAGAGCCTCCAGCCCCTCAATGGTGAGTTCATCGACGTCGGCCGCAGTGTCCACCAGCACGGTGTCGCCATCGGCGATGTCGCCGGACAGGATGGCCTTAGCCAGGCGGTCGCCGATCTCCCGCTGCACCAGCCGACGCAGCGGCCTGGCGCCATAGGCGGGATCAAAGCCGGACATGGCCAGCCATGCTCGGGCGCCCTCGCTCACCTCAAGGGTGAGCCGGCGCTCATGCAGCCGCCCGCCCAGTTCGGCAACCTGCAGTTCCACGATCCGGGCCAGCTCCTCCACGGACAGGGCGTCGAAGAGCACCACTTCGTCCAGCCGGTTCAGGAACTCCGGCTTGAAGGAGGCGTGCACCGTGGCCATCACGGCAGTCCGCTTAGCCTGGGCGTCCAGGGTCTGGTCCACCAGGAACTGGCTGCCCAGGTTCGAGGTCAGCACCAGGATGGCGTTGCGGAAGTCCACGGTGCGGCCCTGACCGTCGGTGAGGCGGCCGTCGTCGAGTACCTGCAGCAGGATGTCGAACACTTCCGGGTGGGCCTTCTCCACCTCGTCCAGCAGGATTACGGAGTACGGCCGGCGGCGGACGGCTTCGGTGAGCTGGCCGCCTTCCTCGTAACCGACGTAGCCCGGAGGCGCGCCCACCAGCCGGGCCACCGAGTGCTTCTCGCCGTATTCGGACATGTCGATCCGCACCATGGCCCGTTCGTCGTCGAACAGGAAGTCAGCCAATGCCTTGGCGAGCTCGGTCTTTCCCACGCCGGTGGGGCCCAGGAAAAGGAACGAGCCAGTGGGCCGGTTGGGGTCGCTGATCCCTGCCCGGGCACGTCGCACGGCGTCCGAAACAGCGGCCACAGCCTTGGACTGGCCGATCAGCCGCCGTCCGAGTTCCTCCTCCATGTGCAGCAGCTTCTGGCTCTCGCCCTGTAGCATGCGGCCGGCGGGAATGCCGGTCCAGGCGGAAATCACTTCGGCGATGTCGTCCGCCGTGACCTGCTCGGCCACCATTTGGGCCGGCTTGTCCGTGACCTCGGCCTCAGCCGCTGCGGCGGCGTTCAGTTCGCGCTCCAGCGCCGGAATCTCGCCGTAGAGCACGCGCGATGCCGTCTCCAGGTCACCTTCGCGCTGTGCCTTGTCCGCGGTGGAGCGGAGCTCGTCCAGCTTCGCCTTCAGGTCCCCCACCCGGTTGAGGCCTGCCTTCTCGGCCTCCCACCGGGCGTTGAGGGCATCCAGCGCTTCAGTCTTGTCCGCTTTGTCCGCGCGGAGGGCCGCCAGGCGCTCCACCGAGGCGGCGTCCTTCTCGTTCTCGAGGGCCAGTTCCTCCATGGTGAGCCGGTCCACGGCACGCCTCAGCTGGTCAATCTCCTCCGGCGCGGAGTCGATCTCCATTCGCAACCGCGAGGCGGCTTCATCCACCAGGTCGATGGCCTTGTCCGGCAGTTGGCGGCCCGAGATGTAGCGGTTGGACAACGTGGCGGCGGCGACCAAGGCGGAGTCTGCGATGGTGACCTTGTGGTGCGCCTCGTAGCGTTCCTTTAGGCCGCGGAGGATGCCAATGGTGTCCTCTACGCTGGGTTCGCCCACGTACACCTGCTGGAACCGGCGCTCCAGCGCGGGGTCCTTCTCGATGTTCTCGCGGTACTCGTCCAACGTGGTGGCGCCGATCAGCCGCAGTTCGCCCCGGGCCAGCATTGGCTTGAGCATGTTGCCCGCATCCATCGAGGACTCGCCCGTGGCTCCGGCGCCCACCACTGTGTGGATCTCGTCGATGAACGTGACAATTTGCCCCTCGGAGTTTTTGATCTCCTCAAGGACAGCCTTGAGCCGCTCCTCGAATTCGCCGCGGTACTTGGCCCCCGCAACCATGGAGGCGAGGTCCAGGGCGATCAGGGTCTTCCCGCGCAGGCTTTCGGGGACGTCACCGGCCACGATCCGCTGCGCCAGGCCTTCAACGACGGCGGTCTTGCCCACGCCGGGCTCGCCGATGATGACGGGGTTGTTCTTGGTACGGCGGCTCAGGACCTGGATGATGCGCCGGATCTCGGTGTCGCGGCCGATCACCGGGTCCAGCTTGCCGGACCGCGCCATCGCCGTAAGGTCCGTGCCGTACTTCTCCAAGGACTGGAAGGTGTTCTCCGGGTCCGGGCTGGTCACTTTTCGGTCTCCGCGGACACCCGGCAGGGCGGCGAGCAGCGCCTCATGGGAGGCCCCGGCGTCGCGCATTAACCGCCCGACGGCGTCACTTCCGGCTGAGAGCCCGAGCAACAGGACTTCGGTGGAGACGAACGTGTCCCCGAGCCTATCGGCCTCGTTCTTGGCGTTCTGGATGGCCTGCAGGGCGGGGCGGGACAGCTGCGCCTGCTGGGTGGACCCGCCGGACGTTGCCGGCAGCGCTTTGATGGCACTGCTCGCCTGGACGCTGACGGCGTCCGGGTCAGCGCCGGTGGCACGCAGAAGGGCGACGGCGACGCCCTCCCGCTGATCCATCAGCGCCTTGAGCAGGTGGGCGGGTTCCACCTGCGGATTTCCTGCAGTTGAGGCGTTCATGGCTGCCGTCGAAAGAGCCTCCTGGCTCTTGGTGGTGAATTTGACGTCCAAAGAGAGCTCCTTCCGGGATCTTGCATTTAGCTAAGTTGAGTCTACTACGCTCAACTTTGAGGGATGCCGCTCTGACGCGGTTTTTTGCCCACAGCGAACCACGGGAGCAACCGACGCCCAAGGTTCCACAAACGGTTACCCCTGCACTGTATCCCCGCAATGGGGACCAACCCTAGGATCGAGGTTGTGACCGGGGGCCAGGGTCCTCCGGCGCACCGGAGCGGAGGTTTGACCATGAAGAAATTTGCTGTTCTTTACCTCGCACCCCAGTCGGCCCAGGCCCAGATGGCGCAGAGCACACCGGAAGCGGCCCAAGAAGGCATGAAGGCCTGGACGGAATGGGCGGACCGCGCCGGCAGCGGCATCGTGGACATGGGAAGTCCTCTGGGGGAAGGCCGGGAGATCACCGCCACCGGAACTTCGGCACCCAATGGCACAGGCCATATTGGCGGATATGGCATCATCCAGGCCGAAGACCTGGACGGCGCACAGGCCCTCCTGGACGGCCATCCACACCTCATGATGCCTGGGGCCAGCATCCAGGTCTACGAATTCCTTGACCTGCCCGGCATGTAGCGGACCCGGGCTTAAACATCCCGGGCGGGTGACTCCCCCAAGGAGCCACCCGCCCGAGGGTCTGCATGCGCCGATCGGCTCAGCTCAGTGGATGGACCGGCCATGGTGTGCGGCGGATCCACAAGAGATATTACTCGCCGCAGTGAACTGTGTCACGCAAAATGACAAAACCAGTCAATGGCTTGCAGGGGAGTTATTGGTAGCCGGCGGCGGGGGTCTGCTCCACGTAATTGATGACCAGGAACTCCCCCGCCGGGACGAGTTCCACATACCACCGGGTGGGCTTGTCCCATTCCTCCCAGTTACCGCCGGAAGGGCCGCCGGCAACTGGCTTGAGGACGGCGTCGAACTTCAGGAAGGTGCCGTTGTCCGTAGAGCTTGAATCGATCTCCTTCAACAATTCGAAGGTGCCGCGCCGTGCTGCGCCGGGTTCCAGTGCCAATGCTCCCTGCAGTGTCTGGGCGTTCATCCGTCCGACGGTGCTGAAATACTGCTGCCACGCCACGTCGGTGTGACTGGTGAATAGGGTGGTGGCGTACGCCTCGGCGTTTGCTGCCGCGAGGCTGTCCACGCATTCGCGCGGGACCGTGCCACCCGCCTGCCAGGTGGACAATACTTCTGACCCCGCGTTCAGCCACGCCCCATAGGAATTCAGCACGCCTCCGATGGCTTCCTTGGGCGTGCCCTGGGGAATCCGGACCGGCAGGATGTCCTCCCGCCCCAGGAACGGGCAGTTAGCCGGAAGCAGCGAGATTGGGGTGGCCGGCACCGGAACGGGCGGCGGGGGTGAGGGAAAGAGGCTGCACCCTGCCAGTCCCGCCGCGAGCAAAAGCCCGGCGGTCGCCGTCGTAATTTTTCTGCTTCGTATCTTCAACTGCACTCCCCCATTTGCGGCCGACAAGGCTGAACCGGCGCTGACCAGCATAGCCAAGTCCGTAGTCCCCGGGTTCAGCCCAGGGGATGATCTCAGGCCGGGTAAATGGTGACCGCTGCGGCTTTGACCACGAAATACACGTGCAGGCCGGGGACGAGGCCCAGGTCCGCCGCGGCTTCCGGTGTGACGTCGGCGCTTAACCGCCCGCCGTCACCGGCCCGAACCCTGATCCGATCGCCATACGGCTCAAGGTCGGTCACCGTGACGGCAAAGGAGTTGCGCGGGCTCCCGTGCGCCGCAGTGAGGAAAACGGAAACGGCCGACGGCGGAAAGACCGCCACCCCGGGTTGGCCTGCAGGCAGTTGCCCGGGCAGTTCGTCGTGCTGGCCATAGATGTCCAGGTCGCCAGCCAGTAGCCCATGACCGGCCAGGGTGCCGGATACGAGGTTCAGGCCGGCCAGTCCGGCAGCGAAACGGCTCCTGGGCGACTGCAGGATCTCGCGGGTGGGACCTTGCTCAGCAATCCGGCCGTTCTCGAGGATCATGACCCGGTCCGCCAGCATCAGGGCGTCCAGGACGTCGTGGGTGATGATGATGGCGCGGCGCCCCGCCAATACGCGCTTCAGTAAGCGCCGAAGCAGGGGGGCGGCATGGATGTCCAGCGCGGCCATGGGTTCGTCCAGGAGCAGGAGCCCGGGATCCGTGGCGAGCGCCCGGGCCACGGCAACGCGTTGGGCCTGGCCGCCGGACAGCTGCGCTGGGCGGCGCGACTGCAGTTCGATAGCCTCGACTTCGGCCAGCCACCGCAGGGCGGACTTCCTGGCGTCGCGCCTAGGAACACCGGCGCTGCGCGGCCCGAAAGCCACATTCTCCAGGACGCTCAGGTGCGGGAAAAGCAGCGGTTCCTGGGCCAGCAGGGCGGTGCCCCGGCGATGCGGGGCGGTCCATTGGCCGCGCCCGCTTTCCAGGCTGAACAGGGTTTTTCCATCCAGTTCGCCTTCGCCGGAGTCCGGATGCAGCAGGCCGGCGACGATGTTCAGGAGGGTGGATTTGCCCGCACCGTTCGGGCCCATGATGGCCACGGTTTCGCCCGGCAGCAAGCTGAGGGACACGTCGAAGCCGCGGGCGGCCACGGCTGCCTGGACCGAAAACGTCACGTAACACCACCGCCGCTGGCGTGGGCCGCCGTCGGGCTTTCCCTGCCTGCCGAGGTACTGTCGCCGGAACGCGGCCTGCGGTAGGCAAGTGCCACCACGGCCGCCGCAACCGCCACCAGCACCAAGGAAAGGGCGACGGCGGCATCGGCGTCCGTCTCGCGCTGCAGGTAGATTTCCAGCGGCAGGGTCCGGGTCACCCCCTGCAGGCTTCCGGCGAACGTGAGGGTAGCGCCGAACTCGCCGAGGCTGCGGGCAAAGGACAGGACCGCCCCGGAGGCGAGGCCCGGCAACACGAGCGGAATGGTGACGCGGCGCAGCACGGTGGTGGGCCGGGCACCCAGCGTTGCGGCCACTGCTTCGTAGCGGTTCCCGGCTGTGCGCAGGGCACCCTCGAGGCTGACCACGAGGAACGGAAGGGCCACAAAGGTCTGGGCGAGGACCACCGCCGTTGTCGAGAATGCGATCTGGACTCCGGCGACTTCCAGTGTCCTGCCCAGCAGGCCCTGCCGTCCGAAGGTGTACAGGAGGGCGATGCCGCCCACCACTGGCGGGAGGACCAGCGGGAGCAGGACGAAGGAGCGGAGCAGGCCCTGCCCCGGGAAGCGCCCGCGGGCCAAAACCAGCGCCAGCGGCACACCCAGCACGAGGCACAGGGCCGTACTGGCTGCGGACGTTCGCAGGCTCAGGCCGAGGGCGGTCAACGACGATTCCGAGGTGACCAGGGGGATGAACTGCGGCCAGTTGACCTTGGCCACCATTGCGGCGAGCGGCAGCAGGACGAAGAGTCCGCCGGCCGCGGCAATAACGTAGATCCAGCGCGGGACGCCGCCGTACCCGCTGCTCCTGGCCTGTCCCATGGCTACGGTGTGCCGAAGCCTGCCGCGCCGAGCGTGTTCCTGCCCTCGGCGCCGGCCACAAGGGCGATGAAGGCGCCGGCCAGGTCCCTGTTCCGGCTCGAGCGAACTGTGGCGATGGGGTAGGTATTCACGGCTTCCCTGGCTTCGTCGAACGGGATCCCCTTTGCCTTCCCGCCGGCGCTCTTGACGTCGGTGACGTAGACGAGGCCGGCGTCGGCTTCTCCGGATGTGACCTTGCCGAGGACATCCGTCACGGAGGATTCCTCGCTGACCGGGGACAGCGCGACGCCGGCGGCCCGTTCCACCGCGTCCGCAGCCGCCCCGCAAGGGACCTGGCTGGCGCAGACAACCACCTTGACTCCGGGCTTGGCCAGGTCGTCGAAGGAAGCGATCGACGCCGGATTGGACGGAGGGACAGCAATCTCCAGTACGTTGGTGGCGAAGTTCGTCGCGGTCCCGTCGAGTAGTCCGGCATCGGCCAATTTGGCCATGTTTTTGGTGTCGGCGGAGGCAAACACATCGGCCGGGGCGCCCTGGGTGATCTGCGTGGCCAGGTCAGAGGACCCGGCGAAGCTCAGTGTGACCTTGGTGCCGGGGTTCTTCGCCTCGAACTCGTGTGCCAGCTGGGTGAATGTGCCCTTCAGCGATGCGGCTGCGAAAACGGTCACAGTCCCGGACAGTTGCCCTGTGCCTGCCGCGTTGCCGGCCGCGGCGGTGCCAGCTGGGGCGTTGCCGGCTGGGGCAGCCGGACCGCACGCGCTGAGGGCTCCGGCCAGGCCGGCGGCAACCATAACCGCCACGAGGCGCTGCCTACCGCGGAAGTCGCTCATACGAGGCTCTTTCCGTGCGGGGTTTCGATGATGACGGTGGTTGCCTTGACCACGGCGGTGGCCACGGACCCAAGTTCCAGCCCCAGGTCGCGGACGGCTTCGCTGCTCATCAGTGACACCACCCTGAACGGGCCACACTGCAGCTCCACCTGCGCCATGACCTTGTCCATGGCGATGCCGGTGACCAGGCCGACGAACCTGTTGCGGGCCGAGCTTCCGGTCCGGTGGGGGTCCTCGGGGAGCTGCGCGAGCTTCCGGGCATGCTGCGCAAGCTGCAGGCCGTCCACAGCCAACCGGCCGGCGTCGTCCTTCACCGGCGACAGGGTGCCGTTCTCCGTCCAGCGGCGGACGGTGTCATCGCTGACGCCGAGGAAACGGGCAGCTTCAGAAACGCGAATCGTGGGCATTTGGCTATTCTATTCCGCATCTGCGGGATTTTGTGGCCTTCGATGCCGCTTACTCAAATATGGCAAAAGCCCCCGGTTTCGGCCGGCCGCGCGTGCTAATGGCCCCTCTCTGGAACACCCGCCGCCAGAGTCCTACGCTATGGGGAGGGGAAGAGCCGCACTCGCTGAGGAGCGTTGTGATGAAGTGGATCAAGCCTGACAGCCCCGATTACGATCCGGCCCGCAAGGTCTTCAACGCCATGATTGACCGGCGTCCGGCGCTGATAGCCCAGTGCTCCACTGACGCGGACGTGGCCGAAGCCCTCCGGTACGGAAGGGACAATTCGCTCGCCATCGCCGTCCGCGCCGGGGGCCACTCAGTGGCAGGAATGTCCATGAACGACGGCGGCCTGGTGATCGATGTCCGGCCCATGAAGTCGATCGACGTCGACCCCGAGTCCGGCATTGTCACCGCGGGGGCCGGCCTGACCTGGGGCGAGTTCGACCACGCCACCCAGGAGCACGCACTGGCGGTAACAGGCGGGCGCGCCTCCACAACCGGCGTCGCCGGCTTTACTTTGGGCGGCGGATCCGGGTGGCTGGAACGGTCCTACGGTTTCGCGTGTGACAGCCTCGTCTCCGTAAACCTGGTGACGGCCGACGGCGAGCGCGTCACCGCGAGCGCCAGGGAGAATCCCGAACTCTTTTGGGCACTCCATGGTGGCGGCGGGAACTTCGGGGTGGCAACATCCTTCACGTTCCAGGCCCACCGGCTCGGTCCGGTGGTGCACGCCGGGATGTGGCTGTGGCCGGCCGAGGCCGCAACGGACATCACCCGGGCGTTCAGGGACCTCGCCCTTGCAGCCCCAGACGGCGTGGGCCTGGCGCTCTTATACGTGACGGCACCGGCCGAACCATTTGTGCCCGACGAGATGGTGGGAAAGATGGCCACCCTGATCGCTTACGTCTATGCCGGCGACCCCGAGGAAGGCTCCGAGCATGCCAGGCCATTCCGCGAACTCGGTCCCGCCGTCGACCTCGTGGGCGACACCCATTACGCCGACTTCCAATCTTCCCTCGATGATCCGCCGGACCACTACAACTACTGGAGCGCCGACTACCACGACGAACTGCCCGACGAAGCGCTGGACCTCTTTGTGGAATCGGCCCGGACCCTACCGGATGCCACGTCCCAGCAGCTCATCGCGCGCTGGGGCGGCGCTGTGGGCGGGAACGCTGCGGCGGCCACCCCGCTGATCAACCGGAACGCTGCCTGGGTGAGCCATCCGTACGGCATCTCCCCCACGCCCGAGGGAGGCCAACGTGCCAAGGCCTGGGTTAGGGAGTTCCGGGGCAAGATCGCCCCTTACGCCACCGGCGGGGTGTGGCTGAACTTCATCGGCAATGAAGGGCAGGACCGCATCCGGGCTGCGTTCGGCAACGGTAACTACGCCCGGCTGGCCAGGGTCAAGCGGGAGTTCGACCCGCAGAACATCTTCCGTGGGAACCAGAACATCCTGCCGGCGGGCTCCTGACTGGGCTCCTTGCCGAGCCTCCCAGCCCGCCCGCCCCCGCCCGCCCCCCAACTAGGTAGCAGCAGATGTCGTTATGAGGCGTCAAAACGACATCTGCTGCTACCTAGTTGGGAAAGTCACGACGTCGGCAGGCCCCCCGGGTGCCCGCGCGCGCATTTTCATCACTCCGGCTGAACTTGTTCATCCTTGGTGCTGAACTGTCCGTAGCCTCGCCATTCCGGGCAAGCGGCCCGCTTAGGGTGGTTGCATGTTCCCCCTCCTGATGCGTTTACGCAGGCCAGCCCGCGAGGCCGCCGCCCCGGCCACGGCGCTGGCCGTGCTGCTGGCTCTCCTGGTACTGGAGCAGCGCGGCTTCAACCGGGACAGTGCCCTGCTTTTTGCCCTGCTGTCCGCTGTGGCCGCGGCCCGGATTTTCCCGGCAGGTGCCCTGGCCTTTGCCGCTGGCACGCTGCTGCTGCAGGCAATCAAAGTGCTGCCGGTAGTCATGGTGTCCGGAGTCCTGAGCTATCTGGCGGTGCCGCTGGTCATCCTTTTCGCCACGCTTGGCTTCCGCGGCCGGCACCGCTCGCTGTTGCCCGTGTTTGCCGTGGCGTCGGCCGGACTGATCACGGTCAATTGGTTCGCGGATGGCACATGGGTCAACTTCGTCTTCGGCGCCCAGCTCTACGGCCGGGGTGCCCTCCGGACCGGCACCTATGTCTTCCTTGTCTTCGGAGCCTTCGCCGCGTTCAACCTTGCCGCATGGGCCGCTGGCCTGGCGGTCAACAACGCCGGCAGCAGCCGAAGGGCGCAACTCCGTGCCGAAGCCGGACTGCGGCAGGCCGCCACGGAACTCGCCGTGGAGCAGGAACGTAACCGGATCGCCCGCGAACTCCACGATGTCCTGGCCCATTCGCTCACCGTCATCACGGCGCAGGCCGAGGGCATCCGCTACATCCATCGCAGCGAGCCGGAGGCGGTTGAAGAATCGGCGCTGATCATCGCCTCCGCAGCCCGGAGCGCCCTGGTGGAAACCCGGCGCATGCTGGAGAACGTCGCTCCCGCGGACACGTCGCCGGCGCCTACCCTGGATCAGCTCGAATCGCTGGCCACACAGTTCGCGGCCAGCGGCATGCAAGTCACCGTGGACGCCCCGGGTTCCGGGACGGATGTGACGCCGCTTCAAGGGCTCACGGCCTACCGGCTAGTCCAGGAAAGCCTGACCAACGCTTTCCGGCACGGCGACAGGACCAAAGGCGCCACGGTTTCGGTCCGGCCCGGGCCGGACGGACTGATGGTGCGCGTCAGCTCCGAGCTGGCAACGGCGGGCACCGCTTCCAGCCCCGGCACAGGACGGGGAATCCCCGGCATGAAGGAACGCACGACGGCGGTTGGCGGCTCGTTCACGACGCGCACCACCGGACAGCACTTTGAAATGGAGGCACTCCTGCCATGAACACACCAGCAGCCTGCACAACGGGCCCAGCAAAGGGCACCGCCACCGCAGCCGCCGGGACGATCCGGGTAGCCCTGGTGGATGACCAGCCGCTGTTCAGCGCCGGCCTCAGGATGATCCTGCGCAGCCAGCCGGATCTGGACTTCGTGGGCGAGGCGCAGGACGGTGCCGCGGCGGTGGAACTGGCAGCCGCCGTCGAACCCGATGTCATGCTCATGGACATCCGGATGCCGGTGATGGACGGAATCACGGCCACCCGCACCATTTCTTCCGGACCGGGCACTCCGCCGAAGGTCATTGTGCTCACCACGATCCAGCACGACGAAGCCGTGGTCCGAGCCATCCAGGCCGGCGCCGCCGGCTTCCTGACCAAGGACGCCACGCCAGAGTTCCTGCTCGCGGCGATCAGGACGGTGCACTCCGGACACGCCGTCATGGCCCCGCACGCCACCAATCAGTTGCTCCGCGACTACACCACGCCGTCCGCCGGAAACACCTCCGCCCTGGACGCTCTATCCGGGCGGGAGAAGGACGTGTTCCTCCTCGCCGCCACCGGCCAGGGCAACGCCGAAATTGCGGCGGGCCTGGTGCTGAGCGAAGCCACGGTGAAGTCCCACGTGGGAAGCATCCTGGCGAAGCTTAGGCTCCGCAACCGTATTCAGCTCGTGGCCTATGCCTACGAAAACGGGCTGCTCGGCGGCCACTGATCCCGGACAACCACACTCAATTTTCAGCACCGCACCATCACTATTTATTGGGGGAAACATGAACAGGAAAATGATTGGATTGGCCATGCTTACGGCCGGCGCGGCCGCAGCACTCGCGGCGTCTGCCGTGCCCGGCGGCAGCATCCCGGCGTCGGGAACGCCCATCAGCGGGATCGCAGCCCGCGCCGAGGCCTACGCCACGCCGGACTCCGCGGCTGAATCGGGCAGGGCGGCCGTGGTCAGGGAGTGCATGGCAGCCGCAGGGTACGACTTCGTGCCCGCCGTAAACACGTACACGGTGGACTTTCACAGCAACATTGGTTTCAAAAGACTGGATGTAGCCACCGCCAAGGCAAGCGGCTACGCCTCGCTGCAGCCCGCCGGGCCCGGCGAACCGGCGGAGGGTACGGCCGAAGCCGAGCTCTTCGCAGATCCGGCCTTTGTGATCGCCTTCTCAGGGCCCCAGACGGAAGAAGCCCTAGTGACGGTGAACGGAATGGGCACCTACGGCGGCGGCTGCGGCGGGGAGGCTGCCCGAAAGATCTACGGCAGCATGGAGAACTACGTCCTGGCCACCGGCGTCGCCATGAATTCGCTCAATTCCGCCGCGGGTGCGGCTATGTCCGATTCCGGTTTCCAGAAGGCCATCGATTCGTGGAAGTCCTGCATGGTTGAGTCGCCCTACGCTAACTTCGAAAGCCCCGCCCAGGCCGTGTCCGCGGGTCAGGCAGCCGGGGGCCAGAACGAGTTCAAAATTGCGGTGACTGACGCAACCTGCCGCGAACAGGTCAGCTTCCACGGACAGCTGGAAGCCCTGCTGGACAAGTACCTCACCACCCGCATGCAACAGCTGGAGCCGGAGATCGCCAAGGTCACCGAAATTCGGCGACAGGCAGCAGACCGCGCAGCCGTGCTGTCTGGCCGCTAGCCCTCTGAACCCGGCGGCCGGCTCAATTGGGGGGGACCGGCCGCCGTCCCGCTCTGCGTGTGTGCGTTCCCGCCCGGTTGCTTGTTCCGACACACCGTTGTGGCCGGCGTGTCGACCCAGTAATGGCGCACCGCCCTCCGGTAACTGGGAAGGAGCGCACGGAAGCACCGGGGCTAGACTTCCACCATGGCCATCTATCTCGATCCGCCCCTCTGGCCTGCGCACGATACGCACTTCTCGCACCTCATCTCGGATACCTCGCTTGAGGAACTCCACACTTTCGCTGCCGCGGCCGGAATCCCGGAGCGGGCCTTCGACTGTGACCACTACGACGTACCGGAGCGCCGGTTCGATGATCTGGTGGCCGCAGGAGCCCTTCCGGTGGAAGCGCGCATCCTGGTGCGCAAGCTCATCGCCAGTGGGCTCCGCATCCCGGCCCGCCAGCGCAACAAATCCCTGAAGATTCCTCTCCTAAACCGCTGGGAGAACATCATGCCAGGCCACGATGCCCTCTTCCTGGACCTCCTTGACCGGTGGGGCGAGGAGCATCGCAAGTACCACGGCCGCACCCACCTCCTGGCGGTGCTGGAGGCCCTGGACCTGCTCTCCGAACCAGACGTTCCGCCGCGCAATGTACAGCTGGCCGCGTGGTTCCACGACGCCGTGTACCGCGGAGCCGCCGGCCAGGACGAAGAGGATTCGGCCCGGCTCGCCGAGGAACGACTGACCCAAGCCGGACTCCCGCCCGCGGACATCGAGGAAGTGGCACGGCTGGTCCGGCTCACCTCCGATCATCGCCCGGAAGCAGGGGACGACGACGGCGCCCTCCTTTGCGATGCGGACCTGTCAGTTCTCGGTGGCGAACCGGAGCCCTACGCAAGGTATGTGGCCGCCGTGCGGGAAGACTATGCGCACATCGGCGACGCCGACTTCGCCGCTGGACGCGCCGCCGTCGTCCGCCGACTGCTGGAACTGGACCCGCTCTTCCACAGCCAACGGGCACGCGAGCTGTGGCTCGACGCCGCGCACCGGAACCTCCGCGGCGAACTGGCCTGAGCACAATCACCGGCCCGGGCGGCGCGTCGCAGCAGGGTCCAGAGCCTTTACGGCTTCGGCAGCCGGTGGAAGACTGCTCGGATGAACCTGCGCATCCAAGCCGTCAGCATCGACTCCACCGATCCCAAAGTACCCGCCGACTTCTGGGAAAAAGCCCTGGACTGGCGCAGGACTTACGAGGCCGAAGACGAAATCGTGCTGGAACCGCCAGCAGGCAGCCCGGCCGACGGCGTCTGCCCTGACCTGCTGTTCCTGAAGGTGCCGGAGCGGAAAGAGCTCAAGAACAGGCTGCACCTGGACCTGCGCCCCGAGGACCAGGCCGAAGAGGTGAAGCGGCTGGAGGCCCTGGGCGCCGTCCGGGTCGATGTCGGGCAGGGGCCGGAGGTGACGTGGGTGGTGATGGCGGACCCGGACGGTAACGAATTCTGCGTGCTCCGGGCACTCAAGTCCGACGAATTGGAAGCCCAGGGCCTGGTCCCGGGTATTGAAGGGCAGGCCGTGGACGGCGTCACCGTGGAGCGGCCCGCGAATTAGTCTGGAGCCTCGCGGGACGGGGTTTCCCTGGCTGCTTCCGTGTTTAGCGGTAGGCGGTGATGAACGGCCTGTCGGAGGGCACGATCTGCTTGCCGAGCGGCATCAGGCTCACCGGAATCAGCTTCAGGTTGGCGATGGCCAGGGGAATACCGATGATGGTGATGGCCATGGCGATGGCTGTGGTCACGTGGCCGATCGCGATCCAGATGCCCGCGACCAGCAGCCAGATCACGTTCCCGAGCAACGAAAACACGCCCGAGCCACCTGGCTTGTCCACCACCATGCGCCCAAACGGCCACAGGGTGTAGGCGGCTATCCGGAAGGACGCGATTCCCCACGGAATGGTGACGATCAGGAGGCAGCAGATGATGCCGGCCAGGACATAGCCCAGGGCAAGCCACAACCCGCCGAAAACCAGCCAGATGATGTTGAGCAGTGTCTTCATCTGTCCATTGTGCCCCGACGGGTCCGACAATAACCTCGGGGTCTGCCCTGATTCGCCCCTGAATCGGAACGTCCCTGCCCGGCCGATGGGTGTGCGGTCAGCCCTTGGCGGCCTTCACGAAGGCGCGGATCTTATCCAGGTCCTTTACCCCGCGCGAGGCCTCCACGCCGGAGGAGACGTCCACGCCCCACGCGCCCGAGGCCTCGGTGGCGTGCGCCACAGTATCCGGGTCCAGTCCGCCGGCCAGCAGCCATTTGCGGTCCTGGAGCGCCGTTACGTCCACCATCGAGGCGTAGTCCCAGGACTCTCCGGACCCGGGCACGGCGGCATCAATCAGCAGGAGTTCCTCGCCCCAGTCCGCGAACGCTTCCGCAGTGGCTGCCATTGTGACCGCCCTGATCAGCTTCATGCCGGCGTCGTGCACTGTCCTCACGTCTTCCGGAGTGAGGTCACTGTGGAGTTGGACCCACTGGAGTCCGGCTGAACGGGCGATGGCAAGGGCATCGGCCAAAGGTTCATGCCGGAAAACGCCAACGGCAATTACCCCTTCCGGCACCTCGGCCAAAAGAGTGGAAACCTGCGACGGCGAGACCACCCGCGGGCTGGCCGTCAGGACAAAGCCGACGGCGTCCGCCCCCGCGCCGACCGCCTCACGGACGGATTCGGGCGTACTGAGACCACACACTTTGACGAACATTCCCGGCTCCTTCAGGCTGTCTTCGTGACGTCCCCCGGGAGGAGATTAGCAGGGAAGTGCTCCCTGCGCCGATGTGACGCTGGTCTTCAGCCGCGGGACAGCAGCCGCTCCACCATGACCCGCCCGGCCTGTTCGAAAGCGGCGTCACCCATCTGGTTGGCCCACACCACCGTGCCGATGGCCTGGTTCAAGTTCTCCAGGCGCCATAAGTCCGCCTCGGCCGGCCCGACGGTCCTGCCCAGGCCCGTATAGAAGGCGTCGGCCAGCTCCGGCCTGCGAACGAACTGCTGGTGGCTGAGCCGCACGAGGTCGTGCACCCAGGGGCGCCGTTCCGCGCGGCCAAAGTCGATGACCTTGATCAGCCCGTTGTCCTGGAGCCAGTTCCGTGGCTGGTAATCGCCATGCGTGGCCACGAGTTCCACCGTGCCCGGATCCAGGCCATCCAACTCGTGCGCCAGGATGGTGAGCTGGGTTTCCGGCAGGAGCCCCTGGGCACGGTCTATCCATGCGCGGGTCTTCTTGGCCAGAGCTTTGGCGTAGTGGGGCGAGGCGCCGGCGGGCCGCTGGAGGCACCTCAGGAGCGCCCCCGCCTGGCGGTAGGTTTCCGGTTCGTCCTCGGCCGGTGTCCCCTCGACCAGCGTCCCCGGCAGGAATTCGGTCACCAGGATCCCGGCCCTTGCGGACGCATGCCGTAAGGCGGGAACCCGTCCGTCGAGCCCTTCGAAACCGGCTGCGTGGGCCGCGATTTCCCGGTGGATGTGGTGGCTCGTGGTGCTCGCCTTGACGATAAGGGCTGCACCCTGCGGCGTGACAACGTGCAGGACGTTCGTGTCCTGCAGGGGCCAGGAGTAGTCCCGGACCACGGTGTAACTTCCTAGCCAGGACGTCAGCAGCCGACCCTGCTCGTCGGTGATCCCTTGGCGCATCTCCCCAGCATGCCACGCGTGGCAGGGCCGGCCGACAAACTAGGCTGGTCGGATGGAGATCATCCGCTTTGCAGAGCTCAGGAACGAACCATGGCGCAACGGCGGCGGGGTGACGCGGGAGCTTGCCAGCCACCCGCAGGCCGCCTCCGCCCAGGACGGGGCGTGGGACTGGCGCGTCAGCATCGCCGAACTCACTAAAGCCGGCGACTTCTCCCCGTTCCCCGGTATGGAGCGGGTACTCACGGTGGTCGAGGGCGAGCTTCTCCTGCTGACCGTGGACGGGGCCGAGTATCCGCTGGAAAAGTACAGGCCCTTCAGGTTCTCCGGCGAAGCCGCTGCCCACGGCGCCCTGCCCACGGGCGACGTCCGGAACCTCAACGTCATCACCCGGACCGATTCCTTTAAGGGCTTTACGTCCATCATCGAACTTTCGAAGAAGCGCGCCCACCCGGTGTTCGAGGGCCAATTGGCGGTGCTGCTGCACGGCTCGGCCACCGTCAGCCCGGGCGCTGCGGGCGAGGCCGACGGCGGAGCGGAAGGCCCTGCCGAAGCAGCCCCTGCCCCGGAACCCGAGGCACTCAACCGATACGACGCCGTCGTCGGTTCCGATATCCGTTCCCCGGAGATCCTGGGCCGCGGATTCCTGGCCGTCGTCTCGATCGACCGTGTGGAAGGCTGACCCGCAGCAGCCCCACCTGTACCCGCCCGGGCCCGCTCAACCGATGAAGGTGACGAGGTCTTCGCAGAAATCCCGTCCTTCCGTATCAGCACGCCCGGGATCGCTGATCACGCCCACGAACTCAAGGAACTCATCATCGAACGGGTCGGCCGGTGTCCCACCGTGGTCAATGAGCACTTCGGCCCTGAACGTTCCCGTGTCCATGAAAAGACGCGTCCCGTCCGGGCCGTAGGCCTTCTCGACCCCGGATGCAGAGAAAACGATCGTCAACGTGCCGTCGCCGTTGTCTATGATGCTGTGATCCTTCTCCTGCTCGACCCGCGTGATAGTGAAGCTCTGGTCATTCAAAGTGTTCGTCCACACGTCGGTCCGCCGGATGGGATTTACCGCGTAGGCCAGGCCGTCGCCGCGTTGGGTAAAGAGGAACATCGCCTCAACCTCCCAGTCGTGCCGTACGGGGAAGTCCACCACCCCGGCGCAGAAGTTGGGATTCTCCTCCTGCGCAATGGCGCTTCCGGAATCCGAAATATGTTCGTGCGTTAGGGGTCGCGCCAGCGCGGGCGCGGCCGATACCACCGCCATTCCGGCTGCCGAGATCAATGCTGCCGCGGCGGCGAGTGCCTTGTGAATCATGGTTTCCTCCTCTACTGGTGGCCCACAGCGGTGAGCCGTGTGTTCATTGCTTCCGTTCGGGATCCAGGCGTG
The DNA here is from genome assembly GCF_037203985.1 of Pseudarthrobacter sp. CCNWLW217. Lineage (NCBI taxonomy): Bacteria > Bacillati > Actinomycetota > Actinomycetes > Micrococcales > Micrococcaceae > Pseudarthrobacter > Pseudarthrobacter sp. CCNWLW217. Next base: position 32,923 of record NZ_JBBCBT010000009.1, read on the forward strand.
CGGCCGCCAGTGGCTTTGGGGGAAGGTGATATGTCCACGAGGCGCTCCTCCTCACCACACAGGTGTCCGGAGCCCAGTCAGACGAACATTTCTCTTGTAAGGAACGCTACTCTCCGCGTTTGCCTGGCACTAGGGCCCGTTAGCTGAGCCTTTCCACACTGGTCACGCTGGGGTGCCGCTCCTAGACTCGGGCTATGACTTCCACACCCTTTAATGCGCTTCTGTCCACCCAGATCGGCAACGAGTTTGCCGCCTCGCAGCAGTACATTGCCGTGGCCACCTGGTTCGCCAACCAGGACCTCCCACAGCTGGCCCGGTACTTTTACCGGCAGTCTGTTGAGGAACGGAACCACGCCATGATGATGGTGCAGTACATGCTGGACCGCGACATCCCCTTCACCATCCCGGGCGTCCCCACCGTACGCAACGACTTCTCCTCCGTGACGGAACCTTTGGCGCTGGCGCTGCAGCAGGAAAAGGAAGTGACCGGAAACATCGAGGCACTCTTCCGCGCCGCACGTTCCGAGGATGACGCACTGGGCGAGCAGTTCATGCTTTGGTTCCTCAAGGAGCAGGTGGAGGAAGTTGCCGCCATGACCACGCTCCTGAACATCGCCGAGCGCGCAGACAACCTCTTCGACATCGAGAACTTCATCGCCCGCGAAACGATCGGCGACGGCGGCCGCGACGCCTCTGCCCCGGAAGCGGCCGGCGGAGCCCTCTAAGCCCGATCCCGGCGGTGAGGTTGGCCACCAACGTGGCCACCCGCCGTCGGGCGTTGCTACGCTGGGATTAAGGCTCCGCAACGGACCCTCCGGACGACGGTTCAGTACCCGGCACGCGACAAGACTGGCCAAAGGATCTGTCATGTCGTGGTTAATCCTCATTCTTTCCGGGGCGCTGGAAGCCGTCTGGGCGGCCGCCCTGCACCGGACCTTCCAGGCATCGGGCCGGCGCCGCATCGCCCCCGCCATCCTGTTCCTGGCAGCAGTCCTCGCCAGCATGGCCGGCCTTGCCATTGCCATGCAGGCCATCCCTACCGGAACCGCCTACGCCGTGTGGGTGGGGGTGGGTGTGGTGCTGACCTCCGCCTACGCCATCACCACCAGGGCGGAACGTCCGACGGCGGCACGACTGCTGCTGCTCACAGGCATCGCCGCGTGCGTGGTTGGCCTGAAGGTGGTGGCGTAATGACTAAGCGCTCCGCGGCCTGGGTGATGCTCCTTGCCTCCGCTGTCCTCGAAGCCGTCTGGGCCACTGCACTGGGCCTGTCCGACGGCTTCACCCGGCCCTTCCCCACCGTTGTCTTCGCTGTGACGGCGACGCTCAGCATGGTTGGCCTCGGGCTCGCCATTCGCAGCATTCCGCTGGGCACGGCCTACGCCGTGTGGGTGGGGATCGGTGCAGCCTTGACGGTCGGCTGGGCGATGGCCACCGGCGTCGAACCCTTCAGTGTGCTGAAGGTGCTGTTCATCGCGGGCATCGTGGGTTGCGCGGCCGGGCTGAAGTCGCTGCCCGCCGGCAAAAACGCAGACGCTACGCCTCGCTCTTCTCCGTAATCCACCAGCCGATGCCCAGAGGCAGCACGTACCAAAGAGTCAGCGACGAAATCACTTCCAGGGCCGTCGGTGCTTCCGGCCCGCCCACCAGTGCACCGACGGCCGTGATCGTGCTGAGGTAGCCGCTGGCATCCGGGAGGAGGGCGAGGATGAGGCCGTTGCCCACCAGGCTGACCAGGATGACGGCGACGATGGCCAAAGCGGTCCGGCGAATCGCTGCGGCCAGGCCAACACCGAACATGGTGCTCAGGAGGCACGCTGCCAGCCCGTCCCACAGTTCCTGCCCCGCACCGTCGAATGCTCCCGCTCCGCCACCGCCCAGGGCTGCTGTCACCACGGCGGACAGCAGAAACACGAAGAACTGCAGAGCGACAGCGAGGAGGGCAGCAGCCAGGACCTTGGCCCAGAATTGCCTGGCCCGTCCCCGCAACAGGGGGTAGTAGACGACGGTGGTGCGGTGGGCTGCGTCGGAAGTCATTCCCATGATTCCGATGAGCGGCATCGCCAGCGTGGTGAACAGACCGATGCTCCCGGCAAGGCTGGTGAACGTGACGGGGGTGCCTTGCCTTGTACCGATCACCGCCAATCCCACCACCAGGGCCAGGGCAATGAATGCCAGCACTGCGAAGATCGCCAGCGAACTGCGGGTGTCCACCAGTTTGCGGATTTCGACGGCAACCAGGCGGGCAAATCCGACCTGCCGTGTGCCTCGGAAAAGAGGCGCTGGCCAGAGAGTGGACTGGCTCATCGGATCTGCTCCATGGTGTTGTTACGGCTGCTGAATTCGCCGGAGGTCAGCGCAAGGAACTTCTCCTCGAGCGCCGACTCCGTAATGTTGGAAAGATGCGTCAGCACCACGCCGTGCTCCAGGCAGGCCCGGCTGATCTCCTCGGGCGATACGTCGATGAGAAATTCCCTCCCCGTCAGGTGGAAGGCCCAGGCGCGTCGTTCACAGACGTCCGCAAGACGGTCCGGTTCGACGGCGATGGCCTTGGTTCGGGAACTGACGCTGAACTCCGCGGCGGTGCCGGAAGCGACGATCCTCCCCCGGTCGATCATCACGATGTGATCGGACACGGCCTGCATGTCCCGGAGGAGGTGGCTCGAAAGCAGCACAGTGCCGCCCTGGGCGCTGAAGTGCTTGAGGTACTTCCGGACCCAGAGTGCGCCGTCAGCATCGAGCCCGTTGGTGGGCTCGTCCATGACCAGAAACTGCGGCCCGGCGAGGAGAGCCATGGCCAGGACCAATCGCTGACGCATCCCCAGGGATAGTGATCCCACACGCTTTTTCCGCACTGTTTCGAGGCCGGCAAGGCTGAGCGCCTCCGCGACGGCGGAGGGCGGCAGATCCAGCAGGATCGCGTTCAGCTTGAGGGTCTCCTGCAGCGATCGGCCCGGGTGCAACGCGGTGGGGTCCAACACGAAGCCGATGGTACGTCCCGGACTTTCCAGGTCTTCGCGCCGGTGTCCATTGAACAGGACTTCTCCGGCGTCTGCACGGGTCAGGCCTGCCGCAATCCGCAGCGTCGTTGACTTGCCCGCACCGTTTGGGCCGAGGAATCCGGTAATGGATCCGGCTGGACAGGCAAAGCTGACGGAATCCACCACGTTCCGACCCGCATATGCCTTGGTGACTCCCTCGAAGGAAATCCCTGAACCGGCGCCAGATGTCGACCCCACTGGACAATCCCTCCGTAAACAATGGCGCATCCCCTATGGCCGTCTCGAAAGTATCACTAAAAACGATCGACTAAAGGGCTGGCTTGTGACTTGACGCCAGCGAGAACCAGCGGGCGGTTTAGGCTTTTCCCATGGATTCCCCCGAAGTAACGCAAGCCGTGGCCGCGCTCCGGCACAGGCTCGACGGCGGCCAACGGACGTTGCTGGGCATCACCGGTGCCCCCGGCTCGGGAAAGTCCACTTTTGCAGCCTGGCTCCAGCGGCACTTCGGCGCGGATCTGGCCGTCGTGGTGCCGATGGACGGCTTCCACCTGGGCAACGCGATCATCGACGGCACACCGCTGCGGCAGCGCAAGGGCGCCATGGACACGTTCGACGTCGGCGGGTACCTGTCGCTGTTGCAGCGCTTGGTGCGTCGGGATGAGGATGTGGTGTACGCCCCGGAGTTCCGCCGAACGCTCGACGAGCCGGTGGCCGCCTCCATCGCCGTCCCGGCTTCCGTGCCGCTGGTCATCACTGAAGGAAACTATCTCCTGGCCGAAACGCCGCAGTGGAAGGAAGTCCGCGCGCAGCTTGACGAGGTCTGGTTCATGGAAACGGCGCCGGAGCTGCGGCTTGGCCGGCTGGTGGACCGGCACGTGGAGTTCGGCATGGTGCGGGCGGCGGCTGAAGCATGGGCGACGGGCCCGGATGAAGCCAACGCCGTGCTGATCGAAGCCACCCGTCAGCGCGCGGACCGGATCATCCCCTGGGGCTAGGACCCGGAATAGTCCGGCCGAGGCCAGGGTTCTTGGCTGGGACACACATCCACAATGAACGGAGCGCGCTCATGACTGCACCATCGGTCCACCTCGGCGACGGCCTCAAGGTCAGTCCCCTGGGTTTCGGCGGAATGGCCCTCACACCGGTTTACGGCGAGGTTGACCCGGGCCAAGCCCTCGAGACCCTGCATCATGCCGTGGATGCCGGCGTCAGCTTCATTGACACCGCGGACATCTACGGCGGGGGCAGCAACGAAGAACTCATTGCGCAGTTGCTCAAGGACCGCCGGGATGAGGTGCAGCTCGCCACTAAGTTCTCACTGGTGGGCAATCCGGCGAAGGGCTACACGGACATCCGGGGCGACGCCGCTTATGTTCGGCAGGCTGTGGACGCGAGCCTTACACGCCTGGGCACGGACGTCATCGACCTCTACTACATGCACCGCCGTGACCTCCGCGTTCCGATTGTGGAAACCGTGGAGGCCATGGCGGGGCTGGTGCAGCAGGGCAAGATCAAACATCTTGGCCTGTCCGAGGTAACTGCGCAGGAGCTGGCCGAAGCTAACTCAGTGCACCCCATCGCCGCTGTCCAGAGCGAATGGTCCATCTGGAGCCGGGACGTGGAACGCAACGTTGTCCCGGCCGCCGCCAGCCTCGGTGTGGGCTTTGTGCCGTATTCGCCACTGGGCCGGGGATTCCTCACCGGCACCGTGGACGCTTCCAGCCTCGGTGCCAATGACTTCCGACGCCGGATCCCGCGCTTCGCCGAGGACGCCGCAGACGCCAACCAGGCAGTCGTGGAGGCAGTTCGGTCGGTCGCGGCGGAGCTTGCTGCGACTCCCGCCCAGGTGGCGCTTGCCTGGCTACTGGCACAGGGCAACCGCCTGGGACTGGCCGTGGTCCCCATCCCCGGCACGCGCAAAACGCACCGGATCGACGAAAACCTCGGCGCCCTGTCCCTCGACCTGACCCAGGCGCAACTGGACGCGCTGGACCTGGCCGCGGACGCCGTCGTCGGCTCCCGCTCGGCGGACCCCAACTGGGTGTCCCAGGGCCGTGAATAACCAGGCCTTGAATAAGCTGAAGCCCATGGAAACGCTCATTCACGACCTACGGAACATCACCATCCGCCGGATTTCGGTCAGCGAGATGGACAATAACGTGTATTTGCTGACCGCGAAGGAGTCCGGCGCGCAGCTGCTGATTGATGCGGCGGACGATCTTCCCGCCATTCAGGGGCTGCTGCAGGACGCCGCCGCGGACACCGCTGCAGCGCCCAAACTGGAACTCATAGCAACCACGCACCAGCACTGGGACCATGTCCGCGCACTGCCCGCTTTGGTGGAAGCGACCGGAGCCAGGACCGCGGCCGGAACTGACGACGCCACGGAGCTCCCGGTGAAGGTGGACGTCCTGCTGGACCACGGCGACATCGGCAACTTCGACGGCTTCGACGTGACGGCAGTGCACCTGCGCGGGCACACCCCCGGATCCGTGGCGTTCGTCTACCAGGATCCGGATGGCCCGGCGCACATCTTCTCCGGGGATTCACTCTTCCCCGGAGGCGTGGGCAACACCCAGAAGGATCCCGACCGGTTCAGCCAGCTGATCAACGATGTGAGCGAGCGGTTGTTTGACGTCTATCCGGACGACACCGTGGTACATCCGGGCCACGGGAAGCCCACCACCCTCGGCGCGGAACGCCCACACCTGGAGGAGTGGCGCGCCCGCGGTTGGTAGCGCTTAACCCATCGAGTGCTCCACCAACGCCGTTATAAACCCTCTAAACGGCGTTTACGGAGCACTCGATGTTGGTTAACCTGGGCCCACAACCGCCGGGTTCCCTGACCGAGCTTGCGAGGTTAGGGAACGGTTGGGGATTAGCGGCTGCGGCGTTCGTTCGACGCCGGTGCTGACGCGCGGCGCGGGCCGCTGCGGGCCGGACGGCCATCGCTCGAGCGACCGCCGCCGCCGTTGCCTGCGTAGGAGCCGCCCGACGTTCCGCCAGTGTTGGAGGACCAGACAGCTTTGTTGCCGCCGCCGGCTGCACCGGCACCTGCGGAACGCTGTCCGCCACCAGTACGGGCACCTGCTCCGGCTGCCGCGCGCTGGCCCGTTGCCGGGCGTCCGCCGCGCTGTCCGCCGGAGGTAGCCGGGCGTCCGGTACCGCCGCGGGGGGCATCGCTGCGGGTGACACGTGAGTCCGCGCGTCCGTCGGAACCGCGGCCAGCCGATGCACGGCCACCTGCTGCGGGGACGTCGTTGCGGTGAGTGGAAGCTGCGGTACCGCGGCCACGGGCGTTGCGGCGTGCGGCCGCCGCTGCGATGGCGCGGTCTTCGTTCTGCTCGATGACGCGGTCTGCGGCGTTACGGGCAGCGGCCTGGCCTTCGTAGGCCACTGCGCGGCGCTCTGCACGGGGCAGGTCGGTGCGCGGAGCTTCAGCCGAGACCCGTCCACGTCCGCCACGTCCGCCACGGCCACCCGCGGTGGGGGCCGCCTGGGTAGTGCGACGGGCGCGCTTGCGCTCGGCGTTGGCACCGGTGGAGGTGCCGCCGCCCTGCTGCTTTGCCTTGCTGGCGAGCAGTGCTGCCCGGGTGCGCGGGTCAATCTTGTCGGCCATTTCGCCCACGAGTTCGGCGACCAGCGGGGAGTTGGCGGTGACGCGCTCGAAGTTGACCTCGACGCCGGCTGCCTTCATGAGCTTCTTGACGTCGCTCTGCTGCTCCGGGAGGGTCAGCGTGACAACAGTGCCGTCCGAACCCGCACGGGCCGTACGGCCTGAGCGGTGCAAGTATGCCTTGTGCTCGGTGGGCGGATCCACGTGGATCACCAGTTCGACGTCGTCCACGTGGACGCCGCGGGCGGCGACGTCGGTGGCCACCAGCACGCGGACCTCACCGGAGGAGAACTCCGCCAGGTTGCGGTCACGGGCGTTCTGCGAAAGGTTGCCGTGCAGGTCGACGGCGGGGATTCCGGCGTCGGTCAGCGTCTTAGCCAGCTTGCGCGCGTGGTGCTTGGTGCGCATGAAGAGCACGCGGCGGCCGGCGCCTGAAGCGAGCTCGACGATCAGCTGCTTCTTGACGGTCTGGTCGTTGACCACCAGCACGTGGTGCTCCATGGTGGTCACCGCGGCCTGGGGATCATCCACGGAGTGGGTCAGCGGGTTGGACAGGTAGCGCTGGACGATCTTGTCCACGCCGTTGTCCAGCGTGGCGGAGAAGAGCAGGCGCTGGCCCTGGCTGGGGGTCATGTCCATGAGCTTCTTCACGACGGGCAGGAAGCCGAGGTCGGCCATGTGGTCGGCCTCGTCCAGCACGGTGACTTCAACGGCTTCGAGGGTCAGGATGCGCTGGCGGATCAGGTCCTCGAGGCGGCCCGGGCAGGCGATGACGATGTCGACGCCGGCGCGGAGGGCCTTTTCCTGCCGGGCCTGGGAGATGCCGCCGTAGATCACGGTGGTGTTCAGGCCCATGGCCTTGGCCATCGGCTCGATGGTGGCGTTGATCTGGGTGGCGAGCTCGCGGGTCGGTGCGAGGACCAGGCCCATGGGGCGGCCGGGCTTGCGGAAGTGCTTGGCTTCCCGCTCAGCGAGTCGTGCTACAAGCGGGATGGCGAAAGCGATGGTCTTGCCGGAGCCGGTGCGCCCGCGGCCCAGGACGTCGCGTCCGGCCAGCGTGTCCGGGAGGGTCTTGACCTGGATGGGGAACGGTTCAACAATTCCCTGGGCGGTGAGGGTGTCGGCAAGTGCTTTGGGCGTGCCGAGGGCAGCGAAAGTAGTCATGTAGTCAAAGGTCTTTCAGGCGGTATCCGTGCGGATATCGGCCCCCGACGCCGGTTGGCTCAGGGGTTCGCCGAAGAAAAGTCAGGTGATCAACCGTGCTGCTGCCCGGTTCAGGGCGGCGGCTGGGACCAAATGGAACGCGTTCATCGACGCAGGATGTGCCTCTCACATGAAAAAACCCGCTTCCCAAAATTCGGGACTCCGATTTAGGGAGCAAGCGGGCATCACTGCACATCAAGTTTCACCAGTCTAGCATCCCGCCGCGTGTAGCCCCGCCTTATGCCCCCGGCGGTGCTGCGGGGCGTTGCCAGCGGGGGCCCTCCAGGAGCAGGCTTGAGGCATGACGCAACAGGGCGAAGACCACCACCACGTAACGGACGACGGCGGCACCCGGCTCAGCGACGAACCGCACCAAAGTGCCGCTGAAGCCTGGGACGAAAGGTACCGCAGCAAGCCAAAGCTCTGGAGCGGCAAACCCAATCCACAACTCGTCCGCGAAGGAGGCGGCCTCCGGCCAGGCAAGGCGCTGGACCTGGGCTGCGGCGAAGGGGCCGACGCCATCTGGCTCGCCCAGCAAGGATGGACTGTCACCGCCGTCGACGTTTCCGCCGTCGCTCTCGAACGGGCCGCCACCCACGAAAAAGCCGCGCTGGAACGCGAAAGCGTGCACGCCAAGGGGCCAGGCGAGATTCCCAGCCGCATCCACTGGGAACAGTGCGACCTCGAGGACTGGCAGCCTGCAGGAACGTACGATCTTGTGTCCTCCCAGTTCCTGCACTCACCCCAGCTGACGTGGCAGGGTCCGTTGCGGGCCGCCGCTGGCGCCGTCAAGCCCGGCGGGACACTACTGATCGTTGGCCACCATCCGGACCGGCTGCCGCCGTGGGGAAACCACAACTCGCATGAGATGTTCTACACGCCCGCCGAACTGGTCCAGGAACTTGGCCTGGACTCGCCGGAATGGCAGGTGGAGGTCAGCACCACAAGGGAGCGGGTGGTCGCCGGACCTGACGGCCGGGAAGCCGTCATCGGCGATACCGTGCTCCGGGCTACCCGGCTGTCCTGATCACCGCTTTCCGGACCATCCCCAGTGGAAGGAATGAACCATGGCAAGGCTCATCGCCGAAATGACCATGTCGCTGGACGGGTTCATCGCCCTCCCCGATGACACCATCGGCGGACTGTTCGACTGGTACGAGAACGGCCCCGTGGAGGTTCCCACCGCCAGGCCGGACATGACCTGGCACGTTTCGGAAGCCAGCGCCGGGCATCTCCGCCGGACCATGTCCACTGCGGGCGCGCTGCTGGTGGGGCGCCGCATCTTCGACATCACCCACGGCTGGGACGGGCACCATCCCATCGACTGTCCCATTGTGGTGCTCAGCCATTCCGTCCCGGAGGGCTGGCCCCGCGAGGGCGTGCCGTACACCTTCGTCACCAGCGGCTTCCAGGAGGCCGCTGCCGAAGCCCAGAAACTGGCTGGGGACAAGGACGTGGGCCTCGCCGGCCCGGACATCATCCGGCAGGCGATCGACGCTGGCCTCCTCGCGGAGATCCGCGTCAACCTGGCACCCTGGCTGCTGGGAACCGGAATCCGCTTTTTCGACCACCTCAACGCCGCCCCGGTGAAACTGGAACGGACGCGCGTGATTGAGGGCGACGGCGTCACGCATCTTTACTTCAACGTCCTCCCCCGCCCGGACTACTGAGCTGCCGCGTATCGGGCAGGCCTACCGGGCCGTCCGCGCCGAGACCCTCGGCGCCACGGCGACCCCGGCTGCGGCGAGTACAGCGGCGAGGGCGAAGACGCCGGCGAACGATTCCGCCGTCGTCGTAAATGCCGCGAAGACGATGGCCGTGGAGGCGAGCGCGAGGGCGCCGCCCAGCGAGTCGGAGATGGACATTGCAGAGCTGTTGAAGCCCTCGTTGTCCTTGGTGGACAGGGCCAGCGTCATAACGCTCAGCCGGGGATACAGCAGCCCCATGCCGCCGCCAGCGAAGATCCAGCCGGCAATCGCGACGGCGGCTGGCCAGTTCAGTGCGGTGGTTACCAGTGCCAGGGTAATGGCGGCCAGCACGAGCACCGAGCCGAGGCGCACCGCCGCGCGGTGGTCCAGCCTGTTGCCAAGGCGGCCCTGGATCGCGGAGGCAGCAGCCCACGCCAGTGCGCCTCCGGTCAGGGTGAGGCCGGCGAAGGTGGGCGAGAATTCGTACTGCTCGATCAACAGGTAGGGCAGGTACACCTCGGCGCCGAAGAACGCCGAGGACACGAGGCCGCGGGTGAGGATCACGCTGGGTAGGCCGCGCCGGGCGGTCAGGGTTCCGCGCGGCACGAGGGGGCGGACAGCCACCAGGGCGACCACGATGGCGGCAGCGGCCAAAACGCCCGGCGCTGCGGGGATCCCGGCCACCCGGACCTCGGCGGACAGGTTAAGCGCCAGGACAGCCAGTGCGGCGAGCCCTGCCCACGCGAGGCGGCCCACAGTCCAGGGCGGGGTTGCCGATTCCTGGGGTTGCCGGTCCACGCCACGGAGCACCGGAACGATCATTACCAGGGCAGGAACCACCAGCCCCACCACGCCTAAGAACACCCAGTGCCAGCTCAGGACCTGCGCCACGATGCCGGCCGCGAACGGGCCCACCAGGGACGGGATCACCCAGGCGGCAGCAAAAGCGGCAAAAATTTTCGGGTGCAGGAGCGCGGGGTAGACCCGGGCCACCACGACGTACAGGGCAACGGTCATCGCTCCGCCGCCGAGCCCCTGGACCAGCCGGCCGGCCACAAGCACAGGCATCGACGCCGCAGTACCAGCGATCAGCAGGCCAGCGACAAAGAGCGCCACGGAGGCGTACAGCGGTGCAGTGGGGCCCCGCCGGTCGGACCAGTTTCCGGCCGCCACCATGCCGATCACGCCGGTGGCCAGTGGTCCTGCGAAAGCCAGGGCATACAGGCTGGCTCCGTCCAGGTCGCGGCTGACCACAGGCATGATGGTGGTCACCGCCAGGGATTCGAAGGCGGCCAGGAAAACCAGGGCGCACGCGCCGATGGTCACCCACAGGTATGGCCGCTGCAGGATCCCTGCAGCGGGGTCGGTGGCGGGGAGGGTGGAATCGCGCACGGTTACGGCCTGATCAGAAGTCATGGACGCAAACCTAGGACCTCAACTAAGGTTGAGGTCAAGGCGGGCGGCCGGGTTGCGGAGCGGATTGGACCACCGGCGCGGAACGCCGTTGATCCAATAGGGGGAAAGCATGCCACAGGTGGCCACCGGGAAGCACCATGCCCTCAGCATCGGCGAGTTATCGGACCGGAGCGGAGTGGCGCCGTCGGCCCTTCATTTCTACGAACGCAACGGCCTTATCTCCTCCGAGCGCACATCCGGCAACCAACGGCGCTACCGCCGGGATGCTCTACGGCGAGTGGCGTTCATCCGCGTGTCCCAACGGGTGGGCATCCCGTTGAAGGAAATCCGCGCGGCCTTGGACTCACTGCCGGAGGGGCGGACACCCACCAAACGGGACTGGTCCCGGCTGTCCCGGCTCTGGCGCGCCGAACTGGACGCGCGGATCGAGGCACTGGAGCACCTCCGCAGCGACCTCGACGGCTGCATCGGCTGCGGCTGCCTCAGCCTCAAGGCGTGCCGGCTGCAGAACCCGGAGGACAGCCTGGGCGACGGCGGCACGGGCCCCCGCCGCTGGGACGGCACCTGAGCACCAGCCACCCCAAGTAGGTAGCAGCACGTGTCGTTTTGAGCCCTCATAACGACATCTGCTGCTACCCAGTTGGGCTGCCGACGAACCGGTTCCGGCCCGCGCGGTAGCCGAACACCGCAGCAAGCAACCCAACCACCAGGAAAAGGATCCCGGCAGCCGTGAAGGATCCCGTGGCCTGATGCAACTGACCCACCATGAGGGTCCCGGTGGACCCCAGGCCATAACCAACGCCCTGCATCATCCCCGACAGGTGCGCGGCGGTGTGCCCGTCCCGGGTCCGCAGCATGATCATGGTCAGCGCCACTGCCGTGAGGCTCCCCTGCCCCAGCCCCAGCAACCCCGTCCAGGCCCAGATGAGCTCCAGCGGACCGAAGATACTCAGCGCGAACCCGCTGCCGGTCATCAGCGCCACCACTGTGTTGATGGCCCGCTGGTCGCGGAACCTCGCCGCCAGCGCCGGCGCAAACAGCGAACCCAGCATCTGCAGTCCGATCGACACCGACACCATCAGCCCGGCCGTCCCGCCGTCCACGCCGCGCTCGCGCAGGATAGGTGCCAGCCACGCGAAGACACTGAAGGACATCATGGCCTGCAGCACCATAAAGACCGTCACCTGCCAGGCCACGGCCGAGCGCCAGACGTTCACGCCGCCCGCCAGTGCCTGATGCCGCACCCGGCGCTGCCGCAACGCCACCGGCAGGAACAGCAAAAGTACGACGGCGGCAGGTACTGCCCAGAACCACAGCGCCGAGGTCCACTCCCCCGTCGCCGTGAAAACCGGATAGGTGAAGCCGGCTCCCAGAGCGGCTGAAGCGCAGATGGCGGTGGTGTACAGCCCTCCCATAAGACCAAGGCGGTGCGGGAAGTCGCGTTTTACGAGCCCCGGCAGGAGGACATTGCAGAGTGCTATGGCCGCGCCGCAGGCCGCCGTCCCGGCGAGCAAAGCGGGCAGGTGGCCCATCCCCGGGATGAGGCCCCCCGCATCCAGTGGCCGCAGCAGGAGTCCAGCCGTGAGCACGGCCATCGCGCCCAGTAGGACCCGTTCGGCGCCAAAGCGGCGTGCCAGGACCGGCGCGAGGGGCGCAAAAACGCCCAGGAGCGTAACGGGCACGGTGGTCAGCACCACGATGGCCCAGCCCGGGAGGCCGGCGTCGGACCTGATCTCCGGGAGCACGGCCGCGAAGCTCGAGAACACGGTGCGCAGGTTCAGGCCGATCAGTACAAGGCAGAGACCCAGGTACACGAGCGTTTTGCGGCTGTTGGGACCGCCGGGAAGCTCCGTAGGGGACGGCGCGGGAACGTCGTCAATCTCGGCGTCGACCAGGAGGTCCGGCCCTTCCTTAGGCTTGGCGGGAGTCACGCGACCCATTCTGTCAGGCCTGGCCCGGGTGAGGCTTCGGGCGGGGTTATCCACATAGGCAGTTGCGGCACTGGTTGGGCCTGCGCGGTCTTTCTAGGCTCGAGGCGTTACGAGTCCCTGCAGCGATTGGAAACCCATGAACGCTCCGCCGCACGTCCCTCCGCCGGAGGGACCGTCCCCGCCACTGCCGCAGCCTTCCCCGTCAACCGGCACCGTTGCTGCCCGAGGGGCCAACCACGGCTTCGCCAGCTTGATGTTCGCTGTCGCAGCGCCACTTAGCCTCGTCGGTACCGTCCCGATGGGTGTGCTGTTCAACGTTGGGGCCTACTACCTCGCTGCGCCCATGTACGTGTATCGGTTTACACCACTGATCGTTCTGAGCGTGCCGACCATTTCCGGCCTCGTGTCGGTAGGGTTGGCCATCGTTAGTCTCACGCGTACACCGGCCACGTCACCCAGCCGGGCGTCCGCCGTGGCCGCACTGTGCATCAATGCGGTGGTCTTTACGTTCGGCCTGATTTTCACCATGCCGCACCTGCGGCATTGGTTCTTTGACTGAACGTACCCCGCGCCCTCGGCAGGTCCCCCCGGACCGCCGGTACGCCGATCTCCTCTATTCTGGAAGGGATGAGCGAAACCCCAGAAACCCCCCAGCCGCCGCATGTCCCGCGGCCGGTAACACCTGGCACCCAGGCGTCATTCGGCACCTACGGCGGCAGGCCGGTCAGCTTTGTGCGCCGCGGAACCCGGCTGCAGGGCCGCCGCCAGACTGCCTGGGAAGAGCACGCCGAGAGATGGGCAGTGGACGTCCCCCGGCACGTCGCCAACACCTCGGTGCACCCTGACTACACCTTCGACGCCGAAGCCGAGTTCGGACGCACCGCCCCGCTGATCGTGGAGATCGGCTCCGGCCTGGGCGACGCCATCTGCCACGCCGCCGAGCAGAACCCGGACACCGACTTCCTGGCCGTCGAGGTCTACACACCCGGCCTGGCCAACACCATCATCAAGATCAACAGCCGCGGGCTCAAGAACGTGCGCGTGGTGGAGGCGAACGCCCCGGAGGTGCTGGCCACCATGCTGCCCGCCGGCTCCGTCACCGAGCTGTGGGTCTTCTTCCCGGACCCGTGGCACAAATCCCGGCACCACAAGCGCCGCCTCATCCAACCGGAATTCGCAGACCTGGCCGCGCGGGCGCTCAAACCGGGCGGTCTCTGGAGGATCGCCACGGACTGGTCCAACTACGCCGTCCACGTCCGCGACGTCCTCGCCGGTTCGGCCGATTTCGAGAACCTGCACACCGGCCAGCGCCGTGGCCCGGAGAGCCCCCTGACGCAGGTGTGGCAGTCCGGCGTTGAGTCCTTGGTGGGCGGCGCCCCGGTCCGCGAGGGCCGCGCCCCGGTGAGCACTGAACACACCGGCCCCAATGAGGGCATCGATGAAACCGGCGGCTGGGCCCCGCGCTTCGAGGGCAGGATCCGCACCAGCTTCGAGGCCAAAGCGCACGAGGCCGGACGGCTGATCTTCGACCTCTGCTACCGCCGGCTGTAACCGGCAGCGCATGGCGCGAGCGGCTCGCAGCGCATGGCGCGAGCGGCTTGCCCCCTGGGCCGAGCGTCGGCCGGAGGTCGCCTGCCGCTGCCCGAGGGACGCCTGCCGCTGCCCGAGGGGGCGCCTCAGGCAGGCCGGATAGAGGAGACGATCTCCTTCAGGAGGTCCACCCGCGGTTCGGTTTCGGGGTTGATGTAGGGCCAGATGACCAAGGTCCCAATGAACCGGTCGTTTTGCCAGGTACCCACGGACGCGGCCACTTTGGCCGAGCCCTCTTGGTCCGTGTAGCCCACCAGGACGCCGTACGAGGACCTGCCTGGAATGTTCAGTTCACCCTCAGTGAGCAGGGTCCCTTTGCGCTCTTCCAGATAGAACTCGGACATCAGGTGCGCCCAGCCGTTGGCCTGGGCAGCGCCTTGGACGGACGTGTCATCCTTGATGACTGTCACGAGGACCTCACCCAGCAAGCCGTACTGCGCGGTGTTGGGTCCGGCCGATGAGTCTTCCAGTACCTGCGTGTGCTCGGGGAAGTCGGCGATGAAGCCGAGCGGGGATTCGATGTGCACGTCAGAGCCTTTCGAGCTTCGTGTCGTTCGGGACCTTATAGTACGTGGACACGTTGGTGGTGGCCTGGTTCTCGGTCTTGACCTGCACCTCGCCCAGCTTGACGTCGAAGCCGGCCTCGTTGGTCGCTGTCACGACAGTGTTGACCTGTACGGTGGCGGAGCCGGCCTCGTAGAGTTTGGCGGCGTCGGATGCGGCCCCGGCGTCGTTACCTATCGCCACATTCCGCAGGTAGCTATCGATCACAGCTTTGTTCTCGGGTGAGTAGTCAACGTTGATCTTCACCGTACCTTGGGTGCCGGCAGTCACGGTGGACTCCACCTTGGCAGCCTTCACATCGGTTCCGGCCGTTACGCCTTCAGCTACGGTGCCTTCCATGGAGACAGAGACCGACTCAATGTTGTTGCCCTTATCCATGTTCACCTCCAGGCCACCCTTGCCGGATGCTTCAAAGACCCGCCCCTCAAGGTCCAGCTTGCCCTGCGCCGACACCTCACCGCTGGCGGTGGCAGTACCGTCCGTCAGGTTCCGCTCGTAGGCAAGATCCAGCTTCGCTGAACCGGACGCTGGGCCCGATTCACCCTCGGCTTCCAGCGACAGCGTCCCCTTGGCCTTGTCCGTCTGGCCTGTTGAGCCGTTGTCCTCGGCGGCGTCGTTGATGGTGTCCAGGATGTAGCCCGGCGGGTTGCCGGCAACGTCCTTGATTTCTCCGACGCTGTCCGGCGGGAGGTCCTTGTACATCTGTTCCCGGGCAGCCATGGCTTCCTCGACGCTACCGAACGTGTACTCGCGGGAGACCTCCCCGCTGAGCGTGACGCCGGCGGTCCCTGAGGTGTCATTGACGCCCAGGCCCATGTTTCCGTACACCTTCATGGTGGCCGAACCGTCAGCGTTCTCGACTACCTGGGTGCCCACCTCGGCGCCACCGTGGACCCAGGCAACCCTGGCTTCGATGGATGCCTTGCCGGATTCTGTGTAAACGGGGATATCGGCCTTGGCAATGTCCTGTAGGTGCTGCTTCGCCTGCTCCTGGGCGGACTCCGGAATGCCGCCGTCCATTCTCATCAGGTCCTCGGCGAAGGGACCGTCCTCCCCTTCGCCTTCGATCAGGTACTGGCGGTCCGCAGCGGACAGGCTGTTCCACCACTGCGCCTGCTCTTCGGGGCTTGCGTCCAGCATTTTGTCCAGGCCCTGCTCGAGTTCCTGCCGGTGGGCCGCCGCTTCGGCTGCCTTCTCGGCCTGCACCCTGAGCCATTCTTTGGCCTGGCTGGCCAGGGATTGGAGCCTGTCCCAGATGCTGCCGGAGCCAGCGCCCTTGCCGCCAGAGGCATTCTCCTGCTCTTCGGCATGCTTCAGAAGGATTTTGGAGTTCTCCCGGAGGCTCGACACCACGCGTTCCAGGCTGGGGCGGTGGTTGCTCGTCCAGTCCTGGCGGAAATGTTCGCCATCGGCGCCTTTCCACGGTGCCGCCTGGATCTGGCCCTGCAGCGATGTTGCCCTGCTGCTGAGGAGCGAGGCTGCCCTTTCCACCGCTTTGGCCAACTCGCGCAACTGGCTGACGTCAGCGCCGTATATGGTCATCGTGTCTCCCCAACAGAAGTGTGCGGCCCAGGGCCTGCGGTTGACCATATCGTTCCACAGCATCCCTCACGCGGCGATGGGGATCACTACCCATCGCCGGGTCGGCTTCAGCAGGGTCTCTTCCAGGGCAACCAACGGGCTGTTCGGAAGCGGGTTGACATGGCACGATTGGCCTTGTGGTGGGGGCACACACATTCGCGCTCCCTGGGCGCTTGCACAAAGGAACGGCCATCAAAAAAGAACTAAGGCAAGCCGCAGATGCCGCGGAGGATGTCACCAATTCACGCACGTTCGAGCTGCTGGCGAGGGCCGGTTTTGCAGCCAGCGGAGTCCTGCACTTCCTTGTGGGCCTCATCGCCATCCGGCTGGCCACGGGTGGCAGCGGAAGCGCCGATTTCAGCGGCGCCGTAGCGGAGCTCGCCAGCCAGCCGGCGGGGCCTTTCCTGTTGTGGGGGAGCTTCGCGGCCTGTGCGGCATTGGCCATCTGGCAAGCCAGCGACGCGATCTTTGACTACGGTCACCTGCCCACCAAGGAAAAGGCTGGAAAAAAACTCAAGGCAGCAGCGCAGGCCTTGGTGTTTGCGGGACTTGCCCTGACGCTTGCTTCCTTTGCCCTGGGAACCGGATCCGGCGGGGATAACCAGCAGTCTGCGACTGACCTGACCGTCGGCCTGATGAAGGCGCCCGGCGGTGTGGCGGTCCTGGTCCTGCTGGGCGTGGGAATCGCATTCACCGGCGTGATCTACGGGATCCGCGGCGTTAAGAAGTCGTTCGAAAAGCACCTCATGATGCCAGCCGACCCCCGGGCCCGCACCGCAGTCACCGTGTTGGGCGTGACAGGCTATGTTGCCAAAGGAATTGTCCTGGTCCTGACCGGACTGCTGATAGCCATCGCCACCCTGCGGGCGCACCCGGAGGAATCCACCGGCCTGGACGGCGGGCTCAAGGCGCTGCGGGACCAGCCCTTCGGCGTATACTTGCTGGCCGCGGTGGGCGCCGGGCTGATCTGCTACGGCGTCTACATGGTGGTGCGGGCCAAACTGGCCAAGATGACACAGTAACGCCATTACCCGGCCGGGCTAGGGTGGGAGCATGCCCCAGGTACGCGCCGAACGCCTCATCCGCCTCGATCCGGAGACAGCCTTCGCTTTCTCCCAGACCACCGGCGACTTCCGGCTTAAGTGGGATCCCTTCATTTCCGCCCAGGGGTGGCTCGACGGCGCGGCCGCGGCCGGAAAAGGAGTCCGCACCCGGACGGTTTCCCGCATGGGCCTGGTCATGGTCAGCGAGTACGTTTCCTTTTCCCCGCCCAGGAATGTGGGGATGACCATGGTCTCCGGGCCGTGGTTTTTTGAAAACTTCGGCGGCGGCTGGCGTTTTACTCCCGACGACGGCGGCACCCGGGCCGTCTGGAAGTACACCTTCTCCTGCCGCCCGGCGTGGCTGCGCCCGGTGGCCGAAAGGATCGGCGCCTGGCTCCTTGGCAAGGAGATCAACAAACGGATCGAAGCTTTTGCCCGGGCGTGCGAGGACCCGGAGCTCGTGGCCGAATTCCGCGCCTCTGCAGGGAAACTGTAGCCGCCGCCTTTGCCCGGTTAACTGACGGCCGTTAGGGCACCGTGATCACGGCGACCGGTTGCTGGGTTGCATCCCTCAGTTCCACACTGGCGATGCTCCCGAGCTGAACGGGCGTGGCACCGGTGACCCGAATCCTGCCGCTTGGCGTGGCGGTCCACGCGCACGCCCGGTCCTCCCCGCCGTCGCGGTCCCGGATCCACAGCGACAGCGTCCCGTCCAGCGGCATGCTGCTGCCGCTCACGGCCAGCTCGGTTCCCCACGTTTTCCGTGCCAGGTCCACGCTCAAACGCAGGCCGTCCCCGGACTGGACCGAGTAACTGGCGTCCGGCTGCGGCGGACGGTTGAGAACAGGCCCGGCGGCGAGGCCGAGGGCAAGGCAGGCGGCGGCCACGGCGCCCACCAGCGCCGACCACCGCCGTCGTGATGTCCGACGGCGGGAGGCGAGTTCGTCCAGAATGGCCCGGGGCGGGGACGCAGCAGGTTCCTTTGGCGCGGCAGTGCGTTGGGCTGCGGTGAGCGCCACTGCGTCCGGGACGGGGACTGCATCCAGCAAGGCGGGCAGGCTTTCCAGCTCGGCAAGTTCCGCCCGGCAGTCGGCGCAGTTCTCGAGGTGGGCTTCGAAGCGCTGCGAATCGGCCGGGTCGAGGCCGCCGAGGAGGTAGGCGCCCAGCAGCTGGTGCGGATCGGCGGCATTCACCGTTCCACCCCCATTTCATCAAGGATTGTCCGGAGGGCGCGGACCGCATAGAAAGCCCGGGATTTCACGGTTCCGCTGGGAATGTTCAGCTGCACCGATGCCTCGTTGACGGTGAACCGGCGGTAATGCAGCGCCACCAGGACGTCGCGGTGTTCGGCGCTGAGGCGCAGGAGGGCCTCCTCCATCAGGACGCGGTTGAGCAATTCATCCACCCGCTCCGCTGCTTCGGCGGGATCGGTGAGTTCACGTTCCAGCGCCTCGGCCGGCCGTCGCTGGGCCTTACGGTAGTTGTCGATCATGATGTTGCGGGCTGTCCGGAACAGGTAGCTGCGAAGGCTGCCGGTAATCTCCGGGGCCTGCTGCCAGACACGGAGCACCGTCTCCTGGACCACATCCTCGGCCAGCTGCGGATCGCGGGAAGCACTGAGGACAAAGCGGCGCAAGGCCGAGCCGTGGTCGCGGTAGATCGCGGCCACTACGTCCTCATCGAGGGGCATGCCGGCGCCTCCTGTCCCTGGTACTCGTCGCCAGTCAGTGTCCATGATCCCGGCCCTGAAACGCGGAACGGTTTCTCCATGTGCAGATTCACGCTTGCACATTCGGCTGATACGACGTCCGCAGTCCACAAACGGTTCATCGCTGGCGGACACCCTGCCGGCGGAACCGAGGAGAGTATCTGCCTTTTGAACCATTCTTCACCTTGGCGCGTCTTACGGGTTAGCGTCCGGTGATCCGACGCCGGGCCCCAGCCGAGGAGCATTCCCATGAAACAGCATCTGGGCACCGGTCTTGCCGCATTGGCCCTTGTCGCCGCCCTGGCAGGCTGCGGGGGCAGCCCGGGAACTACCAGCACCACAGCCGCGGCTACTCCCTCGGCGACCAGCCCCGCTCCCGCCTCACCCGCGGCGACCGGCAGCCCAACCGCGGCTGCCGCCGTCGACCTCAGGACAGCAACCTCCAGCGCCGGCACCATCGTTGTGGACGCCAAAGGCATGAGCGTTTACTTCTTCACCAAGGACGTCAAGGATTCCGGCACCAGCGCGTGCACGGGAGCCTGCCTCACGATGTGGCCGCCGGTCCTCAGCACCGCGGCAACGCCGTCGGCGGAGGGCGTCAGCGGAACCCTGGGCACTATCGCGACGCCGGACGGTGCGAAGCAGGTGACCCTGAACGGACTGCCGCTGTATTACTACGAGCAGGATAAGAATCCGGGCGACATCCTGGGGCAAGGCGTGAGCGACGTCTGGTACCTGGCGAATCCGGCAGGCGAAATGATCAAGACGGCGTCTACAGGCTACTGACGCTTTCGCCGCTTCGACCCCTAATTCCGGCTGCTACGGATGAACGGTGGGTACTGGGACCGGAGGCGTGGCCGGCACCGGCAGGGTTGCCGGCTGATCCTCGCCTTTCAGCGGTCCACCAGGAACACCCGGCGTGACATTCTCCGGCACGGGAAGGTTCGGCAGCGGAACTGACGCCGGATTCGTCGGAACAGGTGTGTGCTTCGGACCCTTGCCGTCCCCTGATTCCGGGCCAGGAGTTGCGGGCGCAGCGCTGGTTTCCGGCGCGGCAGGCGCCGATGCGGGAGGGCCCTGCTGTGCGGGAGCAGGAACCGGCGTCCCAACCGGAACGGGTGCGGGACCGCCACCGGCGGTAGCCATGAATGATGTCACGGCGTGGTGAAGTTGGCCAAAGGAATCACGAATGCCCTGGTCGGCGGCAACGGCAACCGCTCCGCCTGCCGCCAAGGAGGCCGCCAAAGACAGCGTCGTGAGGGT
The DNA here is from genome assembly GCF_037203985.1 of Pseudarthrobacter sp. CCNWLW217. Lineage (NCBI taxonomy): Bacteria > Bacillati > Actinomycetota > Actinomycetes > Micrococcales > Micrococcaceae > Pseudarthrobacter > Pseudarthrobacter sp. CCNWLW217. Next base: position 53,528 of record NZ_JBBCBT010000009.1, read on the forward strand.
GATCCTGCGCTTGGCACGACGGCGGGCGGCCAGCTCGTCGGTGACAGCTGCTGGAGATGCTGCTTGCGGCTCCGGACGTGCCGCCGCGTCGGGGACTGCCGCCAGGAGTGTGGTGGCAGCCTGTTCAGCCCGCTCAACCTTTTCAGCCGGCGGCGCCATCAGTGCTGCTACCGCGGCGGACGCCTGGGGCTGTGCGGCGGCGAGGCCGCGGAGGTGAAGCAGTGCAGGGCGGAGATCAGTGTCGTCGTCGAACCCTGCTTCGCGGAGCAGCCGGTCGACCGTTCCGTCGTTGCGGGAGCCTGCGGTGTCACTCATGATCTGCCTGGTTTCTTTTAAGAGTCTGGTCCTTGAGGTTTTGCAGGGCCCTGCGCTGGAGCTGCTTGATGGCACCTGGGGACTTGCCCATGATGCCGGCCACCTGTTCGATGGAGAGGTCGGCCACCACCCGCAATGCCAGGACTTCGCGGTGGTCCTCGGCCAGTCCTTCAAGCAAGTGGGCTGCGCCATCGCCGTGGCCCAGCACGTGGTCTTCCGCCGACGCAGTGCTGCGGCCGTCCTGCAGGGGGTCGTACGGGGTGAAGTCGGGCCTGCGCTCAACGCGACGGTAGTAGTCAACCATCCGGGCGTGCGCAATCGAGAAAACCAGCGATTTGGCGCCCTGCAGCCCGCCGGTCAACTCACCGATCTTGGGGTAGAACGCCAGGAAGACGTCCTGGGTGACAGCTTCGGGATCATCCACGCCCCGGGCCTTGAGGTAGCCGAGCACAGCGCCGGAAAAAGTGCGGTAGACAGCGCCGAAGATCACGGCCGGATCAACGCCGGCTGTGTCTGCGAATATCTCGATATTTTCTTCGGCCAAAGTGTCTAGCACCAGTGGCTCCTCCATCCCGGGCGGTGGACCACTACATCCCGGTTTCCGGAGCGGACGGTTCCGCTGCCTCTGTGGACTGCCTCTCGGACTGCCGTTTGAACGGCGTCATGGACTGCGGGAAATCCGGCCCAAGGGGCGCGATTCCCGCAGTCCAGACTAGCCGACCAGGTCCTAGCGGGCCGAAACGGCGGGTGCGTCCGCAACGTCGCCGGGCACGGCGGGCACGGCCGGAACGGCCGGAACTGCGGGCTCGCCGTCGACACCGGGAACAGCCGGAACCGCAGGAACTGCAGGCACGGCGGGAAGCTCGGGACGCTCAGCCTTGACGGCGGCGGAACCCTCTGCTGCCGCGGCGGCGTCAGCGGAAGCAGCACCCTGCGCGATGACGTCGGCGCAGAAGGCGTCAACATTGGCTTCGCCCTCGGCGGCGATCACCAGCGAGGAGAAGCCTTCGGAGGCTTCGTTGAGCCCACCGTTGGTGAAGGCGGTGCAGAGGCCGAACGCTGCGGCGCCGGCTGCGTCCACAGCGGTGCCTGCCGCGGCGGAGACCTTGGCTTCAGCGGCGATCTCGTCGTCGGACACGGCTGCTTCGCCGGTCACTGCTGCTTCGCCGGAAGCGTCGAGGTCTGCGCCAGCGGCAGCTGACTCTGCAGCGTTGGCGGCCAGTTGCGGGGCCGGGGCGCCGAGCAGCTCGTGGGCCGTCTGCTGGGCTTCCGCCGGGAGGGCGCCGGTTGCAGCAGCAACGCCGGTTCCGCCGACGGCCAGGGTGCCTGCTGCCAGGACTCCGGCGGCGACTTTGCTGGTGGCGAGAACAGTGAACAACGACATAGAGATACTCCAAAACCTAGAGAACAATTCAGATCCGGTTCCGTGGGGAACCCATCACCCCCTACATCGCTAGCCAGAACGAAAAAGTTACGGCCGCCCCAAAATTTTTCCTCGCGCCCCGCTGACCAGCACTACGATCGAAGCATGCCCAACGCCCAGGAACCCCGGAAAACCGCCAAAACCTGGCAGACCATGGTGGACAGCAATCAGGCTCTGTTGCTTCGGAAGACTGGCCAGGACGTTGGCTACTGGGCTGGGCAGGCACGCAGCGCCGGAATACAGAACGACGCCCAGCTCCGCGCCTGGATGCGCGATGAGCACGGCGTCACCGGCTATGCGCAATACGCCGTGTCCTGGGAGCTGTTTGGATACCCGGATTTTATGCTCCGCGACGCCGACGAACTGATCGACGGCCAGTACGCCAACCACCCGCAGCTGCGGCCCATCACTGACGCCATCCTTGCCTGGGCTTCCGCCACCGAGGGCGTAGAGATCCAGATGCGCAAGGGCTACGTCTCGCTCCGCAGCCCGCGCAGGAAGTTCGCCCAGGTCACCCGGACCACGAACACGGCCGTGGATGTGACTCTGCGGCTGGACACACAGCGGCTGGAGGCAGCGGCCCTGGACGCCTCAGGCCTGGACGCCGCCGCTGGGGGCCGCTTGGAAACCGTCAAGGTCCGCGCCGACGACGCGTTCGACCGCCGCGTCCGCCTCACGTCCGCGGACCAGGTGGATGAGGAACTCCTGCAGATACTGGCCGGGGCCTGGAGCAGAACCGCTAGGCAAGCCCGACGGCGGGTTCCCGGCTCGCTCTGGCGCCGCACCCGCCGTCGAACTCGCGGGAACGGCGCGAGTTCGCGGGATCGTTCCCGCGAACTCGGTCCGTTCCCTCGAACTGGGCGAACCCAACCAGCCCCGCGCCGGCGGCGAGAGTCCTAGGCGTCGACCATCTCGTCGTCGTCGGCCTCTTCAAACTCGACGGCGGCGACGATTTCCTGGGTCACGGGATCGATCATGAAGGCCTCGTCGTCGTCTTCGACCATGATGAAGTCGCCGTGGTCCGTGCTGAAGTGCCAGGCCAGCGTCTTCTCGCCCTGGTGCAGGTAATTGGGGTCCCCCATGGTGATCTTCTGCAGCGCGTAGCCGACAATGTTGCACAGCTCGCGGATGATGATTTCGAAGTCCGGCGCATCCTCCAAGGCCTCGGCGTCGGCCTTGGCCTGGCGTTCAGCAAGGTTCGGGATGGACGCAACGCGCTCCGCGATGTAGGCAGTGAGCCCGTCTTCGTCCAGCACCAGCAATGACTCCTGGCCGCGGAGCCAGGCAGCGTTCAGTGCGGTGATGTTCTCGGTTTCCAGGAGCTCCTCGAACTCGCCGTCGAGCTCCTCCAGGGCAAGCACGCCTTCGGTCGGCTCCTCGTCGTCATCCAGGGCGCCATCGAGGTACCGCTCAACGTCCTCCTCGGACAGGGCATCGAACGCCTCAACGGTCCGGTTGAACAGGTCCAGGTGGGCAGTGGCACCCATGCTGGCCATGCCTTCGCGGACCAGGGTGTCCGTTTCGTCGCGGTTCAGGGAAGTGAATACGTACTGCGCGAAGCCACCCTCAAGGGACTGGGTGAGGTAGAAATCCACGTAATAGCTGCGGATGGCCACGGGAGAAATTTCGTCAGTCTGGAGGAGTTCGCGGTGCATGGCGTCAACCACCAAAACGTTCGCGTCCACCACCTCCTCATCAGCTGCTTCGATGCTGCCGGTGGTCAGAACAACGGGTTGCTGGCTCGCGGTCATGGTAATCCTCACTGCGTAAGCGGGTGGTGCTCGGAACACTTTTCACGCTACGTGGGCGGGGTGCGCGCCCGGTTGAGGCCAAGGTGAACGTCAGGCGAAGTTTGGGCGCCCGTTCCGGCGAACTAAGATGGATCAGATAACCATCGATCGGACACGGGTCCACCGTGGCCAGCTGAAAGTAGCGCGCACCATGCCATCCCAACCGGACGAGAGTGCGGCACTGGCAATACAGACACCCGCCATTAACGACCGCTCCCTCGCGGCCGGGCTGGCGTATGCCATGGGCAGCCGTGTTTCCGGGATTTCCTTCGACGCCGCCACCGGACTGATGCTGGGCAAAGTCCGGGGTGGCGCCGACGTCCCTTACTCCACCACGGCCAAGCTAGTCCGGAAAACAGGCGGCTGGAGCTGCACCGTTGGCGTCTGTAGTTGCCCCGTCCGCAAGGACTGCAAACACGTGGCCGCGCTGCTCTTCGCCGCCGAGGACAACCCTGCCATACGCGTCCAGCTCCTGGCCCCGGCGGAAGTTTCCCGCCTCTCCCGCCAACCCGCCAGCCTCGACCTGGCCGACTGGGAGCAGGCCCTGAGCCCGCTCATTTCCCAGCCAGGCATCACCCAATCAAGCAACGGCATCCCGTTGGCCCTCCAGTTCGAGATCGAGGAGCCTGCTCCGCACTTCTCCTACACAGGCCGCCGCGACCCGCTGCGCAGCGTGCGCCAACTCAAGGCCCGGCCCGTGATTATGGGAACCAAGGGCAAATGGATCCGCGGCGACGTCTCCTGGAACACCCTCAGCTACCTGAACTTCCGGCGCGAATGCAACGAGGCGCACATCGAGTGGATGCAGACGTTCCTCGCCGCGCACACCGCCGCCGCCAACCGGCTGCACAACTCCTCTGCCCTGTGGCTGGGCCTGAATACCTTCGCGGGCAAAAACATGTGGGGCCTGCTCGCCGACGCCAAGAAGATCGGCCTCGCCCTGGTCCACAGCCGCGGCACCGAGCCGGTGCGGCTCGCGGAGTCTCCCGCCGCCGTCGGGCTTAACCTGAGCCGTTACGGCTCCCCGGTGAGTGGGGATGCTGTTTCCGGGCCCAAGGCGGGAACTGACGACGACGGCGGGCTGGAACTTGCGCCCACCATCACCGTTGAGGGGGAAGAGGTTGATCCGGCGTCGGTGGGAACCATCGGCCGCCCTGCGCACGGCATCTTCCTGACCACGGGCGGCGAAACGCTGCCCGGAGCGCCCGCGGACAGCGTGATCACCCTGGCTCCGCTGGAAAGCGGGCTCAGCGAGGAACTGCTGACGTTCGTCACTGCCGGCAGTACCCTGCATATCCCGGCCAAGGACGAGACCCGCTTCCTCACCGGTTTCTACCCGAAGCTCAAGCAGGCCGCCCGGGTCACCGCGAAAGACGAATCGGTGGAGCTTCCTGCCCTGGCCATCCCCACCCTCTCGCTGCTGGCCAATTACGGCGCCGACCACCGGGTCCGGCTGCACTGGGAGTGGCATTACAAGACAGGAAACCTGGTCACCGCCCAGCCTCTGTGGCGGCACCCCGGCGACCACGGCTACCGCGACGACACCGCCGAGGCCCGCATCCTGGAGGGAATCGGCCAGCCGTGGAACGTGGTCCCCGCGCTGGGCGAGTCGGCCACCGCCGGCTGGGGAACCCCTCGCCTCGCCGCATCCGTTGAGCTGAGCGGCCTGGACACGCTGGCCTTCACCGAGGACGTCCTGCCCGTGCTGCGGCAGGCCCCTGACGTGGCCGTGGACACCGCCGGGGACATCGCCGACTACCGCGAGGCCGAGGAAGCACCAGTGGTTTCCATCTCCACCAAGGCCACGGAGCAGCGCGACTGGTTCGACCTTGGCATCCAGATCTCGCTGGAGGGCCAGCCGGTGTCGTTTGCGGCGGTGTTTTCCGCGCTGGCAGCGGGCCAGACCAAGATGCTCCTGCCCAGCGGCGCGTACTTCTCGCTGGACCTTCCGGAACTGCACCAGCTGCGTGCCCTGATCGAGGAAGCCCGCTCGCTGCAGGACAACAAGGATGCTCCGCTGCAGATCAGCCGTTTCCAGGCCGGGCTGTGGGACGAGCTCGCGCACCTGGGCATAGTGGACCAGCAAGCCGCGGCCTGGCGCTCGGCGGTTGGCGGTCTGCTTGAGGGCGGGATCGAAGGCCTGCCGCTGCCTTCATCGCTCAATGCCGAACTGCGGCCGTACCAGCTTGAGGGTTTCAACTGGCTTAGCTTCCTGTACAAGCACAGCCTGGGCGGTGTCCTCGCGGACGACATGGGCCTGGGCAAGACCGTGCAGGCCCTTGCGCTGATGTGCGCGGCGAAGGAGCACGGCGCTCTGTCTGGAGACGGGGTGCCCTCTGGCGGCGCTTCCGCTGGCGCCGGAACCATCGCGTCCGACGGAACTCCCGCGGCCTCCGGAACTCCCGCGCCCGACGGCGGCACTCCCTTTTTGGTGGTTGCCCCCACCAGCGTCGTGGGTAACTGGGCGGCGGAAGCCGCACGTTTTGCGCCAGGCCTGACGGTTCGGACCGTGAGCGAGACTTTTGCTAAGAATGGCCAGGACGCGGCCGTTGAACTGGGCGGCGCGGATATCGTTATCACTTCGTACGCCCTGTTCCGGATCGACTACGACTCTTACGCCTCCAAGACGTGGGCTGGGCTGGTGCTCGATGAAGCCCAGTTCGTGAAGAACCACCAGTCAAAGGCTTACCAGTGCGCCCGGAAGCTGCCCGCGGTATTCAAGCTGGCCATCACCGGTACTCCGCTTGAGAACAACCTCATGGAGTTCTGGGCTCTGACGTCCATTGTGGCGCCTGGTCTGTTCTCAAGCCCCAAACGGTTCGCCGAGTACTACCAGAAGCCGGTGGAAAAGAACGGCGACAAGGCGCAGTTGGACAAGCTCCGCCGCCGGGTCCGTCCACTGATGATGCGGCGCACCAAGGACCAGGTCATCCAGGACCTGCCGCCCAAGCAGGAGCAGATCCTGGAGGTGGTGCTTAACCCGCGGCACCAGAAGGTCTACCAAACGCATCTGCAGCGTGAGCGGCAGAAGATCCTGGGGCTGATCGAGGACGTGAACAAGAACCGCTTTACGATCTTCCAGTCGCTGACCTTGCTGCGGCAACTCAGCCTGGACGCGTCACTGGTGGATCCGTCGCTTTCGGGGGTTCGATCGTCGAAGCTGGACGTGCTGTTCGAGCAGCTGGAGGATCTGGTCGCCGAGGGCCACCGTGCGCTGATCTTCAGCCAGTTCACTGGTTTCCTCGGCAAGGTCCGGGAACGGCTTGTGGAGGAGAAGATCGAGTTCTGCTATCTCGACGGCGGCACCCGCAACCGTGGCGACGTCGTGAATGAATTCAAGAACGGCAGCGCGCCGGTGTTCCTGATTTCGCTGAAGGCCGGCGGATTTGGGCTCAACCTGACCGAGGCCGACTACGTTTTCCTGCTGGATCCGTGGTGGAACCCGGCGTCCGAGGCGCAGGCCGTGGACCGCACGCACAGGATCGGCCAGGCCCGGAACGTGATGGTGTACCGGCTCGTTGCCAAGGACACGATCGAGGAAAAGGTCATGGCTTTGAAGGCCCGGAAGTCGCAACTGTTCGCGGATGTCATGGAGGGCGACGCGCTGTCCGGCGGTTCGATTACAGCCGAGGACCTCGCCGGGCTGTTCAAGGACTGATCCAGTTTCGGGGACTGGGCCTGTTCGAGCCCGTCCGACAACCTCCCCGTCTCCTTTAGGAAGGGGCCGGGAGGTTATCCACATAGGCGATGTGCTGGGCTGTTTTTGTTGGCGGGTCGCTGGATGATGGGGGTATGGGGATCCCGGGTGTTGAGGAGGCGGTGGACGCCTTCGAGGCTGCTGCTGCGGAGTTTGCTGCCTGTATGCGCCGGGGGCTGGATGGCCGCGGTTCCTGGACGGGTTCCCAGACGGGTTCCGGGACGGGTTCCGGGGGTGGTGATCCTTTGCGGGGGCAGGCCGATGCTTGCCTGGACGGGCTCGCCGGTTCGGTCCGGGTGGACGCGATGGTGGCGGCGTTCAGGGTGCGCCTGGCCGCCGCGTACGCGGGAAAGGCTGCGGCCCTGGACGGCCCGGTCAGGAGCCCTGGGGAACACACGGCCCAGGAGATGGGTGTGGTGTCCGAGGTCGCGTGTGCGCTGACGGTGAGTGAACGCTCGGCCTCTGCGCTGTTGGCGCAGGCCCATGAGCTGACCACTGCCTTGCCGCTGACGCTGGCCGCGCTGCAGTCCGGGGATCTGTCGTGGCAGCACGCGCGGGTCATGGTCGATGAGACGACCGGCCTGGATGAGGCCGGGGCGGCGGCGTTGGAGGCCCGTTTCCTGGGCCCGGACGTGCCGGACCGGGCCCGGGAGTGCCCGGCCGGTGAGCTGGTCCCGTCCCGGTTCCGGCACAAGGCCCGGACCTGGCGCGAACGCCAGGAGCGTGTTGGACCGGCGGCTGGAGTACGTCCCGGACCGGGACGGCATGGCCTGGCTTTCGGCTTACCTGCCCGCGGACCGGGCAGCCGGGATCTGGAACGGCATCACCGCCACCGCCCGGGCACTCCAGGGCCAGGCCGAGACCCGCACCATGACCCAGCTCCGCGCCGACATCGCCGCCCAAATGCTCCTCAGCGCAGGCTACACCGGCACCACGGCCAGCCCGGCCGAGGGCAGCACAGACACAGCAGCCGGCACCAGCGCCGGCACCAATGATGTCGGGGCCGGCAACGACGTCCTGGCGGGCCGTGTCGAAACCAACGGGACCGCGGCGGGCAACGAAGCCGTGGCGGGCAGCGACGTCCTGCCGGGCAACGACTTGATGACGGGCCGGGTCCCGTCGCCGGCGGCGCAGGTCCTCGTGACCGTGCCGGTGTTCGCGCTGATGGGACTCACCGACGAACCAGCCACCCTCGACGGGTACGGGCCAATCCCGGCATCGATGGCCCGGAGTCTGGTCGCCGACGGCGCCGGCTCATTCCACCGCGTCCTGACCGACCCTCGGAACGGGGCGCCGCTGGAGATCGGCCGCCAAAGCTACCGGATCCCCGCCGCGATGCGCCAATGGCTGAGGATGCGCGACGGCAAATGCCCGTTCCCCGGCTGCAACAACCAGTCCCTGGACAACGAAGCAGACCACCTCCTGGCCTGGGCCGACGGCGGCACCACCGGCATCAGCAACCTCGGCCAGCCCTGCCCCAAACACCACAGGCTAAAACACACCACCGCCTGGACACCCACCGAAGCCAGCATCGACAAACCACCCGGCTGGACCTCACCCACCGGCCGCCACTACCAAAGCGAACACCAAGACTGGGAACCACCCCAATGGCCACCCCAGATGCTGAATCAGCTTCCTAATCAAGCACTCAGCCCTGCCCTGTCTGGAGAAATCCTGTCTGGAGAAATCGGGCCTGGCGAAATCCTGCGGCCTGACGAACTCCCGCCCTCAGACAACCCTGCCTCAGATGTCCCGCACCTCGGCGCCGTCCCCGAATGTCCGCTGCCTGAAGGGCTGTTCCCTGACGGGACGTTACCTGAAGGGCTGTTACCTGACGGGACGTTACCTGACAGAGCCAGGCTCAAAGATCCCATGCCCGTGTGGGGCTCGGCAGTGGTGCCCGCCGAACTAACCAGGCCCAACTAGCCGGGCCGAACTAACCCCGCCGATCTAACCGGGCCCGGATTCGGACCCGGAGGAATGCGTTCGGACCCGGAGGAATGCGGCCCGGACGGTGCATCCCGTTACGAGGACAAACCAGAACCCCTAGCTGCGGGAAAGCACTTTCCCGCATATGCTGTACGGAAATCCGACCCGCCCGTCCACCTGGAGACTGCCGTGCGCCCCGAATCAACAACCTGTGGCTCAATGAGCCACCCTGAAGCCCCTGACGTCGTCGCCCTCAACCCTGACGCCTTCAAGACCCCTTACCGTGATCCTGTCTGGGACGGCCCCACCGATCCCGTTCTGGTTCCGGACCACTTGACCGGCGATTGGGTGCTCTTCTACACCCAGCGCCGGGCCACGCAAACAGGGCTGACTGGCGTCGAATGGGTGCACGGCACCGAAATCGGGATGGCCCGCTCGTCCGACGATGGACTCACGTGGGCCTATCAGGGCACCGTGGATGGACTCGTCCCGCCGGGAACGGAACGGCCGGCAACCCTGTGGGCGCCCGACGTCGTACGGATCGGCGACCAATGGATCATGTACCTGACAGTCTTGGGCGGCCGACGGACCGACTGGACCGGCAGCGCCGCCATCGTTCAGCTCGCCAGCAACGACCTGGTCACCTGGGAGTACCTAGGTGCTATCGGCTTGGACTCCCCGCGCGTCATCGACGCGGCGGTCGCCCTGTGCGGCGACGGCCGATACCGGCTCTGGTACAAGGACGAAGCCCGCGGGTCCAACACCTACAGCGCCGTTAGCAGCACGCCGGCCGATCCGTCGTCGTGGGTTCTTGAGGGGCTGACCATTCCCGGGAGACCCCACGAAGGACCCAAAGTTTTCAAGCTTGAGGACCAGTTTTGGATGATCGTCGACGAATGGCGCGGGCAGGCGATCTACCGCTCGGAGGACGCCGCCGGCTCCTGGACCCGGCAGGAATACCTTGAGGGCCTTATCCTGACCGATCCAGAAACGGCCGACGGCGGTCCAGTAGCGGGCAGGCACGCCGACGTTGTGCCGCTGGAACCGTCAGCTGAAGGCAAGGAGCGCGCGCTGATCGTGTACTTCACGCATCCCCACTGGAACGGCGAGGACATCGACGGCATGACGGCGGACCCCAAGACCCACCTCAGCCACGTCCGCGCTGCCGTTTTGAAGGTCCACGACGGCAACCTGGTCTGCATCAACGTCTGAGGCAGTAAACAACTAAGGCAATAAACAACTAAGGCAATAAACGACTAAGGGCCGAACTGCGGAACTATAAGCCAGCAGCTGCTGACACCGGTCCACTGTTCGGCCCATCGCCGGACTCGCGTTCCGGGCGGTGCCGATGGCACCACCCGGACAGCTGTTAAGGGATAACGCGTGCTAGGGACGCGTCCCCTGCTTATCAGGCCCTCTGGCTATCAGGCCCGTTGGCTATCAGGCCCGCTGCGGCGAGCCGAGTTCCACGGGGTCTTCGTCCGTGAGGTACGCGAGTTCCGAGTGGGCAGCGAGGTCAATGCCGCGCATTTCGTCCTCGGGCTTGATCCGCAGGCCGATGATCCGGTCGAGAATCTTAGCCAGGATCCACGTAATGCCGAACGAGTACACAAGGACCGTAACCGTGGCCAGCGCCTGGACGCCCAGCAGTTCAACGCCGCCGCCGTAGAAGAGTCCGCTCACCCCGTTCGGGGCTGCATCGGTGGCGAACAGGCCGATCAGCAGGGTGCCGATGATGCCGCCCACGAGGTGAACGCCCACGACGTCGAGCGAGTCGTCAAAGCCGAGGCGGAACTTCAGCTCGATGGCCAAGGAGCAGACAGCGCCCGCGATGGCGCCGATGGCAAGTGCGCCAAGCGGGCTGACAGCACCACAGGCCGGCGTGATGGCAACGAGGGCCGAGATCAGGCCGGACGCTGCGCCCATGCTGGTGGCCGCGCCGTGGCGGAGCCGCTCAACAAGGGCCCAGGCGAGGAGCCCGGCAGAAGCTGCGACTGCTGTGTTGAGGAAGACCACTGAAGCGGACTGTCCGGCGGAGAGTGCGGAGCCCGCATTGAAGCCAAACCAGCCAACCCAAAGCAGACCGGCGCCAACGAGCACCAGCGGCCTGCTGTGCGGCTTGGTGTGTTCCATCTTGGGCCAGCCGGAGCTCTTGCCCAGGACCAACGCCAGAGCCAGGGCTGCCGCGCCGGCGTTCATGTGCACCGCGGTGCCACCGGCGAAGTCAATCGCCTTGATCCCGCTCGCGATCCAGCCGCCCGTGACGCTGCCGTCAGCCGAGGAGAAGGCAAACACCCAGTGCGCGATGGGGAAGTAGACGATGGTTGCCCAGATTCCGGCAAACAGCATCCAGGCGCCGAACTTCATACGTCCGGCTGCCGCTCCCGCAACCAGGGCCGTAGTGACACACGCGAAGAACAGCTGGAACGCGGCAAAGAGGATCACCGGAATAGAGGCTGCCTCGTCGGCGGCGAGCAGCTGTCCCATGCCCGGGAATTCCGTGACGTCCCCGATGAGCCCCAGGCCGCCTACCGAATTTCCGAAGGCCATCGAATACCCGAAGAGCGCCCAGAGCACTGCCACCAGGCTCGCGCCGCCAAAGCACATCATCATCATGTTGAGAATGCGACGAGACCCCACCATGCCCCCGTAAAACAGGGCCAGGGCGGGGATCATCATACAGACCAGCGCAGAGCTGGCCAGAATCCATGCGACATTTCCCGAATCCATGGGAAACCCCTTTCGTGATGCGAAGAGAGAACGGAAATTGCCCGTGAGAGCCGCTCCGAAAGGAGGGACGCGGAGTCAGTACCACGTTCATCGGAGGGCAGCTATTGCCGTCTGGTTCCAACTGTATGGCGGGACTTTCGCCGTGGGTTTCCGGCCGGTTAAATCAACGTTTCAGTCACGGGCACGTGAGTTTCACACGTCTCATGAACGCACTTTGGATCGAACGCGCTGTGGATTCAGGAATGCTGCCGTACTTCGCTGCCGGAAATCGGACGGCAACATGGGCCGGAATACGTGCGGGATCACGGGCCGAAACACGGCGGATCACTTGGCAGAAACGGCCAGGAACTTGATGGGCAGCTCAAGCAGTTCCAACGGCCCATGAGGGCCCTCGCCATCCAGCAGGAGTGAGTCGCCGGCTTCCATTGTGTACTCGTAGGCGCCGTGCCCGTAAACCATCTTTCCGGCCAACATGTAGATGAATTCCGTGCCGGGGTGCTGGAACAGCGGAAACACGTCGGATGCATCGGTGAGGGTGACCAGCGTCGGTTCGAGCGCGTCCGTCCGCCCCTTGAGAGCGCCCAGGACCCGATACTCATGGCCATGCTGCGTGCCGCTGCGAACAGTCAGGCTGCCCTGGCCGTTCTTGGTGAAGGTGGCGTCGCGGTCGGTGTCCGCCCCGCGGAACAGAGCCGTAACGGGAATTTTGAGGCCGTCCGCCAGCCGCTGGAGCGTAGTCAGCGAACACGACGTCGTTGCCGTTTCAATCCTGGAGATCATCGCCTTGGACAGACCGGTCCGGGCAGCGAGCTCGGCCGCGGACAGGCCGTTGGCGGTGCGGTAGTGCCGTACTTGCGTGGCGATGACCTGTTCGAGCTTGCCTGAAACGGCTCCAGGATCAGCTGGAGCGCCCGGGTCTACGACGGCGGCCGTACTGCCGGCAGCGGCACCGCCGGCGGTCTGTGCGGCGTCTGTTCCCTCCGGGGCGTGATTGGTCATAGGAGCCATCATAGGTGGCGGCGCCGTAGCCAAAGTCCTGCCCCGGGCCTACTGTTTTTAGGGGGCATGGAAGTGAAGGGAAGACCAATGCGGACCGTGACCTACGGTGCGGCGTGCAGCCTCGATGGCTTCATCGCCGGCAGCGACGGTGCTATCGACTGGCTGCACTTCAGCTCAGACGTCGAAGAGGTAATGGGCCAGTACTGGTCCACCGTGGATACCGTCCTGATGGGCCGAAAGACCTGGGAGTTCTCGGCCGGCCAGGATTTTAGCGCCGAGGACACCAAGGGCAACGAGGCCACCCCGGACCTGAGCGGCACCCCACCCATGACCACGTACCTTTTCTCCCGCACGTTGACGGACGCGCCGCAAGGGCTGGAGCTCGTCTCTTCCGACGCCGGCGGCTTCGTCAACCGGCTCAAAGAGCAGCCCGGCAAGGGCATCTGCCTGATGGGCGGCGGTGACCTCGCCGGCTCGCTCTTCGAAGCTGGCGCAATCGACGAGGTCAGCCTCAATGTCCATCCGGTGCTGCTGGGCTCCGGTGTCCCCTTCTTCAAGCCCCAGGCACGCCGCATTGCCCTTGAGCTGTCAGAATCGCGCACCATCGACGGCGGCTGCGTGCTGATGACGTACCGCGTCAGGCACTAAGGGCGGGCAGGACAACCACTATCCGACGGCGCGTGCTTCCCCCAGCAACCCGGCCAGCGAGTCCGCGAGCGCCACGGCACCGGCCTCGGCGTCCCAGTCCTGCACCAACTCATCAGGGGAGTGCGATACCCCGGTGGGGTTGCGGATGAACAGCATGGCGGTGGGAATCTGCGAGCTAAGGACGCCGGCGTCGTGCCCTGCTCCAGTGTCCAGGACGGGCGCGGCCGGCAGAAGCTCCTTCAGCCGGTCCCGCAGCGATGTATCGAAATGCGCCGTGGGGCTCAGTGACTCCACGGTGAGGCTGGCGGTGCAGCCTTCCTCGGCGGCCATCACCTGGGCGTTGAGTCCGATGGCTTCCACGAGGGCCGCGGTGATGGAGTCGTCCGGATGCCTGACGTCGATCCACAGGTCCACACGCGAGGCGATGACGTTGGTTCCGCCCGGGACGGGCTGGATCCGCCCCACGGTGGCCCGCGCGTCACGGTACTTCCGGGCGGTGTCGCGGATGCCCACGATGACTTTCGCGGCGGCAATCATGGGGTCCTTACGGTCTTTCATGAGGGTGGTGCCCGCGTGGTTGCCCTCACCGGTGACCGTCAGCTTCCACCGCCCGTGGCCAAGGATGGATGAACCGATCGCCACAGGCTGGTTCAGGTCGATCAGGCCCCGCCCCTGTTCAACGTGCAGCTCCACAAACACGCCCAGCTGCTGAAGGGTCTTGTAGTCGGCACCGATGAGCCGCGGGTCCTGCCCGTTGGCGGCGGCGACGTCGGCATACGTGTTCCCGTCCGGGTCTTTCAGGCGGCGGGCCTTGTCCGGATCCAGTTCGCCGGTCAGCAACCGCGACCCCAGGCAGGCCACGCCAAAGCGTGATCCTTCCTCTTCGGGGAACACGGCAATGGCAAGCGGGCGTCGGGGCCGCAGTCCGCGCGCCTTGAGAAGGTCGACGGCGACCAGCGCCGAGGCGACCCCCAGCGGTCCGTCGTACTCACCGCCGCCCGGGACAGAGTCGAGGTGGCTTCCGGTGACTACGGCGTTTCGCCGAGTGCCGGCGGCGGTGTCCCACCACGCCCAGATGATGCCGTTGTGGTCCGTGTGGACGTCCAGCCCGCGGCGCCCGGCCTCGGCAATGAACCAGCTCCGCAGCTCAGTCTCGGCGTTGGAGAACACCGGCCGGGAGTAGCCTCCGCGGGCCCTGTCGCGGCCGACGTCGGCGATATCCCTGAGCAGGCCGCTCACCGTTGCCGCGGACGGCTCTGCCTGGACAGAAGTTGCAGCGGCTGGCCGCGGCAGGGTCCGGGATGGCAGTGCCATCGCTGAGGGGGTGAAAGAAGAGATGGGGGCAGTCACGGGGGTCCGTTTCTCGAGTTGAGTGCTGGGGTGGGATCAGCGGGAGCTGACCGCCGCCGTCGCCGTCCGGAAGCGCAGCGGCACGTTCGCGTCACCGGTGGCAAGGTCAGCCGCCCATTGGCCGACTAATGGCGCAAACTTTGCCCCGTGCCCGGAGCACGGCGAGAGGATGGTGACGTTGTTGACGCGGTCGACGATGAAGTCCTCGTTGGGCGTATTCGTGAACAGGCAGGTGGTTTCGGCGTACGGCTCCGGAACCAGGCCGGGCAGGAAGCGGCGGACGTAGTCGACCACGCGACCGCGGTTGGCGGGGTCCACTTCACCGGTCTGTTCGGCTGCGCTGGGGAGGAGCCGTCCCCCGTTGTATTCGGCGACCTTCTGGCCGGCAAAGCCTGCGTCCCGGCCGCCGGGAAGGCCATAAACCTGGATGTCCGCCCTCTTGTGGATGAACGTGGGCCAGGAAGTGCCGACGTCGGCAACAGAGCCGGGTCCGCCGTCGTGATCCCTGTAGCGGAAGTGGAATGCCTGCTCCTGCCGCACGGTGATCTGGGGAAGTCCGGCCAGGAAGCCTGAGGGAAGCGACAACTCCCCCAGCAGCCCGGGCAGCCAGCCGCCCGCGCTGATCACCACGTTTCCGGCGTCGAACGTTTTTCCTGTTGCCGAACGTAGCCGGTAGCCGGCAGCGGCCCTGTCCAGCCCTTGCAGCGGCCATCCCGTCAGCAGCCGGGCGCCGTGCCTGACCGCCAACTCCACCATGGCGTTGACGGCGGTCTCGGCGTCGATCACTCCCGCAGCCGGGTGCCAGAGCACCTCGGTGTCGAAGGCGATCTGCGGCCAGCGGCCCATGGCTTCCTCCGCACTCAGCAGCTCGTGCTCAATTCCTGCCTGCGCCAACACACCGGCGAGCAGCCGCGGATTGCGTTCGGAACCGAAGTCGGCAGCCCCGGAGGGAGTGATCAGTTGCGAGCCGCTGTCCACGGCAAGGCCGTCCCACAGCGCCTTGGCTTCCTGCACCGCCCGGGTATAGAAGGGGTCCGGGTAGGCGTAACGGAAGATCCGGGCGGACCCGTGCGAACTGGCGTCGTGGCTTGCCGGGACGTTGCGTTCCAGGATGGTGACCTGGTGCCCGCGGGCCGCGAGCTGCCAGGCGGTGGCGGCGCCGGCCAGGCCGGCGCCCACCACTACATAGTCAGAAGAATCAGGCATGGAGCATCCCTAACCCGCGCCGGGGATCCAGCTGGTGCCGGCCAGCGGGACGCGGGCCATAGCCGAGGCCTCGATGGTCAGCGCCACGAGGTCCTCGGGTTCGAGGTTGTGCAGGTGCGACTTTCCGCAGGCCCGGGCGATGGTCTGGGCCTCCATGGTGAGGACGCGCAGATAGTTGGCCAGCCGCTTGCCCGCAGCCACCGGGTCCAGCCGGGAGGCGAGTTCCGGGTCCTGGGTGGTGATGCCGGCGGGATCTCGGCCGTCCTGGAAGTCGTCGTAGAAGCCGGCGGCGGAACCGATGGCGGCATACTCGGCGGCATAGCGCGGATCGTTGTCACCCAAGGCGATCAGCGCCGCGGTGCCGATCGCCACGGCGTCCGCACCCAGTGCCATGGCTTTTGCGACGTCGGCCCCGGTCCGGATGCCGCCGGACACGATCAACTGGACTTTACGGTGGACGCCGAGTTCCTGGAGTGCCTGGACGGCCTGCGGGATGGCGGCGAGGGTGGGGATGCCGACGTTTTCGATGAACACCTGCTGCGTTGCGGCGGTACCGCCCTGCATGCCGTCCACCACCACAACGTCGGCGCCGGACTTTACCGCGAGCGCGGTGTCGTAGTAGGGCCGGGACGCGCCGATTTTGACGTAGATGGGCGTCTTCCAGTCTGTGATTTCACGCAACTCGCCGATCTTGATCTCGAGGTCGTCCGGGCCGGTCCAATCCGGGTGCCGGCTGGCCGAGCGCTGGTCGATGCCCACCGGAAGGGTGCGCATGCCGGCCACGCGTTCGGTGATTTTCTGGCCCAGGAGCATGCCGCCGCCGCCAGGCTTGGCGCCCTGGCCCAGCACGATTTCGATCGCATCAGCCTTGCGGAGGTCATCGGGATTCATGCCGTAGCGGGACGGGAGGTATTGGTACACGAGGTGCCTGGACTGGCCGCGCTCCTCAGGGGTCATGCCGCCGTCGCCCGTGGTGGTGGAAGTGCCCACCTCCGAAGCGCCGCGGCCCAGTGCCTCTTTGGCGTTGGCGGACAGGGCGCCGAAGCTCATCCCGGCGATGGTCACCGGGGTCTGCAGGTGCAGCGGCCGGGATGCGTGCCGGTCGCCGAGGACGACGTCGGTATCGCACTTTTCGCGGTAGCCCTCCAGCGGGTAGCGGGACATGGAGGCGCCGAGAAAGAGCAGGTCATCGAAGTGCGGGACCTTGCGCTTGGCGCCCCAGCCGCGGATGTCGTAGACGCCGGTGGCCGCGGCCCGCTGGATGTCCGCGATGGTTGCCCGGTCGAAAGTGGCTGATTCGCGGAGGCCGAGTTCAGCGAGGTTCTGGGTGGGAACGTTCTGGGTGGGGACCGGTACTGAGGTGATGGTCATGGTGGGCTCCTAGTACGACGTCGAGTTGTCGACGTGGAAGTGGTAGAGGTTCCGGGCTGAGCCGTAGCGCTTGAAGTCGGCCGGGTTGTCGGTGCGACCGGCTGCGGCCAGCAGTTCGCCGAGTTCGGCCAGGTGCTCCTCTCGCAGTGGCTTCTCGATGCAGTCCGCGCCGAGCGATGCCACCGTGCCCTTGACGTAGATCCGGGCCTCATAGATGGAGTCGCCCAGGGCATCGCCGGCGTCGCCGCACACCACGAGGCGCCCTGCCTGGGCCATAAACGCGGACATGTGGCCGATGTTGCCGCCCACCACGATGTCCACGCCCTTCATCGAGATTCCGCAGCGTGCGCCCGCGTTCCCGTCGATGACCACCAAACCGCCATGGCCGGTGGCTGCCGCTGACTGGGACGCGTCGCCCTTCACATGGACCCTGCCGGACATGATGTTCTCGGCGAGTCCCACGCCGGCGTTGCCGTTGATGGTCACCTCCCCTTTTTGGTGCATCCCGGCGGCGTAGTAGCCGGCGTGGCCTTCGATGGTCACCGTCACGTCCGCATCGATGCCGACGGCGAGGCTGTGCTTGCCACCGGGGCTGGTGACGGTCCAGGACTGCCCTTCAACAGCGTTGTGCAGGGCCTGGTTGAGTTCCCGTACCGGGCTGCCGGTGAGATCGACACTGAAAGAGTCCAGGACTCCGTTCGTGCTGACGGTTGCTTCGATGCTGGCTTCGGGGGCTGTCAGAGTGTCCATGTGTAGACCTTTCCGGGTTCCGGTTCAAAGATGCGGGCGCTCTCGATGCCGGGCAGGCTTGCCAGGGCACGGTATTCGGAGGCCATAGCTACGTAGTCGTCCGTTTCGGCGATGATGGCGGGCTTGCAGGCGATGGGGTCCCGGACTATGGCCATGCTGTCAGCGGTGGTGACCACCAGGGTGTAGAAACCGTCGAAGACCTTGCCCAGGTTCACCAGCGCTTCTTCGAGGGTGTCGCCCTGCTGCAGGCGGGAGGCGACATAGCGGGCGCCCACCTCGGTGTCGTTGTCGGAGTCGAACACCACACCTTCGCGCAAGAGGCCCCGGCGGATGGTGGCGTGGTTGGAGAAGGAGCCGTTGTGCACCAGGCAGAGATCGTCAGCCACGGAGAAGGGGTGTGATCCCCCGGCCGTCACCGCGGACTCGGTGGCCATTCGGGTGTGGGACAGTCCTTGGCTTCCGGCCATCGCTTCCAGTCCGTGCTCGGCGGCGATATCCATGGGGTGGCCAACGCTCTTCATCACGGCAACGTGCTCGCCACGGCCGATGATGGTTGCCTCCGGGAGGGTTTCGCTGACTGCCTTCACCAGCAGGTCGGTCCCGACGGCGGCGCTCACGAGGGTGGTGTCGCCCACGACGCGGACAGAGGCGGCCGCGTCGGACGGGAGCATTCCGTCCAAGGCAAGCTGGATCTCCGCGACGGGCAAGCCCTGGTCCTTGCCGAGGAGGCTCAGGGTTGAGGTCCCTTCCGAGACCAGGCCGGGGGTGTTGTAAACGGCCAGGCCGGCGGAGTCCGGGCCGCGGTCCACGATCTGGCACATCATGGAGGACAGGAGGCTGCCCATCCGGGGGTGCAGCAAGGGGTTGCGCAGCTGCAGCGCGGCAATTCCACACATGGTGTGTCCTTTACTTACTAGGGTTTCTCAGATCGAACGCGGTCAGATGGAAGTCAAATACGTGCGGATTTCCCAGTCGCTGACCTGGTTGTGCCAGGTGAGGAATTCCTCCTCCTTGGCATCCGCGTAGTACTTTCCGATCTCGGCGTCGCCGCTGAGGCTGGCGAGGATCACCGGGTCGCGGCGCAGGGCTTCCACGGCGTGGAGCAGCGTGGCCGGCAGCAAGTGGGCATCGGGCTTGGACTCTCCGGGACCGGACGGCATGCCCGGATCGGCAGCCTTTTCCACTCCGTCCAGGCCTGCCGAGATCGCAGTGGCGATGGCGAGGTAGGGGTTGGCCGAGCCGTCGCCCGAGCGCAGTTCGATCCGCTTGTTGTCCGGGACGCGGATCATGTGGGTGCGGTCGTTACCGCCGAACGAGGCCTTCCGCGGCGACCAGGTGGCACCGGATGAACTGGTGGTGGCACCCGAGCGCTTGTACGAATTCACCGTCGGCGCCAGGAAGGCCTGCAGTGCAGGCGCATGTTCCAGGATGCCGGCGATGAATGAGTAAGCGAGCGCTGACAGCCCAAGGCCGCGGCCGCCGTCGTCCGTTTGACCGTCATTGCCGGGGAACAGCGCCTCGACGCCGGACCACAGGGACAGGTGGAAGTGCAGGCCCGTTCCAGTCCGGTCCGTGAAGGGCTTGGGCATGAACGTGGCGGTCATTCCACGCTGCTCCGCCAGGATATTGAGGATGTAGCGGAGGCTGACTACCCGGTCCGCGGTGGTGAGCGCATCCGCGTAGTTGAAGTTCTGCTCGAACTGGCCCGCTGCGTCCTCGTGGTCGTTGGCGTAGTTGCCCCAGCCCAGCGAGTTCATCGCCTCGGAGATGGAGGTGAGGTGGTCATACATCCGTGTGACGCCGCGGGCGTCGTAGCAGGGGCGGGGGGAATCGTCGCGCGCGTCCGCGGTACTCAGCGTCCCGTCGTCGTTCTTGTGGACCAGGAAGTACTCAACTTCGGCGCCAATTTTTGCCTGCATGCCCTGCTCGGCCAGGCGGGCGAGGGTGTTCTTCAGGATGACCCGCGGCGCGTACGGCCAAGGCTGGCCGTTGACGTGCGGATCGCAGTGGACGATGGCCAGGCCCTCCTTGATGAAGGGGACCGGGGTGAAGGAGTCAAGGTCCGGGACGGCGATGAGGTCCGCGTCCTGCGGTTTCTGGCCGATGAGCCCTGCCGCGTAGCCGGCGAAGCCCATGGCCCCGGCTTCCAGTTCGTCGGCCGCTTCCACGGGAACCAGCTTCGCGCAGGGCTTGCCGGTCATATCCACGAAGGTGGCAAGGATGAAACGGACATCGTGCGCGCGGGCGATGTCCGCCAGGGAAATTCTGTCAGTAAGGGGCGAAGCGGATACAGCAGGGGTTGCGACACTTGTCATCGAAACATTCCTGTCCGGTTGGTGTTAGCTACTAGTAAACCTTGTTGAATCACAGTAGCCAAACCGGCATTACAGGCGTCGGACGGGAATGTTAAAAGCACGTTTCGTCGAGGACCGCTTACTCAGACCCGTCTCCGGCCACACCCTCCCAACTAAGTAGCAGCAGATGTCGTTATGAGCGCTCAAAACGACATCTGCTGCTACTTAGTTGGGTGGGGTGGGCTTGGGGGGTGGGTGGACCTGAGGCGGGCGACCAGGGTTGCGGCAAGCAAGGCCGTCGTAAGTTCCAGGGCTATGACCAGCAAGAGTCCGCCGGCGCTGCTGACGCCCGTAATGCTGGACGCCGTAATGTTCGACGGCGGCACTCCAGCATGCGCGTGACCTGCGGTTCCGCTGCCCACCAGCAGCAGTCCATGGACAGCACCCATGGATCCGGCACACACCATGACCCTGCGCAGCGCAGCCACCCGACCGTGCCGCCAGATATGCAGGGCGCACGGCAGGCAGACAGTTGCTAGCGCCAGCATGAGCATGCTCAACCATGGTCCGTGCTGGTTTTGGACGGCAAGCCAAACGTGCGCGGCGCTGGAGCCTGCCACCACCGCGGCGCAGAACCGTGAATGCAGGACGGGCCCGCGACTGCGGGCCCGTCCTGTAAAGGTCATCGGGTTTACCTAGCCGTGGCAGCTGGCAGAGCTGGTGCCGGAACCGGCACCAGCGTCACTGTGGCAACTGGCCGCCGTGCCTGATCCGGCGGCGCTGGCGGGAACGTCCAAGACGGGGCTGCGGTCGAAGAAGCCTTCGGGCCGCAGCTTGAAGCCGACCGTGTCCACCGGCATGATCGGCCAATCCTCCACGCGCGGGAAATGCGTGAGCCCGAAGGTGTGCCAGACGACAATGTCCTGGCCGTCGATCTCGCGGTCCTGGGCGACGTACGCCGGAAGCCCGGCACCGCCGGGGTGTTGGTTGACGAAGTCGCCCGTGGGGTAGCGCTCGTCGTCGGCGTAGCGGGTGACCCAGAGGTCCTTGGTGGCAAAGGCGGCGCGCCGTGAAATGGACGAATCCGGATCTGCCAGCAGCGTGGGCTGGTTTTGGGAGTGGAGCTTATAGCCCACGGGTTCGCCGAGCCGGTTGCGGGATTCGGGGTTGGAGATGATCCAGGTCCGGCCAGCCCGGGCATCGGCCTCACGGACCGCTTCCGATTCGCGGGTGAGCAGCGTCCGCTTGCGGGAGAAGGCGTTGCCCCGCTCGTTCCCCTCCCCCAGGGGCTGGCGGACTACTTCTTCTTCTTCCACGCGGTTGGTGAAGCCGTCAATGGCCATGTCCAGCCGCGCACTGAAAAGATGCTGATGGAAGGGCGCACCCAGGCCCGGGGCCAGTTGGGAAATGTTGTCCGAGCCGCCCTCGGGGAACGCGCTGGTGAAGACGACGCCGGTGGCCTTGGCTTCGAATTCGATGGTGCCGTCCAGGTACAGGTACCAGTAGAAGCCGTAATCGTAGTTGCCGATGGTGGTGAAGAACGAGATCACGAGGCGGCGGTTGCGCCGGGTGTAGTTGATCCCGGTCCAGAGATCGCTGTGCTTGGCCAGGATGCCCCAGTCCTCCTCGTGCATGCAGATGCCGTTGCGGATCTCACGCGGGTTGCCGAAGGAGTCGGAAATGACGGGGCTGAGGTAGGTGATGTCGCCGAGGCAGTCGCAGCCGAGCTCCAGGGAGTTGGCGTACTGGCCGACTAGGTATTCGCCGGTGTCGAAGTAGTTCTGCCAGGATCGGATCGGCGACGGATCGCCATACGGAACCACCATCTCGGCAATAGAGGCCCGGTTGATGATGGGCCTCAGCCGGTCGCCGTCCTGGAACGCGATATTGTGCAGCACTACGCCTTCGCGGACGTCGAAGCCGACGTCGAGGCTCCACTTTTCCCATTCCACATGGTTGCCGCCGGTGACTGTGAAACTGGGACCCTCGGGCTGGGTGATGCTGATGGGTTTTTGGGTAGTGCGGAGCGGGCCGGTCAGTTCGGGATCCGTGTAGTTGCCGTGCTCGGTGGGGACCGGCATGGCTCCGAGATCCAGCACCCGGGTGACCTCCTTGTTGACCACGTCAACATACGCCACGAGCCCATCCACGGGGTGCGCCCAGGCACTGTCCTCCGGGAAGTCCTGGACAAACGCCAGGCCACGAAGGATGCGGCGGCCCTTCTCCTCCGGGTACTCGAAGACACCGGCCGACAGCGGGGCAACCCGGACTTTGCTGACGTCGAGCCCCCGCTCTGAGAGAGCCTTCAACCAGCGGTCGTCTGTTGCCAGTAGCGCCTCCACCACTTCGAATTCCTCTTCAAGGACGGGAAGCTCGCCGGTGACGGCAGTGTCCAGTTCGACGGCGGACACCACTTCCTGCCGGGTCACGGAGACCACCGCATCCGTCGGCGCACCGCCGGTGATGTCGTGGATGAAGATCCGGAACCTGCGGTCCTCGGTGGGGCTCCCGACGGCGGCGGTACTGGCGGCGGCAGCACCGCCGTCGTGCGTCCCGGCGTTGCGGTTGGCGACGGCGGTAGTCCCCCGGGCGGGATCCAGCAGGCCCAGGTAGGCGATACGCTTCTCCGGACCCAGGTGGCCGGCAGCCCGCAGGATGGCTTGGACATCGGTGATTTCGCCGTCCGATGCCAGGCGGTACGGGGTAGCTGTGTCAGCTGTTGCAAGTGTCATGGGTGACCTTTGTCCGGGACCGTGGCTGGTCGGAATTTTTATTTTCTATAGTTGTAGAGAATAAGCGTCCGTAAGATGGCTCACAAGAGTCTGAGCGAAATATTTCCGGGGAGCGGCAGCCGTGCCAAAGATTGTTGACCATGACGAGCGCCGGCTGGAACTGGTGGATGCCACGTGGCGGATCATCGCCCGGCTGGGCATTGAAGGCGCCACCATGCGGGAGATCGCCCTGGAGGCAGGCTTCGCGAACGGGGCACTCAAACCCTATTTCCCTACGAAGGACACCCTCCTGGAGTTCGCGTTCGGGCACGTCTTCAACAGGACCAACCAGCGCATCGCCGAAGTGACCGAAGGCAGAACCGGGCTCCCGGCACTGCGGGCATTCTGCCTGGAGGTACTCCCGCTGGACGACGAGCGGGTCAATGAAGCCCGGATCGTCATCCCGTTCTGGCAGAAGGCGATCAACGATCCGCAGAAAGCCGAGATCCACCGGCAGTCCATGGAGGAGTGGCTTGCAGCCATCCGGCAGTACCTCGCGGAGGCGCGTGATGCGGGGGACGTCCGCTCCGCCGTCGACGACGCCACGCTGGCGAGCCAGCTCCTGAACATGCTGCTGGGCGCACAGATCGGGGCAGCTCTGGCCACCAACCCCGGCGCCGATCCGGGGCTCGCCGACCAGCTTGAGGGCTATCTGGCCCTGCTGGCCGGATAGCTGAGCCCAGCCAAAATCCGCCCATCCCAAAACCAGCCCGCCCGGCACAACCCGGACCCCAGCCAGGAGAGCTCTGCCATGACGATTCCCCCTGAGATCGACACACCAGACATCATGATCGACATCGACATCCTCGAGAGGAACATCGCCCGGATGGCGGCGGCTGTCCGCGGGAAGGGCCTCGCCCTCCGCCCTCACGCCAAGACGCATAAGATCATCGAGATCGCCGCCCGCCAGTTGGACGCCGGAGCAGCAGGCCTGACGGTGGCAACCATCGGCGAAGCGGAAGTGTTCGCCGCGGCAGGGGTCGGCGACATTTTCATCGCCTACCCCCTCTGGATCTCGCCACAAAAGGCCGACCGGCTCCGGCGCCTGGCGTCAACGGCAACCATCGCCGTGGGAGTGGACTCCGCGGCGGGGGCAACCATGCTGGGAGCCGGCCTCGGCGAAGCGGCCGGGAGCGTCAGCGTGTTGGTGGAAATCGACAGCGGCCACCATCGCAGCGGCGTCAGTCCGGAGGCCGCTGCCCCGGTTGCAGAAGCCGCATCGCGGGCCGGGCTGCAGGTTGCGGGGGTTTTCACGTTCCCGGGCCACAGCTACGCCCCCGGGATGCCGGCGGAGGCAGCCGTGCAGGAACAAGAGGCGCTGCGCTTGGCCGCGGCATCCCTGGCGGCGGCGGGCTTCGAAGCGACTCGCCGCAGTGGAGGTTCCACCCCTACGGCGCTCCTGACCGGGGGATCCGCGGCAACCGAAGTGCGCCCCGGCGTCTACGTCTTCGGCGACGCGCAGCAGCTGGAACTCGGACGCTGCGCCGTTGAGGATATTGCGCTGACGGTCGCAGCCACCGTGGTGAGCCACCATGTGACCGCCCCGGATGCCGCCGCGCGTTTCATCATCGACGCCGGCACCAAGATCCTGGGGAGCGACCGGCCAGCCTGGGCCACCGGCTTCGGCCGCCTGATCGACCATCCGGATGCCCGGATCACCGCCCTTTCGGAGCACCATGCCACGGTTGAGTGGCCCGAAAGCGGGACCCGCCCGCCCCTCGGTGAGCGGCTGCGCATTGTCCCCAACCACGTCTGCCTGGCGATCAACCTGGTGGACGACGTCGCGGTGACCAGCAACGGCGTCCTGATTGACCGCTGGACCGTCGCTGCAAGAGGCAAGAACAACTAGACAGTCACTGGACGCCGGCGCCCCATAAAAGGAAATCTTTTTTCGCCCACTGTTGAAAAAAGACCACCTCCGGCGTTAATCTGATGGGACTGTGTTCCAGGACACAGCCATCGGGGAACCCACGTTTGCGGCCATCCGTCGTCAGGAACATCCATGCCAGCAGCAGTCCAGCCCGCCAGCCAGAACCTCACGTCCAGCGTTGCGGAGACGTTCGACCACTGGAAACACCTCGTGGCAGAGTCCTTCGTGCCGCTCGCGGCCCGGACAGCAGACGTTGAGGGGTTCCGTGGGCAGATGCGCGCCCGTGTGCTGGACCGGATGTCCGTCGTCGAAGTCTCGGCAACCTCCCACGAGGTCCACCGCACGCCTGCCCTGATTGCGCAGGCCGGCGAACGCTACTTCAAGCTCAACCTCCAGTTGGAGGGCACGGGACTGCTGATCCAGGACAACCGCGAAGCCCTGCTCCGCCCAGGCGACCTGGCCATCTACGACACCAACCGCCCATACACCCTCGCCTTCGAGGACGAGGCGCGGATGATGGTAGTGATGTTCCCGTGCGACGCCCTCTCGCTGCCCACGGATTACGTGGGCCAGCTCGCGGCAGTCCGGATGGCCGGCAGCACCGGACTGAGCGGGATCGTGGGGCAGTTCATCCGGCAGCTGTCCGAGAACCTTGAGGTCCTAAGCGGCCCCAGCGGCTCGCGGCTGGCCACGAACGCCCTGGACCTTGTGTCCACCATGCTGCACGCCGAAATGGATATCGCGCCGGACCGGATGAAGCCGCAGGCGCTCCTGGCCGTGTCGGTACGCGAATACATCGAGGCCAACCTGTCGGATCCCCAGCTGTCCCCGGCGAGCATTGCCGCGGCACATTTCATCTCCACGCGGCACCTGCACAACGTCTTCCATGAGTCGGGGACCACTGTGGCCAGCTGGATCAGGAGCCAAAGGCTGGACGGCACGCGCCGCGAACTGCGGGATCCGCTGCATGCCGGGAAGTCCGTGGGCACTGTTGCTGCCCGCTGGGGGTTCCTCGACGCAGCGCATTTCAGCCGCATTTTCCGCGACGCCTTCGGCGTTTCCCCCAGCGACTGGCGCCGCGGCGCCTGAACAGAGTACCTGGACAGAGTGCCTGAACAGCACGCGGAGGCCCGGCGCGGATTGATTCCGCGCCGGGCCTTTGCGCTCCCCAGTCCTCGCCGGAGGCTGCTGCTGATGTGAGGCGGCGCCTCAAACGACCCTGTGCCCCAGGGCGGCGGTCCCGCGGCGGCGCTCAACGCGGGCTTCCACCAGCACACCGGCCGCGAACACCACCGGAACCGCCACCAGCAGGGCAACAGCGGTTTCTGCGCTCCCGCCGATCAGCGACGTGAAGTTGCTGAGCACGAGGTACAGGACCCACGCCAGCAACACGGACGCCAGCAGCGGCGCCAGGAGTGTCTGCCAAAGCTGCCCGTTGACCCGTTCGCGGCGGAAGAAGCCGACGACGGCGATGGAGCAGAGCATGTAGAGCACCAGGAGTGCCGCGACGGCCAGCCCGCTGAACCACGAGAACAGGGTCAGGACCGGGTCCAGCGCC
This sequence comes from Pseudarthrobacter sp. CCNWLW217, assembly GCF_037203985.1. Taxonomy (NCBI): domain Bacteria; kingdom Bacillati; phylum Actinomycetota; class Actinomycetes; order Micrococcales; family Micrococcaceae; genus Pseudarthrobacter; species Pseudarthrobacter sp. CCNWLW217. The sequence continues at coordinate 80,229 of NZ_JBBCBT010000009.1, forward strand.
AGCAGCGCGAAGGGCGCCACGAGTACGACGGCGGTGGTGGTCTGGATCCACGCGGCCGCGGCGGGTGCGCGGTGCCGGTTGGTCCGGGCAACGATCGCGGGCAGGGAACCGCGGAGCGCCAGCGAATGGAGGTAGCGGTTGATGCCATTGTGGAAAGCGATGATCCCGGCCAGCAGGGACGTGACCAGCAGGATGCCCGTGGTGATTCCTGCCCAGGGGCCGAACAACTCCACCATGGGCGTGAGCACAAAAGCGGTGGAGTCGCCGGATTCCAGGGCAGCGCCGGCGGCGTCGATAACCTGAGACGGACCGTAGTAGCTGACCAGCATCCAGGAGATGAAGGAGAAGAAGACGGCAATAACGCCGACGGACAGGTACGTTGCCCGGGCCACCGTCTTGTGGGCGTCCTTAGCCTCGGCGGAATAGATGGCCGTGGACTCGAAGCCGAACATTGATGCCACTGCGAACATAATGGCCACCCCTGGAGCGCCGGAGGCGATGGCCTCGGGCGAGAAGGAGGCTGCCAGGCTGAGGCCTTCGGGACCGCCGCCGCGGAACAGGACGGTGAAGCCGAACATCAGCAGGACTGCCACTTCCAACCCCACCAGGAGGGCCAGGACCCGGGCGCCAAGTTCGATGTTCAGGGAACCAAGCACCTGGACACCGGCCATCGTCACGAGGGCCAGCAGCCACCAGGGAATACCGACACCCACAGACGCCAGCAGGCCGGAGAAGGCGGCGCCGTAGAGTCCGTACATGGCGGCCTGCACCGTGCTGTACGCCAGCAGCGCCAGCCATGCAGCACCGGCACCGACCTTGCGCCCGAAGGCTGCGGTGACGTAGGCGTAGAAGGCGCCGTTCGCCTGGATTTTGCGGCTCATCGCCACGAAACCGACCGCGAAAACCACAATCACAATGCCGACAATCAGGTAGGCACCCGGGGCACCGGCGCCATTGCCGAGTGCGGCCGCGAGCGGCGAAGCGCCGACGATCCCGGTAAGGGGCGCCTGGGCGGAGAGGACAAAGAACAGGATGCCCATGACGCCGATGCTGCCGGCGCGGAGGGCGGTCGAGTGCTCCGTGCGCGGAGCGGCTTCAGTGGTCCGGGACTCGGAATTCGAAATACTCATTGGATCCTTCTTAACGGTCATGAGCTCTGGGGAAGGGACGCTGCGCGAGGGGGCAGGCGCCGATGAATCCAGCATCGCAGCGGACCCGGCCTGCGCCTTGTCCTGTAGCGATCAGTTGTTGTGCGTGAGTGCAGTGACGCCCAGGGCTACACGGGCCGGGTTTCACGTTCCCGCAGGATTGCGGCGGCGGTGAGGGCTGCCTCCATGCCGCTCTCGATAGCGCCGTCGATGAATCCGCCCCACCCGTTGGCGATGTCTGATCCGGCGAAGAGGACAGCGCCGTGGGCCTCCTGCATGGCGTGCAGATGCCGGGACAGAAATCCGGTGGCGTGCATGGGCCAGGTTTCACCGGACAGCGGATCGTCCACCCAGTTGTGGCCGGCCACGCCTACCACTTCAGCATCCGGGACAAGTCGCCGAAGCTGTTCCTGGACGGCAGCCGGGTCTTCCGAGTCGATGTTTGCGGCGTCCGGACCGAATCCCACCACGATGGTGTCGCCGTCGATACCGTATTCAGCCTGGAAGAAATTCAGGGGCCAGTCGGCGCCGCCAAGGGCAACAAACGGCGGGTGGTTTCCCTTCAGCCTGATCCAGACCTTGGCCCCCTTGGACACCTGGCCGAGGCTGAGTCCTTCGTTCTTGGCTGCGGACAGGGGCGGCTCGAAGCTCACCGCGTGCATCGCGTGCAGGGGCACGGTGACTATTGCCGTCCGCGCACTGACGCTCCGCCCGTCGGTGCTGTAGACGCTCACGGAGGTGCCGACGTCGTGGATGCGGTCCACCGTGAAACCATGTTCGACGCCGGCACCTGAGTCCGCGAGGATCGCCGCGGCCAGCGCTGCGGTGCCGCCCACGACTTTGTAGGTGGCGCAGGCCTCGAAGTTCACGGCCCAGTCGCCATTGGTCAGGGCAACCCAGCGGAGGGCCTGGGTCAGCGCCGCGTTTTCCAGCGGACCGTTGAAGTTCAGGGCCCAAAAGGATTCCAGGAGGTCGCGCTGCGTACCGGCGGGGAACTGCTCCCGAATGCGGTCCTGGACGGACACGTGGTCGATGGCTTTGAAGTCGTCGCGGGACAGTGGGCGGAAAGGCTCCGGGAAATACTTCCGGGAGTCCTGGACAAACTCCCCGTTCATTCCGCCGATGAGCCCGAGCAACTCGTCCGGGCTGCCCTCGTGGCGGCGGCCGTCTGCCCACCAGATCGCGCGCTCCGGCTCGGGGCTGGGCGTCGTGTCCAGGCCGTAGCGCTTCAGTTCGGCCCAGACGTAGGGCTGGGTCCAGTGCACCCAGGTGCCGCCGATTTCCAGGTCGCGCCCCAGCCGGCGGTCCAGCCAGGTCCGTCCCCCAATGCGGTCGCGGGCCTCCACGATACGGACGGACAGGCCCTGCCTCCTGAGCTCACGTGCTGCTGTGAGTCCCGCGAAGCCGGCCCCGACCACCACAACGTCGTGCAGTTCGTTGTCCATTGCCGGCCCTTAGGAGTAGACAAAGAATTCGACGGTGGGCGCCATCACTTCCCACCTTGTCCGGGCGCCCTTATTGAAGGAGGCTGCGCCTCCGGCGGTGAGGTCATACGTGTCGCCGCCCTCCACCTCGATCCGGAGGTGCCCTTCCACGATTGAAATCGTCTCGTCGGCGTCGATCAGGAGGTCAAAAGGCTCCGGCGCCTCCAGCGGGGTGACGTGCCAATATCCGCAGGCGACGGCGGGGCGGTCGCCCTCGCCAAACCGGCGGACCCATTGGACCTGACCGAGTTCGAAGGGTTCATTCTTGTTCGCGTCAAGGGCTGAGGAAGTAGTGAAAGCAGGGGTTTCTGACACGATGGCTCCTGGGTGAGGGGCACCGGCAGCTGAGCCGGGCGGGTGAGGGTTTCGGGGTGAGGCAGTGGTGCGGAACGTCAACGAAGTGACCCGCATCACCACTAAGATGAATCTAAGCAGTTGCTTAGTTTAAGTCAAGAGGCGCTGCCGGGAAGCTGGCAGCACTGGCTAGACTCGGCATATGAAAACGCCAGCCGCTCCCGCCGCCCCCTCCAAGTACGGGACCGGCAAGGAAGCCCTCCTCCGGGCCGCGATCGGCGTGGTGGCAACCAAGGGGCTACGTGGGCTCACGTACCGATCGGTGGCGGAAGCCGCTGGCGTGAACAACACACTGGTGGCCCACCACTTCGGCTCCCGCGATGCCCTGATCGCTGCGGCCCTGGACTGGGCGGCCGACCAGTCCATCAACGCCTCCCAGCTGCGGGAAGCCGCAGCCGCGGGCCATTCCTTCACGGATTCGCTCCTGGAGCTGCTGCTGGCCGAGCCTGAGCTGCAGGTCTTCCAATACGAGATGATCCTCGAGTCCCGGCGGCGGCCCGAGCTGGCTCAAGCGGTCACGGGCCTGTACCAGAACTACGTCAGCGCCCTGGCCGACGGACTCAGGGCCTCCGGGGTGACCGAAAACGTGCAGGTGGTGGCACGCACGCTGTTTGCAGCCCTTGACGGCCTCGTACTCCAATATCTGGCAGGTGTGGACCGGGCCCTCATCGCGGCGTCCCTCGATGAAGTCCACGAAGTGCTGCTCCTGCGGACCGGTCCGCAACACTGACAGGACCCCCGGGGCATCTGTTCGCCTCGCGTCAACCGCCGTTCGCGGATACACAAGACGGCCCGAGGGCGGCAGGGCAGACTCGAGGCATAGCCCCAGGCCACGCAGGCCAGTGCGCATTGCCTACTCGAAGTGGAGTAACCCATGGAAACTTACGACGCCCTGCTGGCCTCGATCACCCCGGAGTCCGGCGATACCCGGACCATCATTGACCCTGCCACCGGCACCGTCGTCGGCCACGCCCCGGTCCACACCATTGCAGACCTTGAGAATGCCGTTGCCGCCGCCAGGGCAGCCCAGCCGGCTTGGGCTGCGCTGGGCCACGACGCCCGGTCCGCCGCGCTCCTCAAAGCCGCCGACGCCGTCGAACGCTCCGCCGAGGAACTCGCCCGGCTGCTCTCCCGCGAGCAGGGCAAACCCCTCAATGGTCCCAACGCACGGTTCGAAGTGGGCGCCTGCGCCGCCTGGCTCCGAGCCGCCGCCACCATCCCCCTGAAACCCGAAACTGTGGTGGACGACGGCGAAACGCATGCCGAACTGCATTACCGGCCCATCGGCGTCGTCGGCGCCATCGGCCCGTGGAACTGGCCCATGATGATCACCGTCTGGCAGATCGCCCCCGCCCTGAGGATGGGCAACTCCGTGGTGGTCAAACCCTCCGAGATGACCCCGCTGTCCGTCCTGGCACTGATCAAGGTCATCAACGAAGAACTTCCCGAAGGCCTGCTCAACGCCGTCTCCGGCGACCGCGAGGTAGGCGCCCGCCTGGCCGAACACCCCGCCGTCGGGAAGATCATGTTCACCGGCTCCACCTCCGCCGGCCGGCAGATCATCAAATCCTCAGCCGACACCATCAAGCGGCTCACCCTCGAACTCGGCGGCAACGACGCCGGCATCGTCCTGCCCGACGCCGACCCCGCCACCATCGCCGAAGGCCTGTTCTGGGGCGCCTTCATCAACACCGGCCAGACCTGCGCCGCGCTCAAGCGCCTCTACGTCCACGACGACATCTACGACGCCGTCTGCGACGAACTCACCAAGGTCGCTGCCGCCATGCCCATGGGAGTCGGACTGGACGAAAACAACGTCCTGGGCCCGCTGCAAAACCGGGCCCAGTACGACGTCGTGGCCGCCCTCGTGGAAGCCGCCCGCGACTCCGGCGCCCGGATCCTGCTCGGCGGAAACCCCGAGAAGGACCAGCCCGGCCACTTCTACCCCACTACCCTCGTGGCCGACATCGACAACAACAACCCCCTGGTGGCCGAGGAGCAGTTCGGCCCCGCCCTTCCGATCATCCGCTACAGCACCGTGGACGAGGTGGTGGCCATGGCCAACGGGCTCGACGTCGGGCTCGGCGCCTCCGTCTGGTCCCCCAACCTCGCCGAAGCGCGCAAGGTCGCTGCCCGCCTCGAAGCCGGCACCGTCTGGATCAACAAACACGGCGCCGTGGACCCCCGCGTCCCCTTCGGCGGAGCCAAGCAGTCCGGCTACGGCCTGGAATTCGGCGTCGAAGGCCTCAAAGCCCTCGGTATCCCCCAGGCCATCAACGGCTGACCCGAAAAATCCAGCTCAGTTCCTTAATGCGGCAGCCCTAATGCAGCGCCGGTTCCTGCATCCACGGCCTGGTGGGGGTCTGGCCGAGCTGGTCGTTGAACTCCTGGGCTTCGCGGTAGTACTCGAGCATGGAGAGCCGGGACGCGGCCGCGGGGTCCAGGAGGATCACCGCCCTGCGGTGAAGCTGCAGCACCGACGCCGGGCAGTTGGCGCTGACCGGGCCCTCCACCATTGCCTGGACGGCGGCGGCCTTGTTCTCTCCCATCGCCACCAGAACCGCCAGTTTCGCCTCACGTATGGTTCCCAAACCCTGGGTGAGGCACAGCCGCGGCACGTCGCCGTCGGGGAAGAACCGCGCGTTGTCGGCCCGGGTGGCCCCCGCCAGGGTCTTCACCCGGGTCCGTGAGGCAAGGGACGACGTCGGCTCGTTGAACCCAATGTGGCCGTTGGCCCCGATGCCCAGGATCTGGATGTCTACTCCGCCGGCGGTGGCGATCGCCGCGTCGTAGCGCTCGGCCTCGGCCACCAGGTCCGCGGCGTCCCCCTGCGGGGTGAACAACCGTTCAAGGGGCAAGTCCACGTGGTCAACGAACTCCCGGCGGATGGTGGTGCAGTACGACTGTTCGTGGTCCTTCGGCAGCCCGGCATATTCATCCAGCGTGAAGCCGGTGACCTGGCTGAAGCTGAGCCGTTCCTCGCGGTGCCGCCGGATCAGCTCCTGGTACGTGGAACTCGGCGAGCCCCCGGTGGCCAGTCCCAGGACGGCCGGACCCTGCCGGACCCTCGCCTCGATGATGTCTGCCGCCCGGGCTCCTACGTGGTCCGTGGACTCACACAGAACTATCTGCACGGTCATTCCTTTCCTGCGTTTGTGGTGTGCCTGCCCGATAGGCCTGCACGAGTTCAAGTTCTTCGGTGGCTGCCAGGACGTCGGCCCGGTATCCCGCGGCGATGGCTCCCACCTGACGGGCGCCTGGGCTGTCGAGGCCCATCAGCCGGGCCGGAGTGGACGTCGCGGCGGCCACCGCATCTGCGAGCGGGATCCCCCATTCAACGCAACGGCGGACGTTTTCCAGCAGGAAGCTCGTGGCTCCCGCGATCGCTCCGGGCTCCTCCTCGTCGGCAGCAACTGCCCCTTGCGCCGGCAACAGCCGTGCCACCCGGTCCTGGACAAGCACGTCCAGGCTGCCGAGAGTGTAGTGCCCGTCGGACATACCCGCCGCGGCCATCGCGTCCGTGATGAGGGCAATCGAGCGGGGCCCCACCAGGCCGAAGACCATCCGCACGATTTCCGGGTCCAGGTGCACGCCGTCGGCAATAAGCTCCAGCACCATCTGCCCGGGCGACTGTTCGGCAGCCTGCAGCATCACCGCGACCGGCCCGGCCGCCCGGTGGCCCAGCGGCGGCATCCGGTTGAACAGGTGCGTGGCTGACCACGGGCCTGCCTGGCCGGCGCCAGCGCCAGCATCAGCCGCAGGACGAGGCCCTCTACCGAGCCCACCGCCGGCAACACCCGATAGGACTTCCCGGGTCTGCGCCGCGGTGGCATTGGTGTGGCCCAGCGAGGGAACCACGCCGTAGTCACGGCAGAGCCGCACCAACTCATGAAAATGAGGGGTCTCCGGGGCGAGGGTCAGAGACCGTACCGTCCCACGCCCCGCCTCCAGCCATTGCTTCAGGAGAGCCGGGTCGCCGTCGATAATCGCCGCGGGGTCCTGTGCCCCGCACATGCTCTTGGTGATGAACGGCCCCTCCAGGTGCAGGCCGGCCAGGGTGCCGTCCTGCACGAGGTCCCGCAGCACTGCAATCTGCTCCAGCAGCACGCTGGACGGCGCCGACACGAGCGAGGCAAGGACCGACGTCGAGCCTTCCGCAGCGTGATGGGCCGCGGCCATCCGGGCCCCCTCAACGTCCGCGGAGAACGTGTGCCCCACGGCACCGTGGCAGTGCACATCCACGAGCCCGGGCAGGATCAGCGGCACCTGCCGGATGTCGGCGTCGAAAGTTTCCGGCAGGTCCGACGTCGGGCCGCACCACTGGATGGTCCCGCCGGCCATCACCACAGTGCCGTCGTCAATCACGGGATCCCCGGGGAGGCCGGTGACGAGGCGGCCCCGCAGCCCCACCCCGCCGCCGGAGCCGCCGGAGCCGTCCGAGCTTATGGCCGACGAAAAATCAGCTTGCATCGGCTTTGGCCATGGAGCCGTTCTCGTCGGTTTCGTCTTCGCGGCCCATGGTGCGCAGGTTCCAGCGGCGGATCACAAAGCGGAACACCACGTAGTAGATGGCGGCGTAGACCAACCCAATGGGGATCAGCCACAGCGGATTTTGCGCGATGCCAAAGTTGAGGACGTAGTCGATGGCCCCGGCGGAGAACCCGAATCCGTGGTGGATTCCCAGGAAGTTGACCAGCATCATGGACGTTCCGGTCAGGAAGGCGTGGACGATGTACAGCGGCCAGGCCACGAACATAAACGAGAACTCGAGCGGTTCGGTGATGCCGGTGAGGAACGCGGTGAGGCCGGTGGAGAGCATCACGCCGCCCACGATCTTCCGCTGTGACGGCTTGGCTTCCTGCCAGATGGCCAGGGCGGCGGCGGGCAGGGCAAACATCATGATGGGGAAGAAGCCGGTCATAAAGACGCCGGCAGTCGGGTCGCCGGCGAAGAACCGGTTCAGGTCACCGTGGGCGCCGTTGTAGTCGCCGATGATGAACCACACGATGGAGTTCAGGATGTGGTGCAGGCCCAGCGGGATCAGCAGCCGGTTCAGGGTGCCGTAGACGCCGCTGCCCACCACGGTGTTGTCAGCCACGGTGTTGCCCACGGCGGTGAGGCCGGTGTTGAAGTACGGGTAGATCAGGGCCATCACCACGCCGATGACGATCGCGGCGAAGGACGTCAGGATGGGCACCAGCCGGCGGCCGGCGAAGAAGCCCAGCCAGTCCGGCAGGGTGGTGCGGTGGAAGCGCTGCCAAAGCAACGCCGTCGTCAGGCCCATCACGATGCCGGCCAGCACGCCGTAGTTGATGACCGGATCCTTGCCGCCCTCGGGCGCGGCGCCCAGCACGAGCGGTGCCATCACCTTGAAGACGTTGGTCAGGACCAGGTATCCGACGACGGCGGCGAGGGCCGTGGATCCGTCACCTTTCTTGGCGAAACCAAAGGAGATGCCGACGGCGAAGAGCAGCGGCAGGTTCTCGAACAGGGCACCGCCGGCGGCGCCGATGACCTGCGCGACCGTGGTCAGGGATTCGAACCTGCCCAGAAGGTCGTCCTGGCCGAGGCGCAGCAGGAGTGCGGCCGCGGGGAGGGCAGCGATGGGCAGCATCAGGCTGCGGCCGAAGCGCTGCATGTTCTGCAGGGCCTTGCCACTGCCCTTGGTCTTGCCCGGCGCCGGCGCGCCCGCTGTGGGATTTTCCGTGGTCATGATGTTCCTCGTCTCGAAGAGGGTGGTGCTTGTGCGGGGATGCTTGTTTCAGTAGAGTCTTGCTAACTGGTTATAACCAGTGACAACCATCACTGTGAAGGGCGTCGGCCTCAGTTGTCAACCTCAAGCTTCAAATTGGCTTCTGGAACCGCCGCCTTTCACCGCTTACCAACACCGGGAGTGGACATGTCCAAAGCTGAAATCATCCTCGCCGCCCTTGGCGGCGCAGAGAACGTCGAAGAGATCGAAGGGTGCATCACCCGCCTGCGCACCGAAGTGGTGGACGCAGGCCGCGTGGACGAGGCTGCCCTCAAGGCCGCCGGCGCCCACGGCGTCATGATGTCCGGCACGGTGGTCCAGGTAGTTGTGGGCCCCGAAGCCGAGAGCCTGGCCGAAGACATCCAGGACCTGATGTGAGCACGGCAGAAGTGGGCAGCCCTGACGTGAACACCCCGGAAGCAGCGACGGAAGCACCCGCCATCAGCGTCGCATCCCCCCTGCCCGGCCGGCTCATCCCGCTCAGTGAAGTGCCGGATCCGGTGTTCGCCAAGGGCCTGGTGGGCGGCGGCGCCGCCGTGATCCCCGACGACGACGCCGGCGTGGTCACCGCCGTCGCACCGCTGGACGGCAAGGTGGTCAAGGTCATGCCGCACGCCTACATCGTCCAGCACGCCTCCGGCCCTGCCGTTTTGGTCCACGTCGGCATCGACACCGTGGGACTGAAGGGCGAAGGCTTTACGGTGATCGCCCAGAAGGGCGACCAGGTCCGCGCCGGCGATCCCATGATCACCGTGGACGTGGCCCTGGTCCGGTCCAAGGATCTCAGCATGTGCAGTCCCGTGGTGATCCTGGACAGTGCCGCGGATGCCATCGAACCCCCGGCCACCGGTGGCCGGGTGGAAGCGGGCGCGCGCCTGTTCGACCTTCCCGGAAAATAGGAGTCATGGACACAGCAGGGGAACTGAAACACGTCTGGGTCAGAAGGCAACTCCAGGACCTGGTGTCCAGCACTCTGCGGCCCGGCGATGCCCTGCTGGGTGAGCGCCAACTGGAGGAGCAGTTCGGGGTCTCGAGGATCACGGTCCGGCGGGCCATCTCGGACCTGGTCCAGGACGGCGCTCTGGTCCGGATCAAAGGGAAAGGCACCTTCGTCTCCCACGGGCTGGTGCGGTCCACCCTGCATCTGGCCTCGTTCAACGAAGACATGCGGGCCGCCGGCTTTGAGCCCAGCACCCGGGTCATCAACGTGTCCACTGCGATGCCGCCCGCGGCGGCCGCCGAGCATCTGGGGCTGGCTCCGGAAGAGCCTGCCTACCGGGTCCGGCGGCTTCGCATGGCCAACGGAGCACCGGTCAGCGTGGACGAATCCTGGCTGCCCCCGCGGCTGGTGCCGGACCTGCTCTCCTCGGACCTGACCGGCTCCCTCTACCGGGCTTTGGCCGCCGCAGGACATCCAGTCCAACAGGCAGAGCAGACGGTGGAGGCCGCCGCGGCGTCGGAGGAAACGGCTGCCCTGCTGGATATCGGGCCGGGGTCACCCGTCCTGCTGTTCAAGCGGCGGTCCTTCACGGGAACCGACGAGCCCGGCACGCCCATTGAGTACTCCATCTCGACATACCGCTCGGACCGTTACCAGGTATCCATGCGCCTGGCGCTGGGCTGACAGCGGATCCGCCCGGTTGGGGTGGCTGCAGCCGCCGCTGGTAGGTTGGCTTTCATGCATGAAACCGTCGATCTGGAAGAAGCCGCCAAGCAGCACGTCCTCAGCGTTTTGGGGGCCGATGACGGCATTCAGCGCGCCGATCCTCACTGGCAGGAGTTTGCTCGGCGGCTGGACGTTCACTTCCCTGATCTGTGCGGGCTGTTCCGTTCGCTGTATGGGACACGGCCTGACTGGCAAGACCAGTTAGGCGCCCTCGTCCTGCAGTGTGCCCGCTCGTGGCAGGAACGTTCTGCGGACCTCAAAGCGCTGGACGCCGAGCGCGAAGGAAACAGCGGCTGGTTCCAGTCCAACCGGATGCTCGGCGGGGTCTGCTATGTGGACAGGTACGCCGACAGCCTCGACGGCATCCGCGACCGGATCCCGTACTTCAAGGAGCTGGGCCTGACCTACCTGCACCTGATGCCGCTGTTCCTGGCACCGGAGCCGTTCTCCGACGGCGGGTATGCCGTTTCCAGCTACCGGGAGGTCAACCCCAAGCTGGGCACCATGGAGCAGTTGCGGGCACTGGCGTCGGAGCTCCGCGAGAATGGCATCTCCCTGGTAGTGGACTTCATCTTCAACCACACGTCCAACGAGCACCACTGGGCCCGCCGCGCCGCCGAAGGGGACCCCGAATACAGCGACTACTTCTGGATCTATCCGGACCGCACCATGCCGGATGCGTTTGAGCAGACCGTCCGGGAAATCTTTCCGGACGACCACCCCGGCTCCTTTGTCCCGCTGCCTGACGGACGGTGGGTCTGGGCCACCTTCCACACCTACCAATGGGACTTGAACTACGCCAACCCGGCCGTGTTCCGCGCCATGGCCGGGGAAATGCTGTTCCTGGCCAATCAGGGCGTGGATATCCTCCGCATGGACGCCGTTGCCTTCATCTGGAAGCAGCTCGGGACCCCGTGTGAGAACCTGCCCGAAGCACACCTGCTGCTGCGTGCCTTCAACGCCGTGTGCCGGCTCGCGGCGCCGTCGTTGCTGTTCAAGTCCGAGGCGATTGTGCACCCGGACGAGGTTGCGCTCTACATCGATCCGGCCGAGTGCCAGCTTTCCTACAACCCGCTGCAGATGGCACTGATCTGGGAGTCGCTGGCGACCCGCAACGTTTCGCTGTTGCAGCAGGCGCTCGAGCGGCGCCACAACATTCCTGACGGCACGTCCTGGGTGAATTATGTCCGCAGCCATGACGACATCGGCTGGACGTTCGCCGACGAGGACGCCGCAGAGCTGGGGATCAACGGCTTTGACCACCGCCGGTTCCTCAACGCCTTTTACGTCAACCGGCACCCCGGCAGCTTCGCCCAGGGCGTGCCGTTCCAGGACAACCCCCGTACCGGTGACTGCCGCATCTCAGGGACCACGGCTTCCCTCTGCGGCTTGGAGGACGATCCGGACCACGCAGTGGGAAGGATCCTGTTGGCCCACTCGGTCGCGTTCAGTACCGGGGGCATCCCGCTCCTTTACCTCGGCGACGAGGTGGGGCAGCTCAATGACTACCAGTACGCCATGGAAGACGGCCACGAGGCTGACAGCCGTTGGGTGCATCGGCCGCACTATCCGGCGGAGCGGTACGCCCGGCGCCACGACCCCGCCACCCCGGAAGGCGCCATCTTCGCCGGGCTGCGGCGAATGATCGAGGTACGCGCAGGGACGCCTGAGCTGGCTGGCACGCGGCTCATCGATTTCCACACCAACGCCCCGGGAGTCCTGGGCTACCAACGCCCTGGCGACGCCGGCACCATTCTTGTCCTCGCGAACTTCGGCGATGGACCGCAGCAGCTGCCGGCGGTGACGTTCTCCGGGTTCTCCGGTGCCGCCGTCGAACTTCTTACGGGTGCTGCGCTCAGCCTGGCCGATGGCGTCACGCTGGCCCCGCACCAGTACCTCTGGCTGCGCGTCTCCCCGGCCGCGTAGCCCTTCCCCAACTAGGTAGCAGCAGATGTCGTTTTCAGCGCTCAAAACGACATCTGCTGCTACCCAGTTGGGCGGGTGGGCGCGGTGCATGACACCATACGGATCATGGCCCAGAAGATTGCGTACCAGGGTGAGCCCGGCGCCAACTCCAATATCGCGTGCAAACAAATGTTCCCCGAGCTGGAAAGCGTCCCCTGCGCCAGCTTCGAGGATGTCTTCGAAGAAGTGTCCAGTGGCGCCGCAGACCTGGCCATGATCCCCATCGAGAACTCGATCGCCGGCCGGGTGGCCGACATCCACACGCTGCTCCCGCATTCCGGGCTGCAGATCGTGGGCGAGTACTTCCTGCCCATCCACTTCGACCTGATGGGGATACCCGGCAGCACCATTGAGGCCGCCACCGAGGTCCACAGCCACATCCACGCCCTGGGCCAGTGCCGCCGTTTGATCCGCGACGCCGGCCTTCGCCCGGTCATTGCCGGCGACACCGCCGGCTCCGCCCGGGAAGTCCGGGAATGGAACGACCCCACTAAGCTGTCCCTCGCACCGCCGCTCGCAGCGGAGCTGTACGGTCTGGAAGTGCTCGCCTCCCGGGTGGAGGACGACCCATCCAACACCACCCGGTTTGTGATCCTGGCCCGCGAAAAGGAATTGCCGGCCCGGGATGAGTTGCCCGGACCGGCAATAACCAGCTTTGTTTTCCGCGTGCGGAACGTCCCCTCAGCCCTCTACAAGGCATTGGGCGGCTTCGCCACCAACGCCGTGAACATGACCCGGCTCGAGAGCTACATGGTGGGCAACGAATTCTCCGCCACGATGTTCATGGCCGATGTGGAAGGCCACCCCGAAGACCTGCCGCTCAGCCTGGCCCTGGAGGAACTGGACTTCTTCACCACGGAAGTGCGGATCCTTGGCGTCTACGCGGCCGCCGAGTACCGGGCGGTTCAGGCCGCGGCCGCCTGACGCCGCTTCAGCAGCGGCGCGAAGAAGTCGGCGAGTTCCGCCGTTGCCGTCAGGGGAAGCACGTTGGCTACGTACTGGTCCGGCCGCACTACCACCACAACGCCGCCGCGGTCCAGGCCGCGGAGCTCGAAAATGTCGGCGTTGGGGTCGGTGCCGAAGACCTTCTCGAGGTAGGTGAGCCGGAAAGGACCCACTGTCGGCTTGAACACCGCCGGAACAGCGTTGATATCGATCTCCGTGTGCGGCTGCTGGTAAATCACCTTTACGTCGAACCACGCGTCGCGGTCAGCGCCCGACGGCGTGGCGGCCAGCGGTGAGTCGGGTGCGTTCGCGATCCACTCGGCAAAGTCCGCGGTGGGCGACGGAGCGCCGTGCTGTTCTGTTCCGGGCTGTCCCGATTCCGGAGCTGCCGAGTCGGCGAAGACATAGATTCGCCACCGCCCGTCCGCCGTGGCATGGTGGCCCAGGTGCATCGGATTGGTGTCGCAGACCCGCACCACCGGCGCGGACTTGAAGCGTTTGCCGATGGTAAAGCCGGTGGCGAGGTCCTGGTGCTTCGGCTCTGCGACCAGCATGGAGGGGGCGTACTGCGTCATGAAGCCCGCAGGGAACTCGGCTGTGCTGACGTAGAAGTTCTCCAACTCCGTGGGGTCCTCGAACTCTTCAGGCTTCTTCGCCATCAGCGTGGACCACTCCTTGTCGAAGTCGATGAGGTTCTTTGCCACCACCTGGCGCTCCGCGGAGTAGGTGTCCAGCAGGCTTTCCGGGCTGCGACCCTCAAGGACGTGCCCCAGTTTCCAGCCAAGGTTGAAGCCGTCCTGCATGGAGACGTTCATGCCCTGGCCGGCCTTGGCGCTGTGCGTGTGGCAGGCGTCGCCGGTGATGAACACGCGCGGGGTGCGGCTGCCGCGCTCGTCCGGGAGGACGTCGTCGAACCTGTCCGTCAGGCGGTGGCCCACCTCGTAGACGCTGTGCCAAGCCACGTTTCGGACGTCCAGCGTGTACGGATGCAGGATCGCATTCGCCTTGGCAATGATCTGTTCAATGGTGGTGCTCCGGACTGCGCCATGGTTGTTCGGATCAACCTCGCCAAGGTCCACGTACATGCGGAAGAGGTGGCCGCCTTCGCGCGGGATCAGCAGGATGCTGCCGCCTGAGCCGGACTGGATGGCGCACTTGGTGCGGATGTCCGGGAAGTCGGTGACGGCGAGGACGTCCATGACGCCCCAGGCGTGGTTGGCCTGGTCACCGGCGAGGTGGCACCCGATCGATTCCCGCACTTTGCTCCGCGCTCCGTCGGCACCGACCACGTACTTGGCGCGGACAGTGCGCTCCTTGCCCTCGTTCGGCCCGGAGGTGTGCAGGAGCGTCACGGTGACGGGGTAGTCGCCCTCCCCCGTGACCGTGAGGTTGCGGAACTCGTAGCCGTAGTCGGGGGTCATGCGGGTGGGGGAGTTGGCCATGAACTCGGCGAAATAGTCCAGCACGCGGGCCTGGTTCACGATCAGGTGCGGGAACTCGCTGATGCCCGTTTCGTCGTCGACCGCCCGGGCGGCGCGGACAATGCGCGAATGATCTGCGGGGTCCGGCTTCCAGAACGCCATCTCCGTGATGCGGTAGGCCTCGGCGGTGATGCGCTCGGCAAAACCGAAGGCCTGGAAGGTCTCCACGCTGCGGGCCTGGATGCCGTCGGCCTGGCCGATGGCGAGCCTGCCGGCCCGACGCTCCACGATGCGCGTGGTGACGCCGGAGAACTGGGAAAGTTGCGCGGCGGCCAGCATGCCGGCAGGCCCGGAGCCGACGATGAGCACGTCGATTTCGTCGGGAAGTTCGGCGGGACGGTCAATGCCGACGCCGGCGGCCGGCTGGACCCGCGGGTCACCGGATACGTAGCCGTGGTGGTGGAACTGCACGGGATGTCCTCACTTCGTTGTGTGGCTGTGTGTCGCCGATCAGATGTTCGATAATAGAATTTTACGTTCGATAATAGAAAAGTGATCCTGTGATCCTGAACTCTACGCCACGTTTGAGGCGCCCGACAAGTGCCAATTCCGGGCGAAGGGAAGGTGTTGACGGATGCGGCGGTCCGGGTCCATAGTGATTCGTATACGATTTCGTACTCGATGAGGAGTAGCTCTTGGACCAGGTCACCGACCACCTCCTGGCCGCGGCCCGCAAGGTCATCGCGGTGCATATCAACTACCCCAGCCGGGCAGCCCAGCGCGGCCGCACGCCGGAACAACCCTCCTACTTCCTGAAGCCGCCGTCGTCCCTGGCCACCGGCTCAGAACAAACCCCTTCCATCGTGGAGCGCCCCGCCGGTTGCGAACTCCTTGGCTACGAGGGCGAGGTCGCCCTGGTCATCGGAAAGCCCGCCCGCCGGGTCGGGCTGGAGGACGCCTGGAGCCACGTCGAATGGGTGACGGCCAGCAACGACCTCGGCGTCTACGACCTCCGCTACGCGGACAAGGGCTCC
This sequence comes from Pseudarthrobacter sp. CCNWLW217, assembly GCF_037203985.1. Classification (NCBI taxonomy): domain Bacteria; kingdom Bacillati; phylum Actinomycetota; class Actinomycetes; order Micrococcales; family Micrococcaceae; genus Pseudarthrobacter; species Pseudarthrobacter sp. CCNWLW217. Next base: position 95,998 of record NZ_JBBCBT010000009.1, read on the forward strand.
AACCTGCGGTCCAAGGGCGGCGACGGCTTCACTCCCGTGGGCCCGGGACTGATCGCGGCAGACTCGGTGAACCCCGCCAGCCTCCGCATCCGCACCTGGCACAACGGCGAACTCGTCCAGGACGACACCACCGAAGACCTCCTCTTCCCCTTCGCACGGCTCGTGGCCGACCTGTCCCAGCTGCTCACCCTTGAAGAGGGCGACATCATCCTCACCGGCACCCCGGCCGGGGCTTCCGTCGCCCAGCCGGGCGACGTCGTCGAGGTTGAAGTCAGCACTGTTGAAGTCAGCGCCGGCGCCGTCACCAGCGGCCGGCTGGTCACTCGGGTGGCGGAAGGAACGACGGCGTTTGCGGACTTTGGTGCCCGGCCCAAGACCGATGACGTACAGCGGGAGGAAGCGTACGGTTCGCGGGAAGCGGCGGGCCTTCCGGCAGACGGAACTGCCGCCGTCGGACCTGTCCTCTCCCCGGAGCTGAAGGCCAAACTGGAAAGCGTCTGCACCGCCACCCTGTCTTCGCAGTTGCGCAAGCGGGGCCTCAACAACGTCAGCATCGACGGCCTGACCTCCACCCGGCCGGAGAAGCGGATCGTAGGCCTGGCCCGGACCCTGCGCTACGTGCCCAACCGTGAGGACCTGTTCAAGACCCACGGCGGCGGCTTCAACGCCCAGAAAAAGGCCATCGACTCCGTCAACCCGGGCGAGATCCTGGTCATGGAGGCCCGCGGGGAGAAAGGCACCGGCACCATCGGCGACATCCTGGCCCTCCGAGCCCAGGTCCGCGGAGCCGCGGCCATCATCACCGATGGCGGCGTCCGCGACTTCTCCGCTGTCGCGGCCATGGACATGCCCACCTACTACTCCAACCCCCACCCCGCCGTGCTGGGCCGGCGGCACATCCCGTGGGACACCGACATCACCATCGCCTGTGGCGGCACCACCGTCCAGCCCGGCGACATCATCGTGGCCGATTCGGACGGCATCCTGGTGATCCCGCCGGCCCTCGCCGAGGAACTGGCGGACGACTCCATCGTCCAGGAACGCGAAGAGACGTTCATCGCCGAAATGGTCCAGCAGGGCCACAGCGTGGACGGCCTCTACCCGCTGAACACTGAATGGCGGGCCAAGTACGAGCAATGGGAAACGGATAAAAGCCGATGACTGAAATGGCCACCGCAGCGGGCACTTCGTCCGGGAACGGGACTGTCGGCAGCAAGTCCGAGCAGGCCTACCAGGCCGTCAAGGCCCGGATTGTGGAGGGCACGTACACCCCCGGGTACAGGCTGGTCCTTGCCAAGATCGCCGAGGACCTCGGCGTCAGCGTGGTCCCGGTCCGCGAAGCCATCCGCCGGCTCGAAGCCGAAGGCCTGGTGAAGTTCGAACGGAACATCGGCGCCACGGTTTCCGGGATCGACCCCACCGAGTACCTCTACACCATGCAGACCCTGAGCATCGTGGAGGGCGCCGCCACAGCGCTGTCCGCCCCGCTCATCGGAGCGGCGGACATCGCCCGGGCCCGTGCGGTGAACGAGGAAATGCGCGAATGCCTCCAGCACTTTGACCCGATCCGTTTTACACGGCTCAACCAGGACTTCCACAGCGTCCTGTTCGAACACTGCCCCAACCCCCACATCCTGGACCTGGTCCACCGAGGCTGGAACCGGCTCGCCTCGCTTCGGTCCTCCGTATTCCGTTTTGTGCCCGGCCGGGCACATAACTCCGTGGACGAACACGAGGCGCTGCTCCGGCTCATCGAGACCGGCGCCGACGCCGACACCATCGAAAAAGCGGCCCGGCTCCACCGCTCCGCCACCCTGGACGCCTACTTGGCCCAGGCCAAAAACCTCTGACCCCTCCCCGGCCAACAGACCGCACAGCAGTAAGGAAACAACAATGACGTTCACTGCCCCGGAAACCAAGACCCACTACATCCCGCAAGACCTCCCTCGCCACATCCAGCACTACATCAACGGCCAGTTCGTTGACTCCGTGGGCGGGAAGACCTTCGATGTCCTGGATCCGGTGTCCAACACCAACTACGCCACTGCCGCGGCGGGCCAGAAAGAAGACATCGACCTCGCTGTCGCCGCCGCCCGCGAAGCGTTCACTTCCGGACCGTGGCCGAAGATGAAGCCCCGCGAACGCGCCCGGATCCTGAACAGGATCGCGGACGCCGTCGAAGCCCAGGAAGAGCGCCTTGCTGAACTGGAAACCTTCGATACCGGCCTTCCCATCACCCAGGCCAAAGGCCAGGCCCTCCGTGCAGCCGAGAACTTCCGGTTCTTCGCGGACCTGATCGTGGCCCAGTTCGACGACGCCATGAAGGTCCCCGGCTCCCAGATCAACTACGTGAACCGCAAGCCGATCGGCGTCGCTGGCCTCATCACGCCGTGGAACACCCCGTTCATGCTGGAGTCCTGGAAGCTCGCCCCGGCCCTGGCCACCGGCAACACCGTGGTCCTCAAACCCGCCGAGTTCACCCCCCTTTCGGCTTCGCTGTGGGCCACGATCTTCAAGGATGCCGGCCTGCCGGACGGCGTGTTCAACCTGGTCAACGGCCTCGGCGAGGAAGCCGGCGACGCGCTGGTCAAGCACCCTGACGTGCCGCTGATCTCCTTCACGGGCGAGACCACTACCGGGCAGACGATCTTCCGCAACGCCGCTGCGAACCTTAAGGGCCTGTCCATGGAGCTCGGCGGCAAGTCACCGTGCGTGGTGTTCGCCGACGCCGACCTGGACGCCGCGATCGATTCCGCCTTGTTCGGGGTGTTCTCCCTTAATGGTGAACGCTGCACCGCGGGCTCCCGGATCCTCGTCGAACGCGCTATCTACGACGAATTCTGCGAGAAGTACGCGGCCCGGGCCAAGAACATCGTGGTGGGCGATCCCCACGATCCCAAGACCCAGGTGGGTGCCCTGGTCCACCCGGAGCACTACGAGAAGGTGGCCTCCTACGTGGAGATCGGCAAGTCCGAAGGCCGGCTCCTCGCCGGCGGCGGACGCCCGGACCACCTGCCCGAGGGCAACTACATCGCCCCGACGGTGTTCGCCGACGTCGCCCCTGACGCCCGGATCTTCCAGGAGGAGATCTTCGGCCCCGTCGTGGCCATTACCCCGTTCGAGAACGACGACGAAGCGCTGGCTCTGGCGAACAACACCAAATACGGCCTGGCGGCCTACATCTGGACCCAAAACCTGACCCGCGCCCACAACTTCTCCCAGAACGTGGAAGCCGGGATGGTGTGGCTGAACAGCCACAACGTTCGCGACCTCCGCACCCCGTTCGGCGGCGTCAAGGCCTCGGGCCTCGGCCACGAGGGCGGCTACCGCTCCATCGACTTCTACACCGACCAGCAGGCCGTGCACATCACGCTCGGCTCCGTCCACACGCCCAAATTCGGCGCCTGAGCCACCCCTTTCAAAGAAGAGAGACCATCGTGACGAACTTCGTTCCCACCCCCACGGTCCCGGCTCCGGATATTGTCCGCTGCGCCTACATGGAAATCGTGGTAACCGACCTCGCCAAATCCCGCGAGTTCTACGTGGACCTCCTGGGCCTGCACGTGACCGAGGAAGACGAGAACGCGATCTACCTGCGCTCCCTCGAGGAGTTCATCCACCACAACCTGGTGCTCCGCAAGGGACCCATCGCCGCCGTCGCCGCCTTTGCCTACCGGGTGAAGTCCCCCGCCGAGGTGGACGCCGCAGAGGCCTACTACCGCGAGTTGGGCTGCCGGGTGGAGCGCCGCAAGGACGGCTTCACCAAGGGCATCGGCGACTCCGTCCGCGTCGAGGACCCGCTGGGCTTCCCCTACGAGTTCTTCTACGACGTGGAGCACGTCGAGCGCCTCACCCAGCGCTACGACCTCTACTCCGCCGGGGAACTGGTCCGCCTGGACCACTTCAACCAGGTCACCCCGGACGTCCCCCGCGGCCGCAAATACCTTGAAGACCTCGGCTTCCGGGTCTCGGAGGACATCCAGGATTCCGACGGCGTCACGTACGCCGCGTGGATGCACCGCAAGCAGACGGTCCACGACACCGCCCTCACCGGAGGCAACGGCCCGCGCATGCACCACGTTGCGTTCGCCACGCACGAAAAGCACAACATCATCCAGATCTGCGACAAAATGGGCGCCCTTCGCATCAGCGACCGGATCGAACGCGGCCCCGGCCGGCACGGCGTGTCCAACGCCTTCTACCTCTACATCCTGGACCCGGACGGCCACCGCATCGAGATCTACACCCAGGACTACTACACCGGCGACCCCGACAACCCCGTCATCACCTGGGACGTCCACGACAACCAGCGCCGCGACTGGTGGGGCAACCCCGTGGTCCCGTCCTGGTACACCGAAGCGTCCCTCGTCCTGGACCTCGACGGCAACCCCCAGCCCGTCGTGGTCCGCGAGGAAAAGTCCGAAATGGCCGTCACCGTCGGCGCCGACGGCTTCTCCTACACCCGCAAGGAAGGCGCGGCCGCGGAGGGCTTCAAGCTCGGGGCGCAGGTCTAGGACATGCTGGACGCGAAGACGATCGAAGCCATCGCCGACGAACTGGTCGAAGCCGGGCGTTCCCGGACTCCGGTGCCCCGGCTGACCGCCCGCTACCCGGAGATGACGGTGGAGGACTCCTATGCCGTGCAGCAGCTCTGGCGGCGGCGGAACGAGGAGGCCGGACGGACGCTCGTGGGCCGGAAGATCGGCCTCACGTCCAAGGCCATGCAGGCCGCCACCGGCATCACCGAACCGGACTACGGCGCGATCTTTGACGACATGGTGCTCGAAACCGGCTGCTCTGTGCAGTGGGATAAGTACACGCACCCGCGCGTGGAGGTGGAGCTCGCCTTTGTCCTGAAGGATGCGCTTAAGGGCCCCGGCTGCACCATCTTCGACGTCCTCAACGCCACCGACTACGTGGTTCCGGCCCTCGAGATCCTGGACTCCCGGATCGAAATGGAGGGCCGGACCATCGTGGACACCATAGCGGACAACGCCGCGATGGGGGCCATGGTGATCGGCGGCAACCCGGTCAAACCCGACGCCGTTGACCTCCGCTGGGTCTCGGCCATCCTGTACAAGAACCAGACCGTGGAAGAGACCGGCGTCGCCGCCGGCGTCCTGGACCACCCCGCCAACGGGGTGCACTGGCTGGCCAACAAGATCGCAGCCCACGGAGACGGCATGAAGGCCGGCGACATCATCCTCGCCGGCTCCTTTACCCGCCCACTGTGGGTGTACAAAGGCGATACCGTCCACGCCGACTACGGACCCCTGGGGAGCATCACATGCCGCTTCGAGTAGAAGACACCTTCCGCGATGCTTTGCGGAATCAAAAAGGTGAAGCGGGCCGCCCGCTGGCCGGCATGTGGGTGTGCTCCGGCAGTCCGCTCATCGCCGAACTCTGCGCCGGGTCCGGCCTGGACTGGCTCCTGGTCGACGCCGAACACAGCCCCAACGGCCTCGAATCCATCCTCGCCCAGCTCCAGGCCATCCACGGCTACCCGGTCCAGGTGATGGTCCGGCCGCCCGTCAATGACACCGTCCTGATCAAGCAGTACCTGGACCTGGGCGTGCAGAACCTGCTCATCCCCATGGTCAACTCCGTCGCCGAGGCCGAGGCAGCGGTGGCCGCCACCCGCTACCCGCCCCACGGAGTCCGCGGCGTAGGTTCAGCCCTCGCCCGCGCCGCCCGCTGGAACCGGGTCCCGGACTACCTCACCAGAGCGTCCGAAACCATCAGCGTCACCGTCCAGATCGAATCCACCGCTGCCGTCGCCGCCGTGGAGAAGATCCTGGCCGTGGAGGGCGTGGATGCCATCTTCCTCGGGCCGTCCGACCTCGCCGCCTCCATGGGCGTGCTGGGACAACAGGAACACCCGGACGTCCGTGCCGCCGTCGAACACTGTCTTGCCGCCGCCCAGGCTGCCGGGAAACCGGCCGGCGTCAACGCCTTCAACCCCTCCATCGCGCGCAGCTACCTGGCGGCCGGGGCCTCCTTTGTCCTGGTGGGCGCCGACGTCGCCATCCTGGCCCGCGGCTCCGAAGCACTAGCCGCCGAGTTCATCAAGCCAGCCGACGGCGGCTCCCCCATCAGCTATTAGTCACCCTGCTGGGTGGAGGCGTCCGACGGCGGCGCGTTTGACGTTCACGATCCCCTAGCCCATCGCGGGGGCCGCCGCCGGGCGGGAGCTGAACTGGCGGCGGGCCCAGCGGGCGAGCTTCTTGCCCTTGCCCTTCCACCAGTTATCCTCGTCGGTATCGTGGTGGAGCCGGAAAATGATCATCACCATCACGAACATGGACATCACCACGTCCATCCAGGACCAGGTCACAGCACCGATCAGGACGCCCGACCCCGTGGAAACAATCGACGGAATGGCCAGCGTCCTGAAGACTGTGGAGGCAACATAGCGTCGGTGCGACCTCGGTACGGACATCTCCCGCACCATGTCGAAGCAGACGCAAACCACCACTACCACCTGCCCGATGGCCAGCAGGATCTGCCCCGGCACTGACCCGGCGAACATGATGAATGAGGAACCGAACACTCGAATGCACCCCCAGAAGGCTTGAAACCGCGCTGTGAGACCCAGCTGCAGGTTCCATTCAAGCCAGTGGCACGCACCCCGTCACGAGTAGTGGGTACTCGAATTGATCGCTGACCCTCGCCCGGAATTACTCGCCCGGAGGCGCGTCGCTGCTGAAACAGCCCAGTTTTGGTCGGCTTGCCCGCAAACCACAGGGGGTTGCTGTGCGCCAGGGCTTCAAAGCTGGGCTGTTTCAGCGTTCGCCAGGAGGAATTAGTTGCCCAAGGCGCGCGGCCGCCAAACCACCACGGCCTGCGACCTTGCACGGGGCCGCTGGCCACGGGCGAGGCTCACTACGTCGCCGGCCGCGCCGGCCGCGAAGATCCTTGAGTCCAGGGGATCACGACGGCGGCCCAGTTCCTCGGTCAGTTCGGTCACCCTGCGCTGCAGTGCGGCCACCTGGTTCTCAAGTTCAAGGATCCGCTTGATGCCTTCGAGCGAGACCCCTTCGTGCGAGAGCCGCTGGACCTCGCGGAGCATGTTGACGTCCCGCTGCGAATAGCGGCGCGACTTACCTGGAGCCCTGCTGGGTGAAACGATCCCGAGCCGGTCGTACTGCCGCAGCGTCTGCGGGTGCATGTCCGCAAGTTCGGCCGCCACCGAGATCACGAAGATCGGCTGGTCAGCATTGATGTCCACGGCTTCGCTCCGCCGCTAGAGCCGGGCCTTGGCGGCCAGGCCCTGCCGGACATCGGCGTCAGCCGTGGCTTCGGCGAACGCCTTCACCGCGGCCTCCGCCTCTTTGTTCAGGTTCTTGGGAACCGCGACGTCGATGGTCACCAGGAGGTCGCCAGTAGCCTTGGACGTCTTCACGCCCCGGCCCTTGACCCGGAGGGTGCGGCCGGACGGGGTACCGGCCGGAACGCGGACCTTCACCTTTTCGCCGTCGATGGTGGGAACCTCAATGTCGGCGCCCAGGGCAGCTTCAGGGAAGGTGACCGGTACGTGGATGCGGAGGTTGTCGCCGTCGCGCGTGTAGAAATCGTGGGGCCTGACCGAGACGGTCACCATGAGGTCGCCGTTGCCGGCCGGGCCGGGCTGGCCCTTCCCGCGGACGCGGACTTTCTGGCCGTCCTTGATACCGGCGGGAACGCGGACGTCAATGACTTCGCCGCTGGGTTCCCGCAGGCCGATGGTCGTGCCGCGGATGGACCCGGCAAAGGAGATGCTGGTGGTGGCGGTGCGGTCGGCGCCCTTGGCTGGCGGGCGCTGGAAGCCGGGCTGGCCACCGAAGCCGCCGCCGAACAGGTCGGCGAACTCGGGCGGAATACCGCCGGAGGTACTGAACCCCCCGGCGTGGCGTCCCGCGTTGCCGGTGAACAGGCCACCGAACATGTCCTCGAAGCCACCATTGGCCGCGCCGGCGCCGCCCGGGGCGAACCTGGCCCCGCCGCCCATCGCACGGATGGCGTCGTACTGTTGGCGCTCGTCCGGATCCGAGAGCACCGAATAGGCCTCGGAGATGTCCTTGAACTTCTTCTCCGACGCAGAGTCCCCCGAGTTGGTGTCCGGGTGGTGCTGGCGGGCAAGTTTCCGGTAGGCCTTCTTGATGTCGGCGTCGGAAGCGTCCTTGGCGATACCAAGGATCGCGTAAAAGTCCTTGTCCACCCAATCCTGGCTAGCCAATGGCGTTTCCTTTCAAAAATCTGTGCCGAGATGACAGTTCGCGCCAATGTTCTGTCGAATCACTGCCGCGAACTGTCATCTCGATATGGGGCTAATGCTACGCAGGGACTGCCACAATTACCTGCGCTGCGCGGAGGACGCGTTCGCCTGACTTGTAGCCGGAGCGGAGCACCTGGCTGACGGTGTCAACCTCGATGTCATCGCCCGGCTGCTGGATGAGGGCCTCGTGGATCGTGGGATCGAACTCCACGCCGGTCTCATCGATGCGGACCAGGCCGTACGTCTTCAGCGCGTTCTCCAGCTTGGTGGCGATCGCGGCGAACGGGCCGTCGGCCAGGTCACCATGCTGGCGGGCAGCATCGACGTCGTCCAGCACCGGAAGCAGGGAGTTCAGGACGCCGATGACGGCCATCTCCCCTGCCACGGCGCGGTCGCGTTCGACGCGCTTGCGGTAGTTAACGTACTCAGCCTGGAGGCGGAGGAGGTCGTTCTTCAGCTCAGCCGCTTCAGCTGAAGAGCCCCCAGGAACGCCCTGGGCCACGGATTCCTCGGCAGGCACCTCAACGCCGTTGAGGATTTCCTCGGCCTGGGCCAGGGCGTCGCCGTCGGTGTCCGCCGGCTCGGCGGCCGGGGAACCAGCCTTGGCGGCTGCTTCCCCTTCCGGGTGCCGGGCCTGCCCGGTCACCGGGTCAACCTTGCGGTTGTCCCGGATGACCGGCTCCTGGTGGCCGTTGCCGTTCTGCCCCGCGCTGCGGTCGTGGCCTGATGAAGAGTTGTGCTCTTCCTCGTTACCGTGGTGCGGCATGGCTACTTCTTCGCTTCGTCTTCGTCGACAATCTCGGCGTCGACGATGTCTTCATCCGCAGCCTTGTCACCGGCAGGGGCGCCCGTTGCGCCTTCGGCACCTGCGGCACCGGTGGCGCCGTCGGGGGAACCGGCCTGGGCGTAGATGGCCTCGCCGAGCTTCGTCTGGGAAGCCTGCAGCTTCTCGAACGCGGTCTTCACGGCGGCGTCATCCGTGCCTTCGAGGGCCTTCTTGAGGGCGTCGACGTCGGCCTGGACCTCGGTCTTGACCTCTTCAGGCAGCTTGTCGGCGTTGTCGGCGATCAGCTTGTCCACGGAGTAGGCCAGCTGCTCAGCCGTGTTGCGGGTGTCGGTCGCCTCGCGGCGGGCCTTGTCCTCGGCTGCGTGCTCCTCGGCGTCCTTGACCATGCGGTCGATGTCTTCCTTGGAGAGGCTGGAACCGCCCGTGATGGTCATGGACTGTTCCTTGCCGGTGCCCTTGTCCTTCGCGGAGACGTGGACGATGCCGTTGGCGTCGATGTCGAAGGTGACCTCAACCTGCGGGACACCGCGCGGAGCCGGCGCGATGCCGGTCAGCTCGAACGTGCCCAGCGGCTTGTTGTCGCGGGTGAACTCGCGCTCGCCCTGGAAGACCTGGATCGCCACGGACGGCTGGTTGTCGTCAGCGGTGGTGAAGGTCTCGGACCGCTTGGTGGGGATGGCGGTGTTGCGCTCGATCAGGTGCGTCATGACGCCACCCTTGGTTTCGATGCCGAGGGACAGCGGGGTGACGTCGATCAGCAGGACGTCCTTGCGCTCGCCCTTCAGCACGCCGGCCTGGAGTGCTGCGCCAACGGCCACAACCTCATCCGGGTTGACGCCCTTGTTGGGTTCCTTGCCGCCGGCGAGTTCCTTGACGAGGTCGTAGACGGCGGGCATACGGGTGGAGCCACCAACGAGCACGATGTGGTTGATGTCGGAGAGCTTGATGCCGGCTTCCTTGATGACATCGTGGAACGGCTTCTTGGTGCGTTCCAGCAGGTCCTTGGTGAGGTCCTGGAACTTGGCGCGGGTCAGCTGCTCGTCCAGGTGGACCGGGCCGTCGGGGGTGACGGACAGGTACTGGAGCGAGACGTTGGTGCTGGTGGAGGAGGAGAGTTCCTTCTTGGCCTGCTCGGATGCCTCACGAAGGCGCTGGAGGGCGATCTTGTCCTTGGAGAGGTCGATGCCCTTGACCTTGAGCTGGTTCAGCAGGTAGTCCACGACGCGCTGGTCCCAGTCGTCGCCGCCGAGGCGGTTGTCGCCGGCGGTGGAGCGGACCTGGATGGTGGAGAAGTTGTCTTCGTCCTTGCCAACTTCGAGCAGGGAGACGTCGAACGTACCGCCACCGAGGTCGAAGACCAGGATGAGTTCGTCTTCCTTGCCCTTGTCCAGGCCGTAGGCGAGTGCTGCAGCGGTGGGCTCGTTGACGATGCGCAGGACGTTCAGGCCGGCAATCTCGCCGGCTTCCTTGGTGGCCTGGCGTTCGGCGTCGTTGAAGTACGCGGGAACGGTGACCACTGCGTCGGTGACCTTTTCACCCAGGTAGGCCTCGGCGTCGTTCTTCAGCTTCATGAGGATACGCGCGGAGATTTCCTGCGGGGTGTACTTCTTGTCGTCAATGGCGACGCTCCAGTCGGTGCCCATGTGGCGCTTGACGGAGGTGATGGTGCGGTCGATGTTGTTGACCGCCTGGCGCTTGGCGATTTCGCCGACCAGGACTTCGCCGGACTTGGAGAATGCAACGACCGACGGCGTGGTGCGGCCACCCTCGGCGTTGGCAATAACGGTGGGCTCGCCACCTTCGAGAACGGAGACGACGGAGTTGGTGGTTCCGAGGTCGATACCTACTGCACGTGACATGTGTTGCTTCCTTCTTTCCTTGGAAACTTGCTGGCGCCCCAGGATTGAGCGTTCTACACTCAACTTTACTCAGGGCGTTACCGATGTCAATCCAACTTGAGCGAAGTACGCTCAACTTTGGATGCGGTTGCAGGCACAGAGCCGCGTTTTCCGCGTCTTTGCAAGCATTAAGCCCGACGGCGGCGGCTCACCGTTTCGCTGTAGGAGAACCTTGAGGAGGCCTACCGAGAGTTCGGATCGCCGTGCAGGGGACCCCGCTCCTCGTCCGTGGTGTTGACCTGGCCATCGATAAGCTCCTCGCGAATGGCATCCGCCGGGTCGTCGGCAGGGGCTTCCACGCTGCCAACGTCCCCATAGTCCCCCTCCGCGTACTGCCCGCCCTCGCCCTCCATCCCCGGCGCTGAACTACCTTTCCGGGACTCCTCACCGGGGATTTCCTGGTTCTCAGTCATGGCGCACCTCTCCTTTGAGTTCCGCGTCCAGGGGGGCGCATTTTGGAGTCTACCCAGCGGCCCGCCGGCAAAACAGGGGTGGTTTTTTGGCGGCACCGGCGCCCGCCGGAGGCGCAGCCACGTCAGGCTTCGAGCCCCACCAGCTTCGCCAGCACGGCCAGATGATGCTCAAAGAGTTCATCACGCGCACTGAAGGTGTCCGCTCCGTACTGGCCAAAAACCTCGAAGCTCACCGTTCCAAAGAGTGACGTCCACACGAGGGCACCGTTCGCCAGCAGCCCCTCCGGGACGGCAAGCCCCAGTTCGTTTCGGATGGTTTCCAGGTCAGGAGACAAAGCGGAAGGCACGACGGCGGTGGGCGCCGCCGTCATCAGCCCACCCGCGCGGTAGGCGGCCTCGAGAATGCCGATCAGGCTGTAAACCACGCGGGTTCCTGACGTGGTGGTTCGCCCGGCCGGTGCCTGGTAACCGGGCACCGGACTGCCGAACAGCAGCCCGTAGCGGGCCGGCTCACGCAACGCCCAGTCCCGGACGGCCCGGCCCAGGGCCTTGAAGCGCCCGGCATGGTCCCGCGGGGGCACCGCTTCCACCGCCATATCGACGGCGTCGCCAAGTTCATCGTAGGCATCCACCAGCAGGAGGGTGAGGAGTTCGTCGCGGTTGGCCACGTAGCGGTAGACGGCAGAGGAGACCACGCCCAGGTCCCTGGCGACGGCGCGCAGGGACAGTGCTGCCGCGCCATGGCTGGCCAGATGCTCCCTGCCCAGCCGGACAATGTCCGCAACAGTCTGGGCCCGCGCGCGTTCCCGCGGCGTCCTGGGCATGGTTTGCATCTCTGCTGCAGCGTCACTCATGGATCCAAGCATCGCACAAGGCAGAGCACTGTCAACAAATGAGAGCACCGCTCTTGACAAGGCGTACCGAGTGGATGCAGGCTTATGCGAGAGCAGTGCTCTCAAAGCCCATACCTTGAAGGAGAAGTCATGAGCAATGTCTACGTTGTCACCGGGGCCGGCCCGGTAGGCTGGACGGTGGCTGAACAGCTCGCCGAGCAGGGGAAGAAGGTCAGGATCCTTACCCGCTCGGGCACCGGACCTGAGCATCCCCTCGTGGAGCGCGTCAAGGCAGATGTCCAGGATGCCGCACAGGTGCAGGGCGCCTTTGCGGGTGCCGTCGCCGTCTTTCATTGTGTTCACGGCTCTTCTTACACCGTTGACGCGTGGCAAGCCGAACTGCCCCGGGCCGAGCAAACGGTGCTTGCGGCGGCAGGCGAGGCGGGCGCCGTCGTCGTCTTTCCCGAAAGCCTGTACTCGTACTCCGAACCCGAGCGCCCGATGACCGAGGCAGGTCCGCGGACCGCCCAAGGCGGCAAGCGAGGCGTGCGGACGCAACTGTTGAAGGCGCGGGATGCCTCACCAACGAACACCGTCAGCGTAGTGGCCGGCGACTTTTTCGGACCGCGCGTCAGGACCTCCCACGCCGGTGAGCGAATGGTCCCCGCTGTTCTGGCGGGCAAGAGGATTTGGGTGATCGGGAGCACCAGCCAGCCCCATTCGTTCACCTACGTCCCGGACCTGGCCGCGGCGATGATCCATGCCGCGCAGACGCCTTTGCTGTGGAACCAGGTATGGCACGCCCCCACCTTGCCGGCAGTCACTCAGCGGCAACTGGCGACGGCCTTCACCGAGGCCGGCGGAGTGGAATCACCGAAGATGGTGGCGGTGCCGGGCTGGGCGCTCCGTGCTCTCGGTGTCTTCTCGAAGGATGTCCGCGAACTCGCCGAGATGCTCTACCAGTTCGAGAAGCCCTTCGTGATGGATTCGACGCCGAGCCAAACGGCCCTGGGCCTTCGCCCCACGCCACTTCCGGAGGCAGCCGCGGCCACGGTGGCCTGGTGGCGCGCGCAGAAGTGAAGTCCCAAACCGGGCCAGCCGCAACACGCCCCTGCAGTCCTAGCGGCGACCGGCGCCCTCGGGCTCAAGGGCGTCACTGCCACGCAGGCCGGCCGCGTCCAGTTCCGGCTTCCCCAGCCTGGACGGCCACCAGATGCGTGGACCGATGTCGTACGCCAGCGCCGGAACCAACAGCGAGCGCACCAGGACCGTGTCCAGGAGGACGCCGAAGGCCACAATGAACGCCAGTTGCACGAGGAACATGATGGGGATGACCCCCAGGGCAGCAAACGTTGCAGCGAGCACCACACCAGCCGAGGTGATCACTCCTCCGGTCACGCCAAGCCCGCGCAGGATGCCCGGCCTGGTCCCGTGCTTGAGGGACTCCTCCCGCACGCGGCTCATCAGGAAGATGTTGTAGTCCACGCCCAGAGCCACCAGGAACACAAAGCCGAACAGCGGCACGGTGGCGTCGGCGCCCGGGAAGCCCAGCAGGTTATTGAACACCAGGGCCGACACGCCCATCGCGGCCCCGTACGAAAGGACGACGGAGAGCACCAGCAGGACCGGCGCCAGTACCGAGCGAAGCAGCAGCATCAGGATGAACAGGATGACCACCAGCACGATGGGGATGATGATCACGAGGTCGCGCTGGGCGGTGGTGTTGGTGTCCAGGGCCGTTGCCGTCACGCCGCCAACCAGGGCGCCGTCGTCGACCGTTTTCACGTCCTCGCGCAATACCTTGACGGCCTCCTCGGCCTCGATGGAATCGGCGGCGAAGTTGAGCGTGGCGTTGATCAGCACTTTCCCTTCGCGGACGTCCGGCCCGCTGGGAGTGCCCGGGACACCTGGCTGGCCGGAAATGATCGGCACGCTTCCTTCAGCCAGGAGGTAGGCATCCCCCACTCCGTCGGCTGCCTTCACCTTCTCCAGCACCTCGTCAGCTCTGCCTTCGTCCGCCACCACGACGGCGGGGCTGCCGCTGCCGGCGTCAAAATGGCGCGCCAGCGCGTCCTGGCCGTCCACTGCGTTGGAGGCTGACAGGATGACGTCCGTTTGGGGCACGCCGTTGGCCTTCAGCTGCAGCACTCCGGCCGAAGCCACAAGCAGCAGCATGACTGACGCGATCCAGACCGTCCGTGGGCGCCGCGCCACCAGCGAACCGGTGGCCCGCCAAATACCCTTCTGCCCCTCCAAGCCGGTGACCAGGTCAGGCTCGCGCTCGCCGGCCGGGACCAGCTTGGGACGGAACGGCCAGAATGCGGCCCTGCCCAGGAGGGCCATGATTGCAGGCAGCAGGGTCAGGGCGGCGAAGAGTGAGCAGAGAATGCCAGCCGCGGCCACGGGGCCAAGTGCCTTGTTGGAATTCAGGTCCGAGAAGAGCAGGCAGAGCAGTGCGATGATCACTGTGGCGCCGGAGGCCAGGATCGGTTCGAAGGACGCTTTCCAAGCGGTCAGGACGGCGGCAGTCCTGTTGGTGGTGTGGGTCAGCGCTTCCCGGAAACGTGCCACGTAGAGCAGGGCGTAATCGGTGGCGGCGCCGATCACCAGGATGGACAGGATGCCCTGGCTTTGGCCGTTGAGCTGGATCCAGCCGAGCTTTGCCATGCCAAACACCAGCAGGATGGCGGCGCACAGGGCGAAGACGGAGGTCAGCAGCACCGCGACAGGGAGGAGGAGCGAACGGTAGACGATCAGCAGGATGACAAAGACAGCCCCCAGTGCCACCAGCAGGAGGATTCCGTCAATGCCCGCGAAAGCACTGACCAGGTCGGCGGTCAACCCAGCGGGCCCCGTGACGAAAGTCTGCATGCCCACAGGCGCGGCGTCCGCGAGGAAGTCCCGCAGCTCCAGAACCGATTCCTTGACCTCGTCGGAGGACCCGATCGGGGCGATGAACTGCACGGCCTCGCCATCCTCCGACGGGATGGGCCCGATCACCGCACTCCCCAGCTCCAACTCCTCCAGCCCGGTCTTCAGGGACGCCAGCTGGCCAAGTTCTGCGGGGCTGATGGCGGCGCCGTTCTCAATGACGATGACCGCCGGGATCTCGTCCGAGTCGCGGAACTTCGCTCGCCAGTCCTGCGCGGCGGTGGCCTCGGCGCCGGCGGGAAGGAAGGAGGCCTGGTCATTCGAGGAGACTTCGTCGAGCCGGCCGAACGTGGGGCCGCCCACCCCGGCGATGGCCAGCCACGTGAGCACCAGCAGCACCGGGATGAGCCAGCGCAGCCAGAACGGGACCCGCGCACTGTGTTGGGGACTGGATTTCATGATTCCTTCTGGGCTGGGGGACGGAAGAGTACAATTGATTCCATCATAGAGTATCTCCACCATGGAGAGATATAACACCGGAGATATAGGCCTGGAGATATAGCCCTGGGAAATACGGCCCTGGAGCAGTTCTCCGGCGGACTCCGCTCATCGGGCTGCGCTGCAGTAATATCCGTCAGGGCATCAAGCGGCGAGCGAAGGAGGCGGAACATGGCAGACGAAGCATTCCAGCGCCCCACAAATGCTGGCCCCCAGTCACTGGTTCGCCTGCTTCAGGACTTCACCCTTGAGGCCAACCGCTATGTGGATACGGCGGGCGGACGGAACGACATGCACCGCACGGACCTCAATGCCCTCGCCGTCATCATGCGCCACACTGCCAAGGGCACCGTGGTCACCCCCGGCATTCTCCGCAAGGAACTCAACCTGAGTTCACCGGCAACCACCGCGCTGATCGACCGGCTGGACCAGTCCGGACACGTCGTCCGGGAACGGCTCGGCTCAGACCGGCGGCAGGTCCAGCTCCGCATGACGCCCAAGGCGTTCCAGGACGGCGGAGCCATGTTCATGCCGCTCTCGCGCCACATGGGCACAGCCATGGCCGAGTTCTCGCCCGAAGAGCTGGAGCTCGTGACCCGTTTTATGACCGCGATGGTGGAGGCCACTATCGCAGCCCGCCAGGAAGCGTCCAACGGCGGCCCGGCCCAGTCTCCCCCGCCTCGCCCAACTGAGTAGCAGCAGATGTCGTTATGAGGGCTCAAAACGACATCTGCTGCTACTTAGTTGGGTGAAGGCACGAGGGCGGTTCCTCCCATTCGAGCTACCGCGGCGGTAGCGTTTGGTTATGAGTGCGCAGCAGCCTGAAGACGACGTGTACACCCACGGCCACCACGAGTCGGTGGTCCGCGCCCATGCGTCCAGGACGGCGGAAAATTCAGCGGCCTTTGTCCTTCCGCACCTCACCCCCGGAACTTCAGTACTCGACGTCGGCTGCGGCCCCGGGAGCATCACCTGCGACTTCGCAGACCTGGTGGCACCGGGAAAGGTCACTGGCCTGGACCGGGCACCGGACATCATCACCCAGGCTTCGGCGCTGGCCGCTGAACGCGGGGTGGCAAATGTGGAGTTCCTGGCCGGGAACATCTACGACCTCGATTTCGAGGACGAGACGTTCGACGTCGTTCACGCCCACCAGGTGCTGCAGCACCTCACCGACCCCGTGGAGGCCCTGCGCGAAATGCGCCGGGTCGCCAAGCCGGGCGGGATCGTGGCAGTGCGCGACGCCGACTTCCACGGCATGAGCTGGTACCCCGCCTTCCCGGAACTGGACGAATGGATGGAGCTGTACCAACGCATCGCCCGCCGCAACGGGGCCGAGCCCGACGCCGGACGCCGGCTGGTTTCGTGGGCACAGTCCGCCGGCTTCACCGATGTTGCGCCCACCAGCAGCAACTGGCTCTACGCTACCGGTCAACAGCGAAGGTGGCAGGCCCGCGTCTGGGGCGAGCGCGTGCTGCATTCAGCGTTCGCGGAACAGGCGTTGGAGTATGGATTTGCCAACGCCGCGGACCTGGCCAGGATTTCGGCGGGCTGGCACCGCTGGGGATCCACCGACGACGGCTGGTTCCTGATCCCGAACGGCGAGGTCATCGCCCGGGCGTAGGACCATGGGCTGTCGTTGTCCGCATGCGGCGCTTAACCTGTTCCGGCCACCACGAGCCGCCAATACAGCCCGTGACAGCCCTGTGCTGAACCGGCACTAAACTTGGGAGGTGCAATTCTCCCTTTGGCTCGCCCTCGCGGGTGCCGGCGTCCTGGTCAGCTTCACACCGGGAGCCGGTGCGATCAACACCATGAGCAACTCCCTGACGTCAGGGTTCCGCCGTTCCATCTGGGGGATCCTGGGCCAGCAGGCAGCCCTGGTCATCCACGTGATGGTGGTTGCACTCGGAGTGGGCGTCCTGGTGGCGAGTTCCCCCGTCGCCTTCAACGTGATCCGCTACGCCGGAGCGGCCTACCTGGTGTACCTGGGCATCCGCCAGTTCCTGAGCAAACCCCAACCCGACCAGGAGGCTGCCGAGTCGCTCCGGAACGAGCCCGCGGGGTCCATGTTCCGGCGCGGTCTGTGGGTCAACCTGCTGAACCCCAAGGCCATCGTCTTTTTCCTTGCATTCATGCCGCAGTTCATCCGGCCCGAACAGCCGCTGCTCCCGCAGTATCTCGTGTTGACGGCGACCGTCGTAGTCATTGACATCCTCGTCATGTGGTTCTTCTTCGCCACTGCTGCCAAGTCGTTCCAGCGATTTACCCACACCGCCCGCGGACAGCAGATCCTCAACCGGATCTTTGGCATTTTGTTCGTGGCCGTGGGCATTCTCCTCGCCCTGATCCACTGACCAACCGCTTGATTGTGGTTCAAAAGAAGCACACTGCAACCGCATCGTGACCATTTATGCAATTCTCTTTACGAATCCGTGAAACATGCCGAAAACCGGCTAGCCAAGAGCGGCGGTATCCCGCATGCTTAGCACCATGAACTCATCGTCGAGCCCATACCGGATCATTGCCGTCTGCACCGGGAACATTTGCCGGTCCCCCATGGCCGAGCTGATGCTGGCTGCGGCGCTTGAAGCGTCCGGGCTTGACGGCGAGGTGACGGTGGACTCTGCAGGGACCACAGGCTATGAGGCCGGGCGCCCCATCGATCCGAGGGCAGCCCGCCGGCTCGCAGCCACGAAGCTCACCTCCGACCGGCACATTGCCCGCGAGTGGCAGGCGGGCTGGTTCGGCGAACGGGACCTGATCCTCGCCCTGGACATCGACCACTACGCCTGGCTGCGCGAAAACGCTCCGGACCAGGAATCCATGGATAAAGTGCGGATGCTGCGCAGCTTCGATCCGAAAGTAGCCAGCAAAGACCTGCTGGACCAGGGCATCGAGGACCCCTGGTACGGCGGCCAGGCTGACTTCGACGTCGTGTGGCACCAGATCCAGACCGCCCTGCCGGGGATCATTGAGCACGTCCGGTCCGTCATCCGGAGCCGCGACCGGAGCAGGCAGCAGGAGCAGCAGGTACGCTCTATTTCATGACCCCCGCACCTGTGATCATCGCCGTCGACGGGCGATCCGGCGCAGGGAAAACCACACTAGCCATCGAACTGGCCGCGCGGCTCCGGAACCACCACAAGGTCTCGCTCTTCCACCTGGAGGACATCTACCCCGGCTGGAACGGCCTCGCAGCCGGTATCGAGCGCTATGTCTCCACGGTCCTCACCCCCCTGAGCCGCGGCGACCGCGCCACGTGGACAAGCTGGGACTGGGAAAAACATTACGACGGCGACACCCGTGTCACGCTGCCCGCCGAGATCGTCATCATCGAGGGAGTCGGCTCCGCGGCAGCCGAAGCCCGCCTCATGCTGGATGCCGTTGTCTGGGCTGATTCGCCGGACGATGTCCGCCGGACCCGGGCGCTGGACCGTGACGGAGGAACGTACGAGCCGTTCTGGGATCAGTGGGCGGCCCAGGAAGACGCCTGGCTTGCTGGCGACGACGTCCCGGCCCACGCAGACATCCGCGTCCTGAACGAGGCAGACGACTCCGCGCCCACCGATGTCCTGCAGCTCCTGCCCTACCTCCCCTCGCTGGCAACCGTGCTGATCCCCGAACTGTCCGCAAGGCGCGGCCTGAGGCTCCGCACGGAACGGCTGGACTGCCGGCCAGACGCGGCCGCGCTGTTCGCGGACTTGTACGGCAGCTCGCGCAACGCGGTATGGCTGGACTCCTCGAACGCCCCGTCCGCCCCGCCGTTTGGGCCTTCCCCGGCAGCGGAGCGCAGCCGCTTCAGTATCCTGGCGGACGACGGCGGCATGTTCGGCCAGGTGGTCACGCACCGGTCAGGCGAGAGCCTCATCGCCGCAGGCAGCGCCACCGCACGCGTGCCGGGCCCGTTCTTCCGCTGGCTGGACACGGTTTGGGGCCGCCGGGCGGTCCGCACCCCGGACGATTATCCCGGTGACTTTGCGCTCGGCTGGCTGGGATGCCTGGGCTACGAACTCAAGCGCGAGACGGGCGGCACGGATGTTGCCGCTCCAACCCCGGATGCCGCCCTGATCTTCGCCGGAAGGGCTGTTGTCCTGGACCACGCCGAGGGCACAGTTTGGCTGCTCGCCCTCGAATCATCGGATGCAGGCAGCTGGCTCGCATCGGCACGCGCCGCCGTGTCCACGGCGGCTCCGGCAGCAGCGCCGGAAGCAGCCCGCGACGACGCCGGGATGACGGACCGCGCAGGCGGCAGCAACGCCGTCGTCCGTCCACCGGTGTTCAGCAGCCGCGACACCGAACTCGACTACAAACACAAAATTGCGGCCGCCCAGCACGAGATCGGGGAAGGAAACTCCTACGAGGTCTGCCTCACCACCACGCTCACGGCACAGGTGCCTGCGGCTGAGGCTGCGCCCTGGGCCACCTACCTGGCCCTGCGCCGCAGGAACCCCGCCCCCTTCGCCAGCTACTTGCGGTTTGGCGGGTTGACCGTGGCCAGCACGTCGCCGGAACGGTTCCTGAAGATAGCTTCCGACGGCGGCATGCGGGCCGAGCCGATCAAGGGCACCCGCCGCCGGGCATCAGATCCCGCGCGGGACGCGCAGCTGCGCCGCGACCTGGAAACCTCACTCAAGGACCGGGCAGAGAACATCATGATCGTGGACCTGCTGCGGAACGACCTCAGCCACTTCGCCGAACCCGGGTCCGTCACGGTCAGCAGGCTGTGCGCGATCGAAAGCTACGCCACCGTGCACCAAATGGTCAGCACTATCGACGCCCAGCTGCTGCCTGGATCGCCGCGGGCCGAAGCGGTGGCGGCGTGCTTCCCGGCGGGGTCGATGACCGGCGCCCCGAAGATCAGCACCATGGCCATCCTCGACCGGTTGGAGCAGGGGCCGCGGGGCCTGTATTCCGGGGCCATCGGCTACTTTTCGCTGAACGGCGCCACGGACCTGGCCGTTGCCATCCGCACCTTGGTGATCAATTCCGCCGCCGGGGACGGCAGCGGTGATGCGGCAACGGCGGAACTGACTCTCGGCGTCGGCGGTGCCATCACCTCGGACTCCGTTCCGGACGAGGAGTACGACGAAATCCGGGTTAAGGCCTTCGGTGTGCTGTCCGCGCTGGGCGCCGACTTCCCCGATTCCTGAACCTGGGGTTACTGGACAGTTGCGGTCAGCCTGGCGACGTTATCGATGTAGCGGGCGGCGAGCGGCCGGTTCAGCCAGTCCTCGAGCCTGAGCTCATGGGAGATGTCGCGGTAGGTGTCCTCCACCGCGCGCATCTCATTGACGATTTCCGCGCCCAGGAGCATCACGGACACTTCCATGTTCAGCGAGAACGAACGCATGTCCATGTTGCTCGAGCCCAGGACCGCCACTTCGTCGTCGATCGTGAAGTGCTTGGCGTGGAGCACAAAAGGAGCCCTGTAGAGGTAGATCTTCACTCCAGCTTCCAGCAACGCCTCATAGTAGGACTGCTGCGCGTGGTGCACCAGGAACTGGTCCCCCTTCTCGGAGACGAACAGTTCCACGTCCACGCCCCGCTGCGCCGCCGTCGTGATGGCGTAAAGCAGCGAGTCGTCGGGCACGAAGTAGGGGCTGCAGATGGAGATCCGGTGCTGGGCGGAGTAGATCAGCGTGGTGAACAGCCGCAGGTTGTTTTCGGTGATGAACCCCGGCCCGCTAGGAACCACCTGTGCGGTGACGTTTCCGGGAGCCGGGTTGGCCGGAAGCTGCAGCTGGTGTTCCAGGGACTCGTCGGTTTCGCTGAGCCAGTCGGTGGCAAAGACCACGTTGAGCGTGGTGACGATGGGACCGCGCAGGCAGGCCATCAGCTCCACCCATTCGCGGCCCGCCTTGCGGTGCTTGGGGTTGTTGTAGGAGGGCTCGATCAGGTTCTGCGAGCCAGTGAAGGCGAGTTCGCCGTCGATCACCATGATCTTGCGGTGGTTGCGCAGGTCCGGCCGGCGCCACTGACCGTGGATGGGCAACAGCGGGAGCATGCGCTTCCACTGGATTTTTCCTGCCCGAAGCCGTTTGAGCAGCTTGCGGTAGCCCTTGATCCGCAGGGTGCCGATGTGGTCGAAAAGCACCCGGACTTCAACGCCCCGCTCAGCAGCTTCTTCCATCGCGGTGAGCAGGTCATCGGTGATGTGGTCCGTGCTCATGATGTAGAACTCGGCGTTGATGAACTTTTTGGCTTTGCTCACCGCCTCGGTCATGGCCAGGATCGAGTCCGGATAGCCGGGAATGAGGTCCACCGAGTTGCCGTCCACCATGGGAAGGGAGCCCAGCCTGCGGTTCAGCTCTCCGGCGGAGGTGACCCATTCCGGTCCCGGGTATTCACTTTCGACGTCGGCGAGCGCGGAGATGCCCGAACGCACCCTGGCGTTGACGGTCTCCTGCTGTTCGCGGCGGCGGCTGGAGAGCTTGAAGTTGCCGAACAGTAGGAACAGGACCAGTCCCACGAAGGGGACAAAGAAGATGACAAGCAGCCAGGCCATGGCGGTGGTGGGACGCCGGTTGCCGGGGATGATGCCCAGGGCCGCCACCCGGATCACCAGGTCGGCGGCGGCCAGCAGCAGGGTCAGCCAACCCGGCACGGTGCCGGCAAGGGAAAACGGCCACAACACTTCAGAACCCCCGGACTGTGTGCGCCCTCCGGACGGGTTCCGGCCAGGGCGATGACCACAGCTTAGCCGCGGGCAGCCGGACTAAGCTGGAGCCATGACTTCTCCTGCTTCCGTGGTGCTCGTTTTCCTGGATTCCGAGTTCCCTGCCGGCCGGCTGGCCGACGCCTCACAGCCCCAACTGATGGCCACTGACCAGGGGGCAACGCGCGGTGACGGTGTTTTCGAGACCATGCTGGCCGTGGGCGGAGCAGTGCGGAAGCTCCAAGCGCATTTGAACCGGCTGGAAGGTTCGGCGGAGGCACTGGACCTGGTGATTCCAGGCCAGGACCAATGGCGCGCGGCCATCGGAACAGCCGTGGAGGAACACCGGACCCAGCATCCCGCATCCTCACCGGCGGAGGACGAACTCGTGGTGAAGCTGGTGGTGACGCGCGGAGTGGAGGGCGCCGCCACTCCCACATGCTGGGTCCAGGTGTCCCCCGTAGGCGCCGCCAGCCGCCGCCAGCGCGAAACCGGAATCGACGTCATCCTGCTGGACCGCGGTTATGACAGTGGCGTTGCCGAACGCGCGCCATGGCTGCTGATGGGCGCCAAAACCCTGTCCTACGCGGTGAACATGGCGGCGTTGCGGCATGCCCACAAACTGGGCGCCGACGACGTCATCTTCACGTCCTCCGACGGACGCGTCCTGGAGGGTCCCACTTCCACCGTGCTGCTCGCGCACGTGGAAACGTCCGACGACGGCGGCGCCGCAGGCAGCCGCACCATCAAGAGGCTCATCACGCCGCAACTGGACAGCGGCATTCTTGCCGGGACATCCCAGGGTGCGCTCTTCACCGCCGCCAAAGCCGCGGGGTGGGAACTTGGCTACGGCCCCTTGGAGCCGCAGGACCTCCTGGATGCCGATGCCGTCTGGCTCATTTCCAGCATCCGGCTGCTTGCTCCCGTGAACCACATTGACGGCAAGGAAATTGGAACGCCAGCCGTCCAGAAGCAGCTGACGGCCGAACTGAGCGAGCTGTTCGCCGGGATCCAATAGGCCTGCCTGCGTGCCTGCCTGCGTGCCTGTCTGCCTGCCAGGACGGCCGCGCACACTTTCAGGCGAGGGCTGCCCCGTGTTCCCGTGGGAGGCTCTGCCAGTACCTGTACCAGCAGGGCCTTCCACCCAGCTGCGCCAGAGGGTTTGCTGATTAAGTAGCGATATCTTCCACCCAACGAAGCGATCCCATACCCAACTTACGGAGAACAATGCTTACCGCTAATGCTTACGCTGCCCCGTCCGCAACGGGCGACCTCATCCCCACCACCATCGAACGCCGCGATGTCGGCGCCCATGACGTCCTGATCGAGATCAAGTTTGCCGGCATCTGCCACTCAGATATCCACACCGTCCGCGGCGACTGGGGACCCCAGCAGTACCCGCTGGCGCCCGGCCATGAAATCGCCGGCATCGTCACGGAGGTCGGTTCCGCCGTCACCAAGCACGCCGTGGGCGATCGGGTGGGCGTGGGCTGCATGGTCAACTCCTGCCGCGAATGCGTCAACTGCCAAAAGGGCGAGGAGCAGTACTGCCTCAACGGCATGACCGGCACGTACGGCGCCGTGGACCGCGACGGCACCATCACCCAGGGCGGCTACTCCACGCACGTGGTGGTGACCGAGGACTTCGTGGTCACCATCCCGGAAGGGATCGAGCTCGACGCCGCCGCTCCCCTGCTGTGCGCGGGCATCACTACGTACTCCCCGCTGCGGCACTGGGGCGCGGGCCCCGGTAAGAAGGTCGCCGTCGTCGGCCTTGGCGGCCTCGGCCACATGGCCGTCAAACTCGCGCATGCCATGGGCGCGGAGGTCACGGTGCTCTCCCAGTCGCTGAAAAAGCAGGAGGACGGGCTGAGGCTCGGCGCGGACCACTACTACGCCACAAGCGACGAAACCACGTTCACGGACCTGGCCAACACGTTCGACCTGATCATCAACACCGTCAGCGCACCGATCGACATCAGCGCCTACCTGCAGCTGCTGACCCTCGACGGCGCCCTGGTGAACGTGGGCGCTCCGGCCGAGCCGCTCCCGGTCAACGTCTTCTCACTGATCCTGGGACGGCGCTCCTTCGCCGGATCAGCGATCGGCGGCATCCGCGAGACCCAGGAAATGCTCGACTTCTGCGCCGAACACAACCTCGGCGCCGAGATCGAGGTCATCCCGGCGAGCAAGATCAACGACGCCTACGAACGCGTGCTGGCGTCCGACGTGCGCTACCGGTTCGTCATCGACACCTCAACGCGCTAACCCTCGGATGCGGCGGGGAGCCTTCGACTTTTTGCAGGTTCCCCCGCCGCGCCCGCGGAACCGGCCGCTGCCGGAAGCGGGGCGCAGCTCCCAACCGGGCGGGCACAACCCCCTTTTGGACCGGCCGCAGGAGCCGTAGGGTGTGGTCCATGACCTCCACCGAAGTGCCTGATGACAAATTGACGTTCGACGAGTGCTGGGAACTGCTGGCCGATGAGACCCTGGGGCGGATCGCCGTCATCGTGGACGACCATCCTGAGATCTTTCCGGTGAATTTCGTGCTGGACCGCCGGAGCCTCGTGTTCCGGACCTCCGGAGTTACCAAGCTTTGGGCAGCGCTGACGGAGAAGCCGGCAGCGCTGGAATGTGATGGTTATGACCCGCACACAGAAACAGCCTGGAGCGTGGTGGCCCGCGGCGACATTGAAGTGATCGAGGACCCGGAAGACAAGGCCGCCGTGGACAACCTCAACCTGGAGCCCTGGCACCCTGGCGCGAAGAACCACTACGTACGGCTCACACCGCGCGCCCTGACCGGGCGCCGTTTCAAGGTCAACAAACCGGACGTCTGGAACACAAGGCTGTCCGACCGCCGTCGCGCTTCATTCGAGTAGTACGACGGCGCGCTGCCGAGTTCATTGGCGCCGCAAGCTCATGGTGTTGCGGCGATTGCCCGGGAAAGTTGGGTCTCCAGCCCGGACAGCAGAATGGTGATCCCCTGATCGAGTTCCGCCTCGCCGTCGTAATCAGCCAAGACCGGCGCCAATGCCCGGAGCCGGGGGAAGTCCTTGGCCGGCAAGCGATGCAGCCCCAGCCGTAGGAGGGCTTCGTTTTCCTCCGGGTCCACGATGAACTCCTGGAGCTCGTTGAGGATGTGGCCGTAGAGGAAGCCGTAGTACGCCCGGTACACGTGCAAGGCATCCGTGGGCGTGAACCCGGCGTCGATCAGCAAGCCCAGGATCTGCTCCAATGGCCGCACGGTACCCAACGGCCGCAGGCCCAGGGGCGTGGAGAGCGGCCGTGTCACCAGCAGGGGAATAACGTTTGGGTGGCGGAGTGCCAGGAGCCGCAGGTCGTGGGCAATGCGGCGCAGCTGCGCCTTCCAGTCGGGATCGGCCGGGAAGATGGCGAGCTCATTGAGGACCATCTCGGACACCCCGTCCAGCAGGGCGGCGCGGTTCTCTGCGTAGCGGTAGAGGCTCATTGGATCGCGTTCCAGCACCTGCCCCAAGCGGCGCATCGTCAGCGAGTCGAGGCCCTCGGAATCCACGAGTTCCAAGGCCGCGGAGAGCACCAGTTCCCTGCTCAGGCGCGGCTTGGGGCTCGCCATTTCATTCTCCGGACTCTTCGGGGAGGGCATGGGATTCCATCCTGTGCGTTGTAGCGTCGGCTGGGATAGTAAAAATAAAGACGCTTGCCTAATACGTAGTCTACGCGTAAAGTCTACGTTGTAGAGCAAAATGTAGGCGCGGGTTTCAGACAAGGGACCGCGTTGCTGGCTGGACAGGCCAGCCAAATCAAACTCTTAGCCAGTCCGGACTCCGTCCTGGCACACGAATACCCCTGAATGCCCACGTGCACGGCGTTGAGGTTCGCGCTGCTGTAGCCGAACGGCGGCACCAACTGCACCTGGCGAAAGAGAAGCCGATCATGGCACATTCGCAGTTCGACAAATTCCTCCGCGAAGCTACAACGTGCGTCGGTGAACCTGATGTCACCCTTGCCCGCGATCCCCTGTATGGCCTTTACACCAGCTGGTGTTTCCTCAACCAGCAGACCCCCCGCGCCGAAACCACTTTCTGGGCTGCCATGTCCCGCCGGATCAACCCCGACCAAAACGGCCTGCGCATGAAGGGCCCGGCAGCAGCTGATTACATACTGACGAGTTACCCCGGCCTGGTCTAAGCCCATGGAGAAACCCTTCTGCACTTACCTGCCACGGGATTCTTTCCAGCCACGGGGCGGGCGGCCGTGGTGCGCAGACTGTGACACCGATTCCTACCTGGCGGTGGACTCGGTGGTGGTTCTCGATGCACGCAAGAACACTTTGGCGGCCGCCGTCAGCTGCTCGCAGTGCCGGGGCTCCCGCGTCCTGGCAACCACCTCTGAGCTCATGGCCGCCGTGCTGGCGAGGGCATCACACCAGGCTGCGACGTGAACAGCCTCACCGCCGAAACAGCCACCTGACAACGTCCATCCCGCCTAGATCCTGCGGTCCCGAAGAAGCGGGCGCAGGCGACCGGCTGGCTGGCAGCACTGGAAGGGCCGGGACCACCCGGCCCTTCCTGCGTTCCATTCCCGCACCGCCACCGCCCGTGACATGCTTGAGGAAAATGCACCGCGGGCGCGCATAGACGTGGCCCGGGCCTCGCCTCCACCGAAAGGCAGCATCATGGTCAACGACGCCACGGCCAACACGTTCCCGGCCCACGAGGACCGCACTGCCGTCATCCTCGGAGGTGCCCGCACCCCTTTCGGCCGTTTCCGCGGCAGCCTGTCTTCCCTCTCCTCCAGCGAACTGGGCGCACATGCGATCCGCCATGCGCTGGAACGCGCAGGTGTGGCGCCGGGGCAGGTACATGCGGTAATCGTGGGGCAGGTCATCCAGGCAGGAGCCGGCCAGGGACCGGCCCGGCAGGCAAGCCTGGGGGCAGGCATCGGCTGGGATGTCCCCACGGTCACCATCAACAAACTCTGCCTCTCCGGGCTGACCGCCGTGATCGACGCGGCACGGATGATCCGCGCCGGGGAGGCTGATTTCGTCGTGGCCGCCGGCCAGGAATCCATGACCAACGCCCCGCACCTGCTGCCCCGCCTGCGTACCGGCGTGGCCATCGGCGATACCCCGCTGGTCGATTCCCTGAACCACGACGCCCTCCAGGATCCCATCTCCGGAATCCTGCAGGGCGCCGCCACCGATGCCGGCAATGCCGAGCGCGGCATCAGCCGCGGGGAGCAGGACGAAGTTGCCGCCCGCTCCCACCAGAGGGCCGAAGCCGCGCGGAATGCGGGACTGCTCGCCGAAGAGATCGTTCCCCTGTATATCCCGCAGCGCCGCGGCCCTGCCGTCACCGTCGATGCCGATGAGGGGATCCGGCCGGGCACGACGGCGGAGGCCCTGGCGGCGCTTATGCCCGCCTTCTCCACGGCCGACTCAGCCACCATCACCGCAGGTTCCGCCTCTCCCCTCTCCGACGGCGCGGCCGCCGTCGTGGTGGCCAGCAAGGCGGCCGCCGAACGGGCGGGGCTCACCTGGATTGCCGAGATCGCCGCCCACGGGCAGACGGCCGGGCCGGACGGCTCTTTACATTCCCAGCCGTCCCGCGCCATCGAAAGAGCACTCCGCGCAGAAGGGATTTCGGTGGAGGACCTGGACTTGGTGGAAATCAACGAAGCGTTCGCCTCGGTGATCATCCAGTCAGCCCAGGACCTTGGCATTTCTGCGGAGAAGATCAACGCCGAGGGCGGGGCGATCGCGCTGGGCCACCCCGTCGGCGCCTCGGGGGCACGGCTGGTCCTGCACCAGGCCCTGGCGTTGAAACGGCGCGGCGGCGGCATCGGCGTCGTGGCCTTGTGCGGCGGCGGCGGCCAGGGCGAGGCCCTCATCCTCAGGGCCTGACGCCCGTCCCCACGGGCGTCGCCGCTGCTCAGGCCCCGGTACCCGCCAGTATTAGCAACGGCACCAGGCGCTCGGCACACGAGACCAGAACAAGCGTCCTGGGCCCCGCGCCGGCCCGGTTGTTAACCCCGGTGTCGTCGCACCAATCCAGGTTGTACGGGTGCGCCCCCACTGCCGCCTTGCCGGGAGCCGCGCCCGGCGGGACGGTGAACACAAAAGTAAACGCGCCGTCGTCGCTCATGGGTGCGAGTTCCTCCAGCATCAGCGATCCAAAGGCGTCCCGCACCGTCACCTGGACCTGCGCGTTCTGCCCGTAGCGCGCATCGCAGTTGGTGTCCTGCGCGCTGACCGTAACCTGCTCACCGGGTTTGGCTTCCGACGGCGTGACTGTGTACGCGGGCGGCATGCAGGGCGGCGGCGCGAAGACGTCCCGGCAACCACTCAACCCCGTGGCCACCGTGGCCAGTACGAGGAATGCAGCGGCAGTCCTCAAACGCGCGAATACAGCCAGTCCCCGCCCAGATTTCCCCATGGACTGATTGTCCCGTCCGGGTGACGGCCGCGGAAGCACGTGTTGGTTACGGAACATGACGACGGCGGCGGTGCGGCCAGGCGGGCCAAGTGTTACGTTTTTGAGGAGTAATGAGAACCGGCGCCAAGCCCTGACTGGCCGGTCGGCAACCCTCCCTTTCGCGGCGGGGTGCCTCAGGTGAATACTCGGCATATCGACATTCGAGTTGCAAGCGTGAGAGAAGGAGATCCGTCGTGTCTGACGCACCTGCCCCTGAAGAAAAACTGTCGTACCGGCTCATCACAGGCCCGGACGACCGTAATTTCTGTGAGCGGATTTCCACCGCCCTGGCCGAAGGCTATGTCCTGCACGGCAGCCCGGCTGCCACGTCCAACGGCGGCCAGGTGATTGTGGCGCAGGCACTCATCCTCCCGGCCGCCATCGCCAGTGCGGACGCCGCCGTCGCCACCGCTGTGGAAGACCTTGAGTTCGAAGGCGAGGGCCACGCGTGAGCTACGCCGGAGACCTCACCCCGCAGGAAGCCTGGACCAAGCTGGAGCAGGGCGCCATCCTGGTGGATGTCCGCACCGAGGGTGAGTGGGCGCACATCGGCATCCCTGACACCAAGGCAACCGACAACGACCCCCTGTTCATCCAGTGGACGTTCCCCGGCGGCATCCCCAACCCCGAGTTCCTCACCGACCTGAGGCAGCAGGCGCCGGAGGACACCGGCACCGAACTCCTGTTCATCTGCCGCTCAGGCCAGCGCTCCGTCTCCGCTGCCATCGCCGCAACCCAAGCCGGCTTCACCTCCTACAACGTCCTGGAGGGCTTCGAAGGCGAACCGGACCGCTACGGCGAGCGCACCGTCAACGGCTGGAAGAACCGCGGCCTGCCAACCAACCTGGGAAAGAACTAAGTGACCTTCAACGAAGATGCCGCCGGCTGGAGCCCTGACACCCAGGCCGTCCGCGGCGGGCTGGACCGCACCAACTTCCAGGAGACCACCGAACCGGTGTTCCTGAACTCCGGATTCGTCTACGAGTCCGCCGCCGCAGCGGAGCGCGCCTTCACCGGCGAGGACGAGCGCTTTGTCTACTCCCGCTACGGCAACCCGTCCGTGGCCACCTTCCAGGAACGGCTCCGCCTGCTCGAAGGCACTGAGGCGTGCTTCGCAACGGCGTCGGGAATGTCCGCCGTGTTCACCGCCCTGGGTGCCCTGCTGGCCGCTGGCGACCGCGTAGTGGCAGCCCGCTCACTGTTCGGCTCCTGCTTTGTGATCCTGAACGAGATCCTGCCCCGCTGGGGTGTTGAGACGGTGTTCGTCGACGGACCGGACCTGGAGCAGTGGCGTGCGGCCCTGTCGGAGCCCACCACGGCAGTGTTCTTCGAATCGCCGTCCAACCCGATGCAGGAAATCGTGGACATCGCCGCGGTCAGCGAACTGGCGCACGCCGCCGGCGCTACCGTCGTCGTCGACAACGTCTTTGCCACACCCCTGCTGCAGCGCTGCGGCCAGCTCGGCGCGGACGTGATTGTGTACTCGGGCACCAAGCACATCGACGGCCAGGGCCGAGTCATGGGCGGCGCCATCCTGGGCACCAAGGAATTCATCGACGGGCCGGTCAAGCAGCTCATGCGGCACACCGGCCCGTCGCTGTCGGCCTTCAACGCCTGGGTACTTACCAAGGGCTTGGAAACCATGGCCCTGCGCGTGAACCATTCCTCAGCCACGGCACTGCGGCTGGCCGAATGGCTCGAACAGCAGCCTGCCGTCAGCTGGGTCAAGTACCCCATGCTGAAATCGCACCCGCAGTACGAGCTCGCGGCCAAGCAGATGAAGGCCGGCGGGACCGTGCTCACCCTGGAGCTCGCGACGACGGACGGCCGCTCCGGCAAGGACGCCGCCTTTGCGCTGCTGGACGCGCTGCGGATCATCGACATCTCCAACAACCTGGGCGATGCCAAGTCCCTCATCACGCACCCGGCCACCACCACCCACCGTGCCATGGGTCCCGAAGGCCGCGCCGCTATCGGGCTCAGCGACGGCGTGGTGCGGCTGTCCGTGGGCCTTGAGGACGCGGACGACCTCATCCGCGACCTGGAACAGGCGCTCAAGCAGATCTGATCGGCGCCTGCTTACGGGGCGGAATTGACCACTGAGGTCTCAACCGAGGTCCAAGCGGTCGCTGTTCCGGCTGGGAAGGTCTCGCCAGGTGTCAGCGTGACCACTCGTTCTCCGATCAGCAGCCCTGTGTCGGGATCAATGATGATGTCCGTCCGCGTTTCCCTGTCCGGATGCTCGATCCCGATCGCTGTGCCTACCTTGCCATCAAGGTTCGCCTCCTTGTCTACGACGGTGACTCCGGGAATGAGCGCGGCCGCTTTGTACAGTGCAGCGCGAAGGTCCGCCGGGACGACTCCGGTCTGCAGGGCGGCGGCGATGCTTTCCAGCGTTTCGGCTTCCGGCCTGCCTTGTTTGCCTCGCTGTCGAATGGTGTCCAGGAGTGCCTGGGGGTCGCGGGGCAGAGTCTTCACGCCTTCCTCCAGGGGCAAGCCGGCGAACAGCAGCCGCGGTACTCCGTAGAAGTTACCTCCCGGTGCCCGGAGCAGTTCTCCCGCGCCGTGGGGGTTTTCAGACTGGGATTGCTGGTATTTGGTGGCCTCTGCTTTAGCTTCCTCGCTGAAGAACGTCGTTGGGATGCGGGCTTCGCGGTTCCAGATCCATTCGGAGGCATGGTCGGCTGGGACATAAAGCTGGTCCGAAGATTTGTCCAGCCACTCCACCGAACGACCGCCTCCTCCGGGGTCCCCCAAAGCGACTCCGGCGGCGTATACCGCTGTGGTCTCGATCTTCAGGTACTGGCCGGGTCCCACTTCCGGGTCGGAGGTCTGGATGGTTGCTTCGGCCGGCACCAACAGTCGATCCCCCGCTACGTTCCTGCTACCCGGGCTGGATTTCGAGGTTAACAGCTACTGTGTCCCCTGCGCTGATGCGGGCCGCAGTCCTGATCGCTTTCTTCACCGGCAGCAGGTACGAGCCGGATTTGCCGTCCGGGAAGACCGAAGTTTGCCACGTGTGGCCGGAAATTTCGGCTGTGACTTTGACCGAGCCGAAGCCCTTCCGGAGCGGAGCCGCTTCCTCGCGGAGGTCGTCGGCAATGACCTCCGGGAGGGTGAGGAAGTGCCATCCGGCTTCTCCCGGGTAGAGCCACAATTCGGCACGGAACGAGTACGACGACGTCACGGCCTGAGTATGGCATGGCACCTTTCCCAATGCATCAGCTGTTGTGGGCACGGCGGATGCGGCTGGTCAGGCCCCGGGTTGGCGGAGTTGCCGGAACGCCGTCTCCCGGACTGCGTCGGAGAGCTGGTTGAGCACCGGGGAGTCGATCTTCCACCGCTGCCAATACAAGGCCACATCGACAGGGTGCGCCGGGGCCAGTTCGATGAGTGCGGCGCCCCGAATGTCGGCCAGGCACTGCTGCTCCGGCAACAGCCCCCACCCCAATCCCAGGCGGATTGCCTGCGCGAACTCTGCCGACGTCGGCACATAGTGCCGCGGTGCGTTCAGTTCCGTTCCGGTCAGGTTGCGAAAGAACCCGTCCTGCAGGTCGTCCTTGCGGTCAAAGTCCATCACCGGGGCAAGGCTGCCGGCCCTGAGGTCAGGGCCGTCCGGCCACCATCGCCGGACATAGCCGGGACTGGCGACCGCGCGGTATCTCAAGGCTCCCAGCAGTGCCACGCTGCAGCCCTGCACCGGGTCCGGACTGGCCGTCACAGCGGCCATCACCGTCCCGGCGCGCAGTAGCTGCGTGGAATGCTGTTCGTCTTCCCTGTGGATTTCAAAGAATGCGCCGAGCTCCGGTGGAAGGCCTGCGAGCGCGGGCAGGAACCACGTGGACAGCGAATCTGCGTTCACGACCAGGGGAATGGGCGTGCCCGGCCTGTCGCTGCTCTCGCCGAGCTCCCGCGACGCATCCCACTCCAGTTGACGGACCTGCCGGGCGAACCGAAGGACCGCTTCCCCTGCCTGGGTGGGCCGCACGGGATTGGTCCGCTGGAATAGGATCTGTCCGGCCGTATCCTCCATTGCCTTGAGCCGCTGGGAAACTGCCGAGGGCGTGACCACCAGGGTCCTGGCTGCGGCCTCCAGGGTTCCTTCCTCCACCACCGCGGCAAACGTCCGGAGCTGTTCCAGCTGAAAGGTTCTCATTAGCAATCCTTAGGAGACGTAAAAATATTTAGCTGGAGTAATCATATGGTCCGCCGTACGTTGGATGACATGGATCTGACTGCACTTCTGGCCCCCATCGTGCTCGGCTTCGGCACCGGGCTTGCCCTCATCGTGGCTATCGGCAGCCAAAACGCGTTTGTCCTCCGGCAGGGCATCCGGGGTGAGCACGTAGCCGCCGTCGTGCTGGTCTGCAGTGTCTCCGACGCGCTGCTCATCGCCGCTGGGATCGCCGGGATCGGGGCACTCATTCACGCTAACCCGGTAGTAGTGGACGTGGCGCGCTACGCCGGCGCCATTTTCCTGCTGGGATACGGTGCCATGGCCGCCCGCAGGGCGATCCGCCCCGGCGCGCTCACAGCTTCGGGACAACATCCGGCCCTCAGCGCCGGGGCGGCCATCTCCACGGTCCTGGCCCTGACCTGGCTCAACCCGCACGTCTACCTGGATACCGTCCTGCTGCTCGGTTCGGTGGCCAACCAGCAGGCCCAGGATCTGCGCTGGTGGTTTGGGGCCGGTGCCATCGTCGCCAGCATTGCGTGGTTCAGCGCGCTGGGGTTCGGCGCCCGGGTCCTGCGCCCGTTCTTTGCTCGCCCGTCCTCCTGGCGCGTCCTCGACGGCCTGATCGCCGTCGTGATGCTGGGCTTGGGCGTGCGACTGGCGATCGGTGCATGATGGCGGGCCCCGCTGGCCTTAACCCTGTTGACCACGGCGGCACGTCGGCGTAGCTTCATGGTCACTACGCACGGCGGCACGTCGGCGTAGCTTCATGGTCACTACGCGCTGAGCTGGGCCATCGCATCCGCCGGACCGGGAGGCAGCCATGCACGGGAAGCAGGCACTGCGGGGCAACAGGCCGTATCAGAAGGCCGGAACAGTCATCGTTGCGGCCAGCTGCTGTTGGGGCGTGGGCATTTCCTTCGTGGGAATGGTGCACGCCACCCAGGACCCGGCAGCGCGGCTGGCCATGCTGCAGCGCAGCCGGGGGCCATGGATCGCCGGGCAGTTCCTCGCCGCCGCAGGGACCGCAGCGGTGCCCATCGGCTTCGTCCGATTCGCCCAGGCCCTCAGATCCGGCCCCGCGAAGACCCTCGCCACCGGTGCAGCGGCCGCCCTCGTCGCGGGCGCACCCCTGTTCGTTGTTGCCCTTGCGGACCGGGCATCGGATTTGGACAAGTTCGCGTACCGGAGGGGTCCCAGCTGGCCGTTCCTGACCTACTCCGGCCTCCACATCGGCGCGCTGGCCGCCTTGGGTGCAGGCCTCCTGCTGTCGCCGTTGAAACCCTGGACCGGCATCACGGCGGCGGCGAGTGCTCCCGCCTTCGGCGCCATCCTGGCAGGGACAAAGGACATCCCGCCGTTTGTTTTCTACCTGGTGGAGGCCGCGGTGGGCGCCCAGCTCATGCGTTATGAAGAACCCGCTGCCCCGGTTGCGGACACAGCGGACGCCGGGAGGCTAGGACTGGCGCACCCTTAGCAGTTCGGGGGCAGCATCGACCTCGGGCAGCCCGGACGTTCCGCGCATTGTGATGCCCACGGCGTAGGAGACTACCGCAGCCAACCCGCCGTCGTCGGGCGGTGATTTTTCCAGCACCGAGTCCCAGACCCTACGCTGTTCAGCCGACCCGGTACCGCGGGCAATGATGTCCTCAACGCCCTGCCGGGCCAGGGACAGCTCCCCTTGTTCCTGGAGGACCGGCGCGAGGTAATCCACCAGGGATCGCACCACATCGACGGCGGGGGCAGGCCTGAACGTACCGAAATCCAGCAGTTCACCACCCAATCCGCTGCTGCTTGCCTGCCACGCGGCCATCCGGAGAAGGACGGTGGGGACCGGCGCCGGCTCGACGCCGTCGCGCCATTCCCTGCTGGCCGATTCAACCATGGCCCGCACCAATACCGCGATCAGGGCGGCGTCCTCCGCGCGCATGCAGACGTCGGCCACGCGGACCTCCACAGTGGGGTGGTTCCGGGACAGGCGGGCATCAAAGTAGAGCATGCCCTCGTCCAGCATCACGCCACTGTCCAACAGGCGCGTCACCACTCGCCGGTACGCGGAGTACGTGCCGTAAATGCCCGCGGGACCGGACGTGGGCCACCGGTTCCAGGCCTGCGTCCGGTAGCTCTCAAATCCTGTAGGCATCCCATTCCAGAAGGGCGAGTTGGCACTCAAGGCGGTGAGGACGGCCAGCTTGTCCCGGATCCTGTCCAGCACGGCTACGCCCTCATCGGGTGATTCGATGAACGTATGGACGTGGAAGCCGCACGTCAGCTGCTCCTGCGCGGTCAGGCCGTACCGTTCCAGCATGCGTGCATACCGCGGGTCCGGGGTGGTGTGGGTGGTGGAGCCGAGCGGCGACGTGGCCAGCGCGGCAACCCTGGCGCCATTCTTGAGCGCGGCCTGATCGGCCAGCAGCCGCCCCGCCCGGATCTGCGGCAGCAGTTCGGAGTACTGGAGGCACGGCCGCGTCTGGGTCTCGATCTGCTCAAGCTTGAGCTCGGCGCTCAGGCCCAGCTCGTCGTCGTCGTATACGGTCTTGTCTTGGGTCTCCAGCGCATGCGGATTCTCCGGTGCGTCGTCGGCCGCAAGCCGCCGGCCGGACAGCAGGGCATCCGCCAGAGCAAGGGGCGCCCCTGTGTCCGGATCAACGATCAGGAGCTCTTCCTCGACGCCGAATGTTCGCATGCCTCTATTCTGCTTCAACGCCGCACGCTTGGCGGGGTTGGGGCCGATCATGACGAAGCGCGAACTATTCGACGCATTCTGCTCCATCATTCCTGCTTTGGGACAACGAGGGCCCTGAAGGCCAGGCGCGTTGTCCTGGTCCCGGCGAATGATGGTGCAAAATCCCCGGGGGGACAGCTCCTCCACAGTTGGGGTTGTCCACATAGCGACGCTCTACCGGCCAGGCGCGGGCAAAACCGTGGCTAGCTCGATCCATGGATCCTTTGGACTTTTTGATATCCCTGGGCGGCGTGGCGCGGGTTGGCACGCTGCGGCGGGAAGGGTACTCAGCCCGCGACGTGCGGAGCCTGGGAACGGCCGGAGCCATCCAGCCCAGAAAAGGGGTCTGGGCACTACCGGATGCGAACCCCGAATTCAGGCAGGCAATCATCGACGATTCGCTCCTGACTTGCGCCTCGAGCGCGTCCTACTACGGGCTATGGCTCAAAGACAGGCCCGGCGGGCTGCACCTGGCCAGCCGACACAGGCGCAGCAAGTGTCGCCCCAGGCACGGCCGCCTCCGCTTCGAACAACACCAGCGCCTGCCCATCGCCAGCCCTGAAGACACGGTCATCCACGCGTTGACCTGCCTCCCGGAAGTCGACGCTGTGGCAATCGCGCAGTCCGCCATGCAACAGCACGGGATTCACCGCGCACTCCTCGAATCCGAACTGACAGCCAAGTATTTCGGAACCGCGCGGAAGCGTTTGGCGAAGGCAGACGGCTTATCCGAGTCGGTACCGGAGATCAGTGCCAGACTTCTTTTCGAATCGGCAGGGCTAGCGTTCCGCAGGCAGGTCCAGATACCAGGTGTAGGGCGCGTGGACATCCTGATCGACGGTTGGCTGATTGTCGAAATCAATGGCTTCCAGTTCCACAGTTCACGAGCGGCCTGGCGCAAGGATATGTCCCGGTCCAACGTCGCCCAGGTCCAGGGCTACTCTGTCCTGAGCTACGCTCCGGAGCAGATCTGGAACAATCCGGAGACGGTCCTGAAGGAAATCCGCGCTGTGCTGGAACGTGGGCGTCCCCGCGGGTGACGGATCCTGCCCCATCATTTCGTCTGCGCGGGCCCGCAACCCCGGGATTCCGCAGGCTAACGGACAGGCGCCCCGAATGATGGAGCAGAATCGTTCACAATCAGTCCTGGAAGTACTCGATTTTCGCCCCGATGGTGTTCAACCGCTCGGCCAGGTCCTCATAGCCGCGCTCGATCACGTAGATGTTCCGCAGCTCGGAGACGCCGCGGGCCGCCAGCATGGCCAGCAGCAGGCAAGCGGCCGGGCGGAGTGCCGGCGGGCAGCCCACCTCCGCCGCGCGCCAACGTGTGGGTCCCGTGACGTAGATCCGGTGCGGGTCCAGGAGCTGCACTTGGGCACCCAACCGGTTCAGCTCCGTGAGGTAGATGGCCCGGTTCTCGTAAACCCAGTCGTGGATCATGGTTTGGCCCTCGGCGTTGGCCGCGATCACCGCAAAGAACGGCAGGTTATCGATGTTCAGCCCGGGGAACGGCATGGGGTGGATTTTGTCCTCGGGCGCCCGCAGCTCGGACGGCTTGGTGGTGACATCCACCAGGCGGGTTCGGCCATTGCGGGCCATGTACTCTCCGGAAACCTCCAGCTTCTGGCCCATCTGCCCCAGCGTTGCCAGCTCAATTTCCATGAACTCGATGGGGACGCGGCGGATGGTCACCTCCGAGTTGGTGACGATGCCGGCCGTGATCAGGCTCATCGCCTCGATGGGATCCTCGGATGGGAAATATTCAATGTCGACGTCGATGTGCGGCTGCCCGGTGATCTTCAAGGTGGTGGTGCCCACGCCGTCGATGCTCACTCCCAGCATCTGCAGGTAGAAACAGAGATCCTGGACCATGTAGTTGGGGCTTGCGTTCCGGATCACGGTAGTGCCGCGGCGGTGGGCCGCTGCCATGATCGCGTTCTCGGTGACCGTGTCACCGCGCTCAGTCAGCACGAAGGAGCGGTCGAGGGTGTCCTCTTCCGGCGCCTGGACCGCGTAGAAACCAGCGGTGGCCTCCACCGAAAGCCCAAACTGGCGCAGCGCCTGCATGTGCGGCTCCACTGTGCGGGTGCCCAGATCACAGCCGCCAGCGTAGGGAAGGCGGTATTCCCCGGCCTCGTCCAGGAGCGGACCGAGCAGCATAATGACGCTCCGCGTGCGGCGTGCCGCTTCCACATCCATGGCCGCCAGGTCCAGTGCGGCGGGGCGGCGGAGCTGGAGGTCGGTGTCGTTGAGCCAGGTGCACTCGACGCCTATGCTGCTCAGGACCTCGACGATTCGATTGACTTCCTCAATCCGGGCCAGGCGGCGCAGGACCGTGGTGCCGCGGTTGATGAGGCTGGCACAGAGCAGCGCGACGCCGGCGTTCTTGCTGCTGTTCACGTCCACCGACCCGGACAGCGTGCGGGCACCCTCGACCCGCAGATGCGTCATCTGGGATGTGCCCACTTTGACAATGCTGAGACCGAAAATGGCCTCCAGCCGCTGGATCATTTTCAGGCTCAGGTTCTGTTTCCCCTGTTCCATCCGTGCGACGGCACTTTGGCTGGTTCCAAGCTCGGCGGCCAGCTGTCCCTGGGTCCAGCCTTTCTGGCTGCGGGCCTCCCGGAGCGTTGCGGCAACGTGTTCAGCAGTTTCCTGAGTCATATGAAAAAAATATCATAAATGAGCTATTTTGCCACGCATGCAGTCTGAGTTGGGAGATCCGGATCGTAAAGTACCCACCTCATGCGATAGCCTTGGCTGCCCGCGGCCGCCCTTGACCCGCGTCGCTGGGAAAGAGGAGACTGAAAAGACCTGCCCGCCGGGCTAGGACGGAGGTCCCATGCACAGAGCTGTGCCGGGAACGTTACCCACCTCAACGGGTGCGCTGAGGCTGATGCCTTGCGCCCTGGCGATCGGCCTGGCCCTGGTGTTTGGCATGCTGTTCGCGCCCCCGGTTGCCGCAGTGCAATCCCCCGGCGAAGGCAGCCCATCGCTGCTGGGCAACGACGTCTCCTGGCCACAGTGCAACAAACAACTCCCCAGGGGCGCGGCCTTCGCCATTGTCGGGGTCAACAACGGCCGTGCCAACGCAACGAACCCTTGCCTCGCGGAGCAGTTGAAGTGGGCGAACGCCATCGACGCCAACGGGGACCGCGCAGAAAACCCCACCGCCCAGCCAACCGTTGCGCTCTACGTCAATACAGCCAATCCCGGACTGACAGGCTCGTGGTGGCCCACCAACAATGACTACCCCGCCGCAAAGCCGGTCCACAATCCGTACGGTGACTGCGCAAGGAACAGCACTGACGATCCGGAGGTTACCGAAGCCTGCTCCTACATGTACGGCTATGCCAAGGCCTACGACGACGCGTACCTCCGTGGCATCAGCAAGCCCTCGGAGTATGTATGGTGGCTCGACGTCGAAACCGGCAACTCATGGTCGGGCAACAGGAACTGGAACCGCGCAGTCCTCGAGGGCATGACCGATTTCTTCCACGGCATCGGCGCCGACGTCGGCATCTACTCCAGCGGGTACCAGTGGGGACAGATCGTAGGCACTGTCAGCAACTCCAGCAGCCTTTACACCCTGCCCAGCTGGCTGGCAGGTGCCCGCACCGCAACAGGGGCCAAGGCGATCTGCTCGGATGCCCCGCTCACCGCCGGCGGCAAGGTCGCACTCACCCAGTTCGTGTCCGGGGAATTCGACTACAACCACTCCTGCATCTGAGCGTCACGCTGACGGCGGCTACTTCCCGATGAACGCCACACGTTCTCTCCAGGACTAGCCGCCGACAAAACTCCACGTGCCGGCAAACACGGCGGCGGCCACGGCCGCCGTGGCCATCAGGGCCCCGCCTGCCAGGACCCACACGTCGAGCCTGCTGTAGGTGGATTCACGTGCCCAGGTCCGGTCCCCGCCGCCGAAGCCACGCGCTTCCATGGTGACCGCGAGCCGTGACGCCCTGCGGATGGCCTGGACCAGGAGGCCGAAACTCTGGCCCAGGGTGGCTTTCATCCGTTGCGCCGGGTTGCCGCGCGAGCCAACGCCGCGGGCGCGCCGGGCCATCCCAATGGTCTGCCACTCCTCGGCCATCAGGCCAACAAGCCGCATGGCCGCGAGCGTCCCCAGCACGAACCGGTGCGACAGCCGGGCCTTCTGGGCCAGCGCATCGGCGAGGTCGGTGGGATCGGTGCAGCTCATGAGGAGGACGGCCGGCAACGCGATCGCCAAGCCGCGGAGCATAAAGCCCAGCCCCAGCTCCAGGGAGCCTTCGCTCATGGACCAGATGCCGACGTCGAGCAGTATCCTTCCGCTGTCCGGAGCCAAAATCGAGGTGCTCCAGCCACCCACGGCGGCCGCCAGGATCAGCGGCCAGCCGCGCTGCCACAGCAGCGTCAGGGTCAGTCCTGCGAGCGGGAAGAGCAGCAGCTCGCAGAAGAGCGCCACGGAGGCGGAGACCCAGTCGATGGACAGCGCCAGCACCACGGTCATGAAGACGACGGCGGCGAACTTGCTCAGCGGATTGGCACGGGTCAGCAGTGCTTGGTTCCCCCGCAGTGTCAGTTCCTGCCTCATGGGGCCACCGCTTCGGTGGTGCCCAGCCGGAGCTCGGCGCCGCCCAGGGCCGTGCTGAATTCGGCATCGTGTGTTACGGATACCACGGCGGTGCCGGCGTCGAGCAGTTCGGAGAGGAAGGACGCGAGCTCGGCCCAGGTGTTGGCGTCCTGGCCGAAGGTTGGCTCGTCCAGGACCAGCACCTGCGGGTGGGCGGCGAGCACCGTGGCCACGGACAGCCGGCGCTTCTCCCCGCCGGAGAGCGTGTAAGGGTTGGCGTCCACGAGTTCGGTCAGCCGAAGCCGCTGGAGGAGCTCATCCACCCGTTCCTCGCCGTGGCCAAGATGCCTGGGGCCGAACATCAGCTCGTCCAGGACATTGCCGGTGACAAACTGGTGCTCTGGCTCCTGGAAGACGGTTCCGATGCGGGCGATCAGCTGGTCGGCCTTCCATTTGTAGGGGTCGATGCCTGCGCCCTGACTCAGGTCCACGGTGGCCGAAACGTTTCCCCCTACGGGTGCCAGCAGGCCGGCCAGGGTCAGCGCGAACGTGGATTTTCCCGCACCGTTCGGACCTGTGATGGTGAGCGCCTGCCCGGCGCGCACCTGCGCCGAGATGCCCTGCTGGACCGGAACCGGAGGGATCGCTTTGAAGCGGCGGCGGCGAGGCCGCTCCCGCGAAACGGCAAGGTCCTCGGCCGCCAGCAGCAGGTCCCCGGAGCCGCCGGAAGTCCGGTTCCGCGTGGCCGGAACAAAGCCGGGGACCCACACACCGGCAGCAATCAGCATGTCCCTCGCCTCGGCGAGGACCTGGTCCGGCGGCCCGTCCAGCAGCACTGCGGGATCGGTTGCGGAGCCTGGCTGCAGCACCACGATCCGGTCCACGAGGTCCTTCCAGACGGACACGCGGTGCTCCACCACAACCAGCGTGGCCCCGGTCTTGTCCAGGCAGCGTCCCACGGCGTCGCGGACCTCGAGGACCCCGGTGGGATCCAGGTTGGCCGTGGGCTCGTCCAAGAGGATCAGCCCGGGCCGCATGGCCAGGATGCCGGCGAGCGCCAGGCGCTGCTTCTGCCCGCCGGAAAGGGCCGACGTCGGGTGGTCCAGCGGCAGGTGGGAGAGCCCGACGTCGTCAAGCGCCTCGTGCACGCGCGCCCAGATCGCATCGCGCGGCACGGCGAGGTTCTCGGCACCGAAGGCGACGTCGTCGCCGAGCCGGGAGAGGACCACCTGCGTTTCGGGATCCTGCTGCACCAGCCCGGCGCGGCCGCGCCGCTCACGGGGGGAAGCGCCATCGATCCGCAGCGAACCGGATTCGTCGGAATCGCCTGCTTCGCCGTCGTCGTTCACATCCCCCAGCACCCCCGCGAGAGCGTGGAGCAGCGTGGATTTGCCCGCCCCTGACGGGCCCAGCAGGAGCACACGCTCCCCGGGCTTGATGTCCAGGTCCAGGGCGTGGACAGCAGGCCGGGACCGGCCTGCGTGCCGCCACCCCCAACCGCGGGCAGTGACGGCGGCGGGCCGCATCGCAGCGGCTGTGCCGTCGTCGTAGGCTGCGGGCATTAGGAGAAGACGGGCTCCGACGCAGCCTTGCGGGACGCGAAGGAGCTCAGCACACCGGTCCTGGCCAGGCCGCGCGTGGCGATCCAGGACAGCGCGCCGGCGATGATCGCGCCCGAGATGGCGGTAAATACGATGTACGCGAGCTTGTCACCGGCGGCGTAGGCGATGTTCCAGCCCCAGGGGGCGAAGGAGTCGTTCAGGCCGCAGAACAGCCCGGCCGCAGCGCCGGCCAGCAGCGCGACGGGCAGGTTGAACTTCTTGTAGACGAAGATGGCGAAGATGATCTCGGCACCCAGGCCCTGGACGAAGCCGGAAAACAGCACGGAGGCGCCGTACGGCGAGCCCATGATCAGTTCACCCATGGCGGCCACCGTTTCGCAGAAGAGCGCGGCGCCCGGCTTGCGGATGATCAGCATGCCCAGCACGGCGGGGATCATCCAGCCGCCGGCGATGAGGCCGGTCAGCGGCGGGTAGACGGCGTTCATGGGCGGCGAAACCGCGGCGGCGCCCTGGGACCACGCCCAGAAGATCACGCCGCCGGCGATGGCGATGAGGGCGGCCACCACGATGTCAACGATGCGCCAGGTGTAGCCGGTCTTTTTGATTGCTGCAGTGCTCATGTGATCCTCCTGAGGAACAGGAGGGGAAAGTGTTCCGGCGGTCGGCTTGCCACCGGTTACCGCACACTTCGAGAACTCGACTCCCTTGCGCCGGTACTAACCGGATCAGGTTCGAGGGTCTGCGGCTGTCCCGCACTCTCAGCGCCCACCTGCGGTTCCCTGGCAATGCCAGTGATGCCCGACGGCGGCGCTCCCCTGTCGTTAATAAAGCTGGTCTTTGAATATTCTGCCCTGATGGGCGTGGTCCAGTTTACACCGCTGGGGCGGTAGATTGTGGGCCATGACTGCCAACAACCCGACTGTGACTGCGTTCAATCCCGACTCAAGGCTGCCCCAGCCATCAGGCCTGCTCGAGGCCCTGATTGACCGGATCGAGGCCGAGATCACCGAGCTGCAGTTTCCGCATTTCACCAAGGACGATTCCCTCAATCTGGGGTTGCTCCTGGTGGAGCTGGGGAAGACGCGGCGGCTTCCCATCGCGATCGACATCACCAAGGGCGAGCAAGTGCTCTTCCACGTGGCCTTGGATGGTGCCACGCCGGACAACGAGCACTGGATCAGGGCCAAGCAGCGCACCGCCGCCCGGTATGAGATCCCGTCATTGCTGGTGGGACTCCGCGGCAGGCTGCACGGCGGGCGGATCGAGGACCACGGGTGGTTCGACGAGTCCACCTACGCACCACACGGCGGCTCCTTCCCGGTGTACGTGGCCGGGGTGGGTGCGGTAGCCACTGTCACCGTTTCCGGGCTGCCGCAGCAGCAGGACCACGACCTCGTGGTGGAGGCCCTGCGCGAAATCCTGGGGTCCATGCGGGCCGAATGAGCGCGGCCCAGGGTCGGGCTTCCTGACACTCCCGAAGTTGACACGCTCCCCCTGACGACACGAGGATGAAGTCGATCCGGAAAGCGTTTTCTCACTGGCGCAGCCGTGGAAGCCGCCGTCAGATCCGGCAGCCTTCAGGAGGGCGGGCATTTGAGCAGCCAGCACACCATCGACCGTCAAGCCCTGGTCCGCAGGCATAACGTGGAGCAGCGGAGCCTTGATCCCCGGAGTCCGGTTTCCGTGGGCAACGGCGAGTTCTGCTTCACGGTAGACCTCACCGGGCTCCAGAGCCTCCCGGCCGAGTACCCCGTAGGAGGGCCGCCCGGCACGCTGCTCGGCTCGCAGTCCCAATGGGGCTGGCACTCCGTCCCCGCGGCCGAGGAGTACAGCCTGGCCAGTTCCACGGTTCTGTACGATTCCGCGCGGGGCCCGGTCCCTTACCTGGACATGGTGGGCGATATCGTGGACGGCCGGGAGACTAAGGCGTCCCGCGCCGAGACCTGGCTGCGGGCGAACCCGCACCGCCTGGACCTGGGCCGGATCGGGTTCGCGTGGACGGATCGGGCCGGGGCGCCACGGCCGCTCACCGCGGCAGACGTCGTCGACCCCGTCCAGACCCTGGACCTCTGGACCGGGACGGTCACCAGCACGTTCAGCCTCCGGGG
This sequence comes from Pseudarthrobacter sp. CCNWLW217, assembly GCF_037203985.1. Taxonomy (NCBI): domain Bacteria; kingdom Bacillati; phylum Actinomycetota; class Actinomycetes; order Micrococcales; family Micrococcaceae; genus Pseudarthrobacter; species Pseudarthrobacter sp. CCNWLW217. Next base: position 139,795 of record NZ_JBBCBT010000009.1, read on the forward strand.
CCATCCCGTCAAGGTCACCACCGCCTGCCATCCGGACCGGGACCAGATCGGCCTGATCGTGGAGTCCGCGGCCCTCCAGCACGGGCTGGTGGTCACGTTCGCCTTCCCCTATGGGTCCGAGGCGTGGCATGACGCCGCGGACTGGAACCGTCCCGCGGACCACACCACTACCTTGGCGGAACCAGCGGGCGGAGCGGACGGCCTCCAGCACTGGACGGTGGACCGCGACCTGGACGGATCGGGGTACCAGGTGACGGTGTCCGGGAGGAACCTCCGGCTGGACCAGTCGGGGGCCCATAACCTGCTGCTTGGCGCCGACGCCGGCCAGGACGTCCTTGACCTGGCCGTCCAGTTCACCAGCACCGGGCAGGGCGAATGCATCCTGCGCAGCTCTGGCGGCGCACCCTCGACTGGGACTGGAACCGCCGTCGCCCAGGCCTCCCGCGACCACTGGCCGAAGTTCTGGCAGTCCGGCGGCGCCGTCGAACTCCATGGCACACCCGACCCGCGGGCGGCTGAACTTGAGCGCAGGATCGTCCTGTCCCAGTACCTCACGGCGATCAACTGCGCCGGGTCCCTGCCACCACAGGAGACCGGGCTGGTGTGCAACTCCTGGCGGGGACGCTTCCACCTGGAGATGCACTGGTGGCACGCCGCGCATTTCGCCCACTGGAACCGCACGGAACTGCTGCTCCCCAGCCTCCGCTGGTACCGAACCATCCTTGAGTCCGCGCGGCAGACGGCCAAGGCCCAAGGGTACGACGGCGTCCGCTGGCCCAAGCAGGTGGGACCGGACGGGCGCGAAAGCCCCAGCCCGATCGGCACCTTCCTGATCTGGCAGCAGCCGCACCCCATCCACCTGGCCGAGCTGGCGTATCGGGCGGTGCCCTCGCGGGAATTGCTGGAGGAATTTTCGGAGATCGTGTTCGAAACCGCCGAGTTCATGGCAAGCTTCGCGCACCCCACGGCACGTGGCTTTGAGCTTGGGCCTCCGCTGATCCCCGCCCAGGAAAGTTATGAAGCCATCCGCGGGACGGTCACCAACCCCACGTTCGAGCTGGCGTACTGGCAATGGGCGCTCCGCACCGCCAACACGTGGCGTGAACGCCTCGGCCTTCCCGGCCGCCCGGACTGGCAGGCCGTTGCGGACGGCATGGTCCGCCCGCGGACCGTCAACGGCGTCTACGCCGCGATCGACGTCGAACCCTTCACTATCCGCACGGACCACCCGTCCATGCTGTGCGCACTGGGCGTGCTGCCGCAGACAGGCCTGATCGACCCGGAGATCATGCGCGCCACGCTCGCCGACGTGCTGGCCACCTGGGACTGGGACAGCACCTGGGGCTGGGACTACCCCGTGATGGCCATGACCGCCGCACGGCTGGAGGACCCGGAAACCGCCGTCGACGCCCTCCTGCAAGGGGCCGGGAAAAACACGGTCCTGCCGAACGGACACAACCTGCAGACAGATTCCCTTCCCCTCTACCTGCCAGGAAACGGCGGACTCCTGGCCGCCGTCGCCCTGATGGCGGCGGGGTGGGACGGCGGCCCGGACCGGCACGCCCCGGGCTTCCCGGCAAGCTGGAGCGTGGTGTGGGAAGGCTTGGTTCCGGGTCCGTAGCGAACCGCCGGAGGGGCTTCAGGCGGCCCGGCAGGGGGCTGTCACGGTGGACGATGACGCTAGGCTAGGAGAAGTCCTGAATTCACGACGCAAGGAGCACGGGAATGAACTTCTTCATCAAGCTGCTGGGCACGGGCATCAGCCTGCTTGCCGGGTTCGCCGGCACCAAGGCCGTTGACGCGATCTGGGAAAAGACCACCGGCAAGAAGCCACCAAAGGGCGGCAAGGACGATGTCCCCACCACGCTGCGGACCGCGTTGACCTTCGCGCTGGTGTCCGCCTCTGTGAGCGCCATCATCCAGGTCCTCGCCAACCGTGGCACGCAGCGGGCCATCACGCGCTTCGCCAAGAGCCAGGACATCGTCTAGGCGCAGGAAAAACCGGGCTGTGATCAGTCCGGCCGGCCGCCGTCGGAAGCATCCTCCCGGGAAGCTTTGGCGGCGGCTTTCTGCACCACGGCCTCGAGCTCGTCGGAGCTGAGGAGTTCGCGGTGCAGGTGCTTGGTCCGGTAACCGGCCCGGCCCACCATGTGCGCAGACACGGGCACGGTCAGCAGCTGGAAGATCCAGGCCACCAGCAGCACCGGCCACACCCACCCGGTGCGCAACTGCAGGCCGATGGACGCCAGCAGCAGGAACAGGCCCAGGACCTGGGGTTTGGTGGCGGCGTGCATCCGGCTCAGGAGATCAGGGAACCGCAGCAGGCCCACTGCGGCGGCCAAGGACATCAGCGCGCCCACGATCATGAAAACGGCGGACACGGAGTCAATGACGATGTCCAGCACGGCGGGCTCAGGACTCATGGGGCTGCTCCCGCCGGTCTGCCACGAAGCGGGCCACGGTCACCGAGCCGATAAACCCAATGATGGACAACGCCACCAGCAGCATGAGGTTGTTCAGGTGCCGGTTCACGGCCATGTCGATGCATAAGGCCGCACCGAGGATGGCCAGCAGCACGTCCGAGGCCAACACCCGGTCCAGCAGCGAAGGCCCCCGCGCGATCCTGATGATGGCTCCGGCGGCCGCCAGCGAAAGGATGACTGCCGTGACGGCCAGGACGATCTCCATCATGCTGCAGCCTCCGCTCTGATTGCGTCCAGTTCTTCCTGGCTTCCCATGATCCGAATGAGCCCGGCTTCGATGTCCCGGACTTCCCGGCGGAGACTCTCCACCTCTTCCGGAGTGCCGATGTTCAGGCAGTGGAGGTAAAGCGTGGACGTGGAGCGGTCCACCTCCACCACCAGGGATCCGGGAATCAGGGAGATGACGTGCCCGGTGGCGGTCACCATCAGGTCCTCATGGCTCCGTAGCGGAACGGCGACGACGGCGTTCCGCACCGAAGGGCCTCGGACGGCCGCCAGGTACATCACCTGGAAGCTCGCGGCCATCACCTTCCCCAAGAACATCAGCGCGAAGGGAACTGCGTGGAGGACATTAAAGCGGCCGCTCAGTTCCACTGGGGGAAGGTAGAACATCCGGGCCACGGCCACAGCGAGGATGGCCCCGAAGAGGAGGTTGCCCGGGCTGAAGTCCTGCCAGAGCGCGCCCCAGACGATGACCAGCCAAACCAGGAGCGGGAGCTCCTGGCGCAGGGAGATCCGCCGGCGGCTCACTTGCCGCCTCCGGAGGTCAGGATGAGGGGAACCGCCGTTTCTTCGCCCAGGACAGCCTGGATGTAGGAGGACCTGTCCAGCATGTCAGCGGCGGCCTGGTCCGAGACCTTGAACAGCGGACCGGCAAAGACCGTGAGCGAGACGCCCAGCAGCACCAGTCCGAAGGTGGAGCCCACCATGGTGCGCGGCAGCAGTGTGACGTTGTTGCGGCCTCCCCGGCGCCCGGTATCGGAGGTCTCGCGCGGGGCGAGAAGCACGGGGTCGGGGTGCTCGGCGTCGGACGGTTTGCGCCAGAAGGCGCGGTTCCATACCCTGGCGACGGCCAGCAGGGTCAGCAGGCTGGTGAGCACGCCTCCGATCACCAGGGTGTACGCCAACGGCGTGCCGAGCTCGATGCCGGCCTGCATGAGGCCCACCTTCCCCAGGAATCCGGAGAACGGCGGTATCCCCGCCAGGTTCATGGCCGGGATAAAGAACAGCAGTGCCAGCAGGGGCGACAGTTTGGCCAGCCCGGCCAGCCGGTCAATGGAGGAGCTGCCGCCGCGGCGTTCGATGAGGCCGGTGACCAGGAAGAGGCTGGTCTGGATGGTGATGTGGTGGGCCACGTAGAACACGGCCGCGCCCAGCCCGGCCACTGAGGACATTGCCAGGCCGAACACCATGTACCCGATGTGGCTGACCAGGGTGAAGGACAACAGACGTTTGATGTCGCTTTGCGCCAGGGCGCCAAGGATGCCCACCACCATGGTGAGCAACGCCGCCACCATTAGTGGTGTGTTGAGCGAGTCGCCGGGGAACAGGAGCGTCTCGGTGCGGACCATCGCGTAGACGCCCACCTTGGTGAGCAGGCCGGCGAACACTGCAGTGACCGGCGCCGGGGCGGTGGGATATGAGTCGGGCAGCCAGAAGGACAGCGGGAACACGGCTGCCTTGATGCCGAACGCCACCAGCAGCATCACGTGCAGGAGGGTTTTGGTGCCTTGGTCCAGGTCTGCGAGCTTGATCGCGAGATCGGCCATGTTCACCGTTCCGGTGGCTCCGTAAACCATGGCGATGGAGATCAGGAACAGCACCGAGGAGACCACGGACACCACCACGTAGGTGACGCCCGCACGGATCCGGGGGCCGGTGCCGCCCAGCGTCATCAAGACGTAGCTTGCCGTCAGCAGGATCTCGAACCCCACATACAGGTTGAAGAGGTCACCGGACAGGAAGGCGTTGGACACACCGGCCACCAGGATCAGGTAGGTCGGGTGAAAGATCGAGACGGGGGCGTCGTGGTCGCCGTCGGCCATGCCCTGCCCGGTGGCGTACACGAGCACCGCGAGGCTCACGGCCGACGAAACCACCAGCATCAGGGAGGAGAACTGGTCCACCACCATCACGATGCCCCAGGGCGGCAGCCAGCCGCCGATGTTCACCGCGGCGGTACCGCCTTCCCAGACGGAGGCGAGGAGAAGGCACTCGAGCGCGAGGGTGAGGGAAAGCAGCGCGATGCTCACGGTCCGCTGCGCCCGTGAGTGCCGGATCAGCACAAAGGTCAGGGCGGCGCCAAGGATGGGAAGTACGACGGCGAGCGGGGCAAAGCTTGCGATGTTCACTTCACACCTCCTTCGGGGCCTGGGGTGACGTTTTGGGAGCCTGGCTGCTCTTCGGCCGCGGCGTCGATGGCATCAATCCTCTTGGCACCGGCCGCGATGGTGCTCCCGGCCGATTCCCCGCCGGCCCGGGCCAAGGCCTGGTCAGACACCGAACGGCCGTCGCCGCCGACCATGGTCAGGGGAAACTCGGAGGTCTCCATGGGGATCTCGGCGTCGTCCTCGGCGTCGAAACTGGGCGTCTCGGCGACGCGGAGGTCCTCGACGTCGTCCTGGATCTCATCCTGCCGGGCCAGGACCCAGGTGCGGTAGATGATGCCCAACATAAAAGCCGTCACCGCGAATGAGATGACGATGGACGTAAGGATCAGCGCCTGCGGAAGGGGGTCGTTGTAGTCCTGCGCGGGCGTGTCCTTGGCGTAGAACGGCGCCAGGCCGGCATACCCGCCAGTGGCGAGGATCAGCAAATTCGTGGCATTGGCGAGGAGCATCAGGCCCAGCAGGACGCGGGTCAGGCTGCGTTCCAGGAGGAGGTAGATCCCGCAGGCGTAGAGTGCCCCCATCACGGCCAGGAGGGTCAGGTTGACGCTCATGACTGGCCCCTTGCTGTGGTTTCGGCAGGGACGCCCAGTGGTTCCTGTTCCTCGGCCGGGGCCGTCGCTTGGGTTTCGACGTTTTCATCGATCTCGGCCCCCAGGCTGCGCAGCACGTCCAGCACCAGGCCCACCACCACGATGTAGACGCCGATGTCGAAGATAGTGGAGGTGACGAACTTGATGTCGCCGAAAACGGGCAGCCACAGTTCGATGATGGCCGTCTGGAAGACCTGGCCGCCTAGCAGGAGCGGCACCACGCCTGAGGCGGCAGCAGTCGCAAGTCCGATGCCCAGGAGGGTCCCGGCGCTGATAGGGGTGGCTTCCCGCAGTTCAAAACGGCCACCGGCCAGGTAGCGGATGGTCAGCGCCAGGCCGGCGGTGAGTCCACCGGCGAAACCGCCGCCGGGCAGGTTGTGCCCCGCCAGCAGCAGGTACAGGGAGAAGATGATCATGGAGTGGAAAATCAGCCTGGTGACCACTTCGAAAATGATCGAACGCCGTTCCGGGGCCAGCGTCCTGCCGGCCACAATCCAGGCGTCCCGGGTGGACGCGGCGAACTTCCTGCTGATGGCCAGCGCGGCGGCGTCACGGGAGCCAGGATCGACGCCGGGGTGCCTGCCCACGGTGCCCTCGGCAACATCGGCGGACATCAGGATGCGGTCTCCGCGGCCGCGGACGAAGATCAGGCTGGCCACACCGGTGGCGGCGAGGGCAAGGACCGAAATTTCGCCAAACGTGTCCCAGACGCGGATGTCCACCAAGGTCACGTTGACGATGTTCAGCCCACCGCCGCCCTCGTAGGCGAGGCGGGGGAATTCCAGCGAAACGGGCGTGGCAATCCGGGCGCCCATGGCGTAGATGGCGGCAAAAATCATGGTGACGCCGAAGCCCAGCCCGATGATGACGCGCACCACCCGGTATTTGCCGCCGGTGCGGTCCCGGAGCTCTGCCGGCAGGCTGCGCATGGCAAGGACAAAGGCCACCAAAATGATGGTTTCCACCAGCATCTGGGTGAGTGCCAGGTCCGGGGCACCCTGCAGGGCGAACATCAGGGCAATGCCGTAGCCCGTCACCGAGACCATCAACACCGCAAGGAACCGCTTGTTTGCCTTGACGGCCGCGAGGGCGCCGATCACGATGCCGGCGGCCGCCACCAGCTGCAGCGGCGAATTGGGATCGATGAAATAGAGGTTGTCCGGGAGCGGCTTATTGGAGGCCAGCATGGCGACGAGCGGCAGGACGCAGGCCACGGAAAGGATGACCGCCAAGTAGAAGTAGAGCGAACCACGCTGGGTGCGGCCGGTGATCCAGACAGCGGTGTCGTCCAGCGCGCCGATGGTGTACTGGTAGGCGCGGTCGGCGTCGATCCAGCCCGGCACGCGGTCCTGCACCCGCGCCACCAGGGTATGGCCAAAGTACATCGCCAGGCCCAGCGCGAACGTGACAGCCGTCAAACCCAGGGCCGGGGTCATGCCATGCCACAGCGCAAGGTGCCCTGCCTGCTCGGCTGGGGTCCCGGCGTCGGGCGCGGTGGAGGCAAACAGCGCGGCGTACGGCTGGATCCACGCATCCACCGGTGCCGGCCACAGGCCGTAGACGATGGTCAGGAGGCTCAGAAGGGCAGGAGCGGCGAGGAAGGATGGCCGGACGGCCTTGAACGGGGTCCGGTCAACTCCGGGCTTGGCGGCAAAGGCGCCCCACATGAAACGGGCGCTGTAGGCGAAGGTCAGGATGGAACCCAGGACGATGCCCGCGAGCACCACCAAGCCCCACGGACCGCTCTGCGCGTGGTGGACGAAGGCTTCCAGGACCGATTCCTTGGCCACGAACCCGGCGAGCAGCGGAACGCCGGCCATGGACGCGGCGCCGATGCCGGCCACGATCCCGAGGGCCCGGGACGAGGTGAAGACGCCGGACAGCTTCCGGACGTCGCGGGTCCCGGACTGGTGGTCGATGATACCTACCACCAGGAACAGAGTGGCCTTGAACAGCCCGTGAGCGAGCAGCATCGCAAGTCCGGCCAGCGCGGCGTCGGGGGTGCCAAGGCCCACCACCATGGTCAGGAAGCCCAGCTGGCTGACGGTGCCGTACGCAAGGATCAGCTTGATATCGGTCTGGCGGAGCGCCCGGTACCCGCCCACCAGCATGGTGGCCAGCCCGAGCCCTAGGACAACCGGCTGCCAATAGGGGGTTTCCGCGAAGCCGGGCGCCAGCCGTGCCACGAGGTAGATGCCCGCTTTGACCATCGCCGCGGCATGCAGGTAGGCGCTGACCGGCGTGGGGGCAGCCATGGCACCGGGAAGCCAGAAGTGGAAGGGGACCAGCGCGGATTTGGTGATGGCACCGACCAGGATGAGGACGACGGCGGCACCCACCGCTGAGCCGGTTGGCCCGGCTACCAGCTCGGGAGACTGCGCCAGGATTGCTGAGATCCGGTACGTGCCCGCGCTGTAGCCGAGCATGATCAGACCCACCAGCATGGCGAGACCGCCGGCGGTGGTGACCATCAGTGCCTGCAGCGCGGAGCGGCGGGCGGCAAGCCGCGTGCGGGCGAATCCAATCAGCAGGTAGGACAGGATGGTGGTGAGTTCCCAGAAGATGAACAGCAGGAGGAGGTCGTCCGCCACCACCAGGCCGAACATGGCTCCGGCGAAGGCCAGGAGCTGGGCGCCGAAACCACCAAGGTCCTGGTCTTTTTTCTTGAAGTACCGCGCACAGTAGACCAGCACCAGGGCACCGACCCCCAGCACCAGGAGCGACATCACCCAGGCAAGGGCGTCCATCCGGAAGGCGAACTCCAGCTTGAGGCCCGGAATCCAAGGGAATACCTCGTCAACCGGGCCGGAGTTCGAGTAGACGGCCCCGTGCTGCAGCAACAGCCAGAAGAATGACGCCGCCGGGACAGCAGCCAGCGCATAAAACGCGTTCCGCCCCCAGGCCCTGAACAGAAATGGCGCCACAGCAGCCACCGCAAAGTGCACGGCAAGAACTGTGATCACTGGTATCTCCGCAACGTCAGGGATTCGATTGTCAAAAGTAAGAGCAGGCGGTCATTCGTAAGATTTCAGTGCCCACAGTTTATCAAGGTGCAACAGGCACTCCTGCCGCACGGGGTTGACCGGGTGGAAGGATTCGGCGGCTGTCCGGGTTATCGTCCACCGGTTGTTCGCCACGGGCGGATACGATTCAGCCTATGAACACCGCCAGCGCTCCTGAGGCCATGCAGCCGCCATCGGAACTCGAAGCAGGAAACAAGGCGACCAGCAAGGGCCGCGTCCTCGCCTGGGCCGCCTGGGACTGGGGATCGGCCGCCTTCAATGCCGTGATGACCACGTTCGTCTTCACCGTGTACCTGACCTCCAACGCCTTCGGCGGCGAGGACCAGGCCTCGGCAGTCCTGGGCGGTGCGCTGGCCATAGCCGGCTTCGCCATCGCCGTGCTCGCCCCGGTGACCGGGCAACGTTCGGACGCAGGCGGACGCCGGAAGCTGTGGCTGGGAGTCAACACGGCCGCCGTCGCCATCCTGACGGCACTGTGCTTCTTTGTGTTCCCGAGGCCGGAGTTCCTGTTGCTTGGCGTGTCCCTCATTGCACTGGGAAACGTGTTCTTCGAGTTTGCCGGCGTCAACTACAACGCCATGCTCGCGCAGGTCTCCACCCCGAGGAACATTGGAAAGGTGAGCGGCTTCGGCTGGGCCAGCGGCTACCTCGGCGGCATCGTTGCCCTCCTTGTTGTCCTGCAACTGTTCGTCCAGCCGAGCTTCGACTGGTTCGGGGCGTCCACCCAGGACAGCCTCAACATCCGCCTGGTTGCCGTGTTCTCCGCCCTGTGGTTCTTCGTCTTCGCGCTGCCGGTCCTGTTCGCCGTTCCGGAACTCCCGCGGCCCAGGCAGGCCAAGTCCCTGGGTTTCCTGGCCTCCTACAACCTGCTGGTCCGCCGGATCAAGGCCATCTACGCCACCAGCCCGCACACCATCTATTTCCTGCTGGCCAGCGCGGTCTTCCGTGACGGCCTGGCCGCGGTGTTTACCTTCGGCGGGATCATCGCCGCCGGAACCTTCGGCTTTGAACTCTCCCAAGTCATCTTCTTCGCCATCTTCGGCAACGTCGTGGCGGCTGTCGGTGCCGTCATTGGCGGCTTCCTGGATGACCGGGTGGGGCCAAAAGCCGTCATCATCGGTTCCCTGGTGGGCCTGCTGATCGCCGGGACCGCCATCCTGGTGCTCGGCAACGGAGACTATTTCTTCTTTGGCATGCAGTGGGCGGGCAGCACCACTTTCTGGATCTTTGGCCTGTTCCTCTGCCTCTTCGTCGGCCCGGCCCAGTCCTCCTCGCGGGCCTACCTTGCCAGGCTCGCACCCCACGGCGAGTCCGGGGAGCTCTTTGGCCTGTATGCCACCACCGGCCGTGCCGTCAGTTTCCTGGCGCCTTCGCTGTTCACGCTCTGCATCGCGCTGGCCACGCCCCTGGTGGCACCGGGTGAGGCGCAGCGCTGGGGCATCCTGGGCATCATGGTGGTACTGCTCGCCGGCCTGCTGGTCCTGCTGCCGGTCAAGTCGCCGGACAAGGCCCCCATCGCCGTCGTCCCCGCGGCCTAGGGCAGCGCCCTTTAACCCCGCGCGGACGAACTTGGGCCCCCGCGGCCGCGACTTGGGCGGCGCACGCCCCAAAGAGCCGCCCGCGGATTAGGCTGGAGCTATGAACGTGGATGAGACGGACCTCCCCGGCCTTGGCCGGCGGAAGGATTTTATGACTGCTTCAGGGCGCCGCATTGGCGTCGTGGAGCTGCGGGAAGGCCAGACGGAGCTGATCGTCTCCACCTGGGATGATCCCGACACGTGCCAGGCGTCCATTCCCCTCACCGGGGATGAAGCAGCCACCCTGGGAAACCTCCTGGGCGGACAGCATCTGGCCATGAAGCTCACGGAAGAGCACAGGGATGTCCCCGGCATCGTCACGAGGCAGTTCTCCATCGCTCCGGACTCCCCGTTCCAGAACCAGCCGATGGGCAAAGCGTGCATCCGCACGCGCTGTGGTGTCTCCATCGTGGCGATCATGCGTGAAGGCGAGGTGCTCCCGTCGCCGGGTCCCGACGTCGTACTTCACTCGGGTGACCTGCTCGTCGCCGTCGGTACGCAAGAAGGCCTCGACGACGCCGCCGAGATCCTCCGCAACGGATAGCCGACATGGACCCGCTGGCCCTGACCCTCATTGAACTGGGGGCCGTTGTGTTCTGCCTTGGCCTGTTGGCCAGGCTGGCCGGACGGATCGGAATGTCCCCCATCCCGCTGTACCTGGTGGGCGGTCTCGCCTTCGGCGCCGGTGGGGTGATGAAGCTCGAAGGCATCCAGGAATTCGCCCACCTCTCGGGTGAAATCGGCGTCATCCTGTTGCTGCTTATGCTCGGATTGGAATATACGGCTGCCGAGCTTTTCACCGGTCTGCGCAGGTCCTGGCAGGCCGGTGTCCTTGACCTGGTCCTGAATTTCGTTCCAGGCGCCGCGCTGGCCCTGCTACTGGGCTGGGGGTCAGTCGGTGCGATGGTGATGGGCGGTGTGACGTATATTTCCTCGTCCGGGATCGCCGCCAAGGTGATTACGGACCTCGGCCGGATCGGTAACCGCGAGACCCCAGTGGTGCTGTCGATCCTGGTGTTCGAAGACCTCGCCATGGCCGTCTACCTGCCCATCCTCACCGCCACCCTGGCTGGGGTCAGTTTCCTCGGCGGGCTGACCACGGTGGGGATTTCGCTGGCGGTGGTCACCATAGTCCTGATGGTGGCCCTGCGGCACGGCCACCGGGTGTCCCAGGCCGTCCACAGCGAAAACTCCGAGGTATTCCTCCTGAACCTGCTGGGGGCGGCGTTGCTGGTTGCCGGCGTTGCATCCGCCATGCAGGTCTCAGCGGCGGTGGGGGCGTTTATGCTCGGCATCGCTATATCGGGCGCCACGGCCCACAGTGCCACCCGTATCCTTGAACCGCTGCGCGACCTGTTTGCAGCGATTTTCTTTGTGGCCTTCGGGCTGAACACTGATCCGACATCCATTCCGCCGGTCCTTGGCTGGGCCCTTGTCCTGGCCATCATCACCGCGGTCACGAAAATGGTCACCGGAATCTGGGCTGCCAAGCGGGCAGGAATCGCCCGCCCGGGACGCTTCCGCGCGGGTGCGGCCCTCATTGCCCGCGGCGAGTTCTCCATTGTTATCGCTGGCCTGGCCGTTGCCTCCGGAGTTGTCCCTGACGAACTGGCCGCCCTGGCTACCGCCTACGTCCTGCTCATGGCCATCATCGGGCCGCTGGCCGCCCGCTACGTGGAGCCGGCGGTCAAGGCCTTTGGCCGCCCGGCCCGGGTGCCCGCACAGGCTTAGCCGCCGACGCCAATTCCCCGCAGCCCGTCCCGCCCGACCCGAATTCCGCGCCGAGGGGTTAAATCTGGGTGCGGTGGAAGTTCAGGTGGCTGCGGCTGGCGGTCGGGCCACGCTGGCCCTGGTACCGGTTGCCGTACTCACCGGAGCCATACGGGAATTCCGCGGCGGACGTCAGCCGGAAGAAGCACAGCTGGCCAATCTTCATGCCGGGCCACAGCTTGATGGGCAGCGTTGCCATGTTGGACAGTTCCAGAGTCACATGCCCGGAGAATCCGGGGTCGATGAAACCGGCGGTGGAGTGGGTGAGCAGGCCGAGGCGCCCCAGTGAGGACTTGCCTTCAAGGCGTGCCGCAATGTCATCCGGCAGGGTCACGGTCTCGTACGTGGAGCCGAGCACGAACTCCCCCGGGTGCAGGATGAACGGCTCACCGTCCTCGACCTCCACCAGGCGGGTCAGCTCCGGCTGCTCTTCTGCGGGATCGATGTGCGCGTATTTGTGGTTGTCGAAGAGCCGGAAAAACCGGTCAATGCGTACATCCACCGAGGACGGCTGGACCATCACCGCATCGTACGGTTCAAGGACAATCCGTTGGGAGTCTATTTCGGCACGAATATCGCGGTCAGAGATCAGCACGCCTCCCAAAATACCGCATGCGCGGTGCCCACTGCTGCCCGCGGGCGGGAAAGCTTCAGGCTGTGACGCCTTGGAATGCCCGACGGCGGAACGGACCCGCCGCCGAAACGCGGCCTAAGTGGCCGGCTGGAGTTCCAGGACGTGCTTGAGCCGCTCCAACTGGGCCACCTCGGCCTTCATGGTCCGCTGGACCATGGTGTTCAGGAGGCTTTTGATCCCCTTGGGCTGGAACTCGAGGGCAAACCTGACCCTGGTTCCGTCCGGCTCAGTGCTGAGGTAATAGCCGCCGGAGGGCCTGGCTGGTCCGGCGATGACCTGGAATTGTATTTCGGCACCCGGCCGGGCCTGGGTGATTTCGAAGTCTCCGGCAACGGGCCGTCCGGACCTGCCGGCCAGGGTCTGCTGGTACACGGCGCCCTTAGTACCGGCTGCCCCCGTGGCGAGGTCGATGCTGCGGATCCCGTCCCGCCACTGCGGAAGGTTCAACCCGTCAACCAAGAAAGTGTAAACGGCCATCGCGTCACGACGGATGAGTACCTCGTGCTCTGCGAAGGCCATGGGAATCCTTTGTTCGACGTCTGACTTTCAATAGCCCGCCTCCCCCATGACACCGCAGCTATCCGGTTCAGAGTAGTCAGACGTTTCGCCGTGAACCTAGCTACGGACGGGTACGTTATTGAAGAGTTACTGGATGACGCCGGGTGCCCCTGCAGACACGGGCCGGATCGCGGGCGTCGTTGACAGCGGGGCCGCCCAACTGCGCTAAGCTAAGTTCTGCCCCGCCCAAATCGGGGGCACATGCGGCTGTAGCTCAATGGTAGAGCGCTAGCTTCCCAAGCTTGATACGCGGGTTCGATTCCCGTCAGCCGCTCCACAGCGTGATCAGCACAGTTCTGCAGGGATCCGCACACTTGGTGCGGACGACGCCGGGACTAGCCTTTTGTCCCCAGCCTCACCTGGCGCTCCAAAGCCTTTTTGAGGGCAGCCAGCCGGGCGGCCTCCTGTTTCCGGTATGCGGCCTCCTTCGCTCCGGAAAATACCCGCCCGAGTCCCTTGGGATCGTAGTGTGCGGTGACCGTCATGCGCGTGCTGTCGGCCACTGGATACACCACATAGGAACACGTAATCGTTTCGGTCCGGCTCTCCAGCGTCTCGGTCCAGGACCGGTCCGTCACCAGGTCCTCGAAACGCGGCACTTGATCCTCCTGCCCAGGCACTGCCGCGCGCGCCTGCGGGTCGACGCAGAAGGAGTAAACTTCCGGCCGGCTGCAGGGAATAAGGACGGTGTTGTGGATCTCGATGGTTCCCATGGTGCTGTTCCCGTGATGACTAAGCGGGCCTGCCCTTCCCAGTACCCAGAGCGTCATTTTCACATTGGGAACCCTCGGACGCAATGACCGCCGCGCAATCTGTCGGATCAACCTGTCGGATCAACCTGTCGGAGCACTTGTCGGAGCAACCTGTCGGGCCGATGCCTGGGTGTTGCCTGCCGTCCGCACGCGGGGGCCCGTTAGGTGCTGCCGTGTATCGTCAGAAGTCAGGAACCTCTTCGGTTCCGCTACAGGAGCAAACATGGCTGACAAGTCCCCGCGTCAAGCAGCATCCAAAAAAGCCGGCAAGTCCATCAAGGAAAAGCGTGCCGACAAGCGGGCAGCCGCAGCGCCGGCCAGCTCCCTGGATATCACGTCCAGCAAGGCCGCCAAAAAGAAGTGAGTGGCCATAAAACCCAGCTGAGCCTGGGCGTCCTGGCATCCACACGGAAACCCGACGAGCGCCGCGTCCCCATCCATCCCCTGCATTTCGAGCGGATTGACCCCGAAGTGCGCAAGCGCATGATCCTGGAGCAGGGCTACGGCGAGCGCTTCGGCATCTCGGATGACCACCTCTCCACCCTCGTGGGGAAAATGGCCACCAAGGAAGCGCTGCTGGCGGAGGCCGACGTCGTACTTCTGCCCAAGCCGCAGCCGGCGGACCTGGCCGAGCTGCGCGATGGCCAGGTCCTTTGGGGCTGGCCGCACTGCGTCCAGGACCGCGCCATTACCCAGCTGGCCATCGATAAGAAGCTCACGCTGATCGCTTTTGAGGCAATGAACCACTGGGCCAGCGACGGCGGCTTTGGCCTGCACGTGTTCCATAAGAACAATGAGCTCGCGGGATACTGCTCAGTCCTTCACGCCCTTTCGCTGACCGGTTCAACCGGCGATTACGGACGGCGCCTCAGCGCCGTCGTGATCGGTTTTGGGGCCACTGCCCGCGGCGCGGTGACCGCGCTGAATGCCCACGGCATCCATGACGTCCAGGTGCTGACCAACCGCGGTGTTGCCGCGGTGGGCGCCCCGATCCACTCGGTCAACATCGTGCAGTTTGATCACGACGACGAGGCCCCCTTCCTGAGCCAGGTCATCACCGAGCGGGGCCGGGTTCCGCTGGCTCCGTTCCTGGCCGAGAGCGACATCGTAGTTAACTGCACGCTGCAGGATCCCAATAATCCACTCACCTACCTGCGAACAGAGGACCTGGAGGCGTTCAGCCCTGGAAGCCTGATTGTCGACGTGTCCTGCGACGAGGGCATGGGCTTCAGCTGGGCGCGGTCCACCACGTTCGCGGAACCGATGTTCACCATCGGGAACCACATCAACTACTACGCGGTGGACCACAGCCCCTCCTACCTCTGGAATTCGTCCAGCTGGGAGATCAGCCAGGCCGTGCTGCCTTTCCTGGAGACGGTCATCGGCGGTCCGGAGGAGTGGGACGGGAACGAAACAATTTCCCGGGCCATCGAAATCCGCGACGGCGTGGTCCTGAACAAGGACGTCCTGGAGTTCCAGCAGCGCCAGGCGGAGTACCCTCACCTGCCTGCTTAGGTCCCGGGCAGGTTTTAGCAGCCGCAGGCGGACCAGGCTGCCGCCGCTGGCTTCTTAGGCCGGCGCCGGACGGCTGACGATCCGCACGGGGTGGCGCCGGTCCTTCAGGTCTACCCGAAGTTTCAGCGCCCCCTTGCGGGCAAGGACAACCCCGACGGTCAACGCGGCGAGTGCCGGTACCCCGCCCGACACCAGCAGAGCTATGTGCGGGTCTGCGTGTTCGGCAATCCAGCCGAGCATGGGACCGCCGATAGCCTGGCCGCCAATCAGCACCATGATGTACAGGCTCATGACGCGGCCGCGGATACCCATGTTCGAGCTGACCTGGACCAGCTGGTTGGATCCGGTCAGGAACATCAGGCACCAGAAGCCGGACAACACCATCACCACGCTGAACCAAACCATCGACGGCGCCAGCGCAGCCAGGCACAGCATGAGGCCGTACATTCCGGCGCAAAACACCACCGAGCGAAGCCGCAACTGGCGGCGGCGGGTTGACGCGATGGCGCCGCACAGGGCACCCAGCGCGACCAAGGCGTTCAGCAGGCCGTAGCCGCCGGCGCCGACGTCGAACACATGATCGGCAAAGGCTGCGAGCAGCACCGGCAGGCTCATGGCGAAAACGGCGATGAACCCGGCCATCAGCCACGGCCAGTAAATGGTGGGTTTGCTCAGCGCGTATCGCAGCCCTTCACGCAGCATGCCCTTCTTCTTGGGCGCCGGGGTGCTGACGAACAGCTGGTCCTTCCGTAGGAGCAGCAGCATGGCCACCGTGGAGCAGCAGGCCAGCGCATTTGCGGCGAAGGCCCAGCCGGCGCCGACGGCGGTCAGCATCAGGCCCGCGAGCGCCGGGCCGATCAGGCCGCCCAACTGGAACGTGGTGGAGTTGACGCTGATGGCATTGCGCAGGTACCTGGGCCCCACCAGTTCGTTGACGAAGACCTGCCGCGCGGGCTGGTCCAGCACCGTAACCAGGCCCAGCACCAGGGCAATGACGTAGACGTGCCAGACCTGAACTGCGCCAGTGAGGGCGAGGACAGCGAGAGCCGTCGCCAGGACCGCGGCCAGGCATTGACAGACAATGAGGATCTTCCGCTTGGCAAACCGGTCCGCCATCATGCCGCCCCATGGACCCAGGATGAGCGAGGGCATAAACTGCAACGCCACGGTGATGCCCACCGCGGTCACTGAACCGGACAGCTCCAGGACCATCCAGTCCTGGGCAATCCGCTGCATCCAGATCGCAATCACCGCCACAAAGTGGCCGATGGCGAAGATGCGGAAGTTGGGGACCCTGAGGGAGATGAATGTGTGTTTCCAGGGGAGCCGTTCGCTGACGACGGCGATGGGTTGGGTTTCGGAACTGGCGGAGTCGATGACGGGCTGGCTGACGGTTGCCGACGATGGCGGTGGGGGTGCCACAGGGGTGTCCTCAAGTAAGCGGGCGGGTTGGGATGCCCTTAACGCTAGGCTGACCGGCCATGATTATGTAGGGTTATTGCGTCTATAACTCGCATTGCGCAACGTAATACAGCCGCTCGGACCTGCCACGCCCGGCCCACGCACCAGAGACCCACAAGGAGCCCTTCGTGTTCGAACCCGCCCAGCTCCGCTCGTTCCTCGCCGTCGCGGAGACACTGAGTTTCACCAAGGCCGCTGAACGGCTGGGGTTAGCCCAGCCCACCGTCAGCCAGCACGTGCGCAAGCTTGAAGCGGCCGCCAAGCGGGTCCTGGTCACGCGGGACACCCGCGATGTCCGGCTGACAGATAACGGCGATGCCATGGCCGGGTTCGCCCGCACCATCCTGTCCGCCCATGATGCCGCCTCGCGCTACTTCTCCGGCTCCGCCATGCGCGGGCGGCTGCGCTTCGGCACCGCGGACGACCTCGCCATTACCGGGCTGCCCCGGATCCTGCGGGAATTTCGCCAGATCTATCCGCAGATCAACCTCGAGCTCACCGTCGGGCAGAGCGACCAGCTCTACAGGAAGCTCAATGCCGGCCAGCTGGACCTGGTGTTCGTGAAGTGGGTGGCCGGAGCCAAGGACGGCACCGTAGTGCAGCACGATTCCTTCTCCTGGGTGGGGTTGGACCAGACGTCGCTGGAGCCCGGAAATCCGGTACCGCTGATCGCCTACCCCTCCCCCAGCCTCAGCAGGAAACTCGCCATCGACGCCCTGGAATCCCATGGCCGGACCTGGCGTATCACGTGCACCACGCGGCAAATCAGCGGCGTTCTGGCGGCGGTCCGAGCCGGCATCGGCGTCGCGGTGATGCCGTCGTCGCTGGTTCCGGAAGACCTGAAAATCATCACCCGGCGCTTCGACCTCCCGCCGGTCGGGGACGTCGATTTCACCCTGATCCGCAACCCGCTGGCCAACGCCGAAGTAATCGACGCCCTGACCCAAGCCATCGTTGGCAGGACCCTCAAGAAGTCGGCCTAAGGGTCTCCGGACACGCCCCGCGGCCCGTTGCATGGGGCACCGGCTTGGCCAAAACCATTGATGCGGAAGCCCGCATCGCCTATGCTGGATTCCCATGGGTCAAGCAGAGGCCGGTTTTGACAAAACGAGCGCGCGCCTGCAACCCATGGGCCGGTCGCGCTCGGGATAGGCAGCCAATGAAGACAGCCAGTAACTCCCATTTCCACTCAGCGCATCCGCATCCGCATACCACCCGGCCACTGGTCACCCACCATTCCCATTTCGGTGGCGGGATGGCCACCACGGAGTCCGAATACGTCGGAAAGCCCACCTGTGATAAGTGCGGAACCGACGAATTCATCTATCTTGAGTCGTACATTCCTCCGGTTTACCGGCGTGACGGGGTGGTCAGGACCCTGGGCGAAGTCGCCTACACCTGCACCCGTTGCGAGGATTTCTCCGCTCACAGCGTTCCTGCATCGTGGGCTCCCCCGGGCTGGTACCTGGGCTAACTTGCTCCCACGGCGCGCTGGGCGCGGCCGATACCACTACTACTAGAACAAAACGGCCCGGCGGCCACCCGAAGGTGGCCGCCGGGCCGTTCGCTTGCGCAGGGGTCTTCGGCGTCAGATCAGGGCATCCGAGAGATGGTTCGGCGTGCCGAAACGGTGGGCCGTGATGCTGATAGCCTGCTCGTGCAGGAACGGCAGCAGCTCAACCCGTCCGGCCTCCGTGACCGGGTGGGGGTAGATCGCCAGGTCTGGACGTCCGTTGGTGGCTTCCGCCAGGGCGGTGGCGTCACCGCCGATCAGGCGGATCCGTGCACCGGACAGCTTGCCCGCAGCCGCGAGGCGGCTAGCTGTTGCCAGCCAGCCGGCGTCGGACTCCACTGTGACGGTGATATCAAGGCCGGTGAGTACCGAGCGGAGCTGAACCGGAAGTTCGACGGCGGTGGACACAGTCAGTGCCGAGTTTGCCAGGACGCCGGCCGCCACAGTCCGCGCCAGGTCCGCCAGCGGCGCACCTTCGGAGAGCCGTACGGTGACCGGCAGCGCACGATAGCGGAAGATGTTCCGCTCCGCGCTCAGGCCGGAAACGTCCTTGGCGGTGCCGAACTCATCGGTCCAGGCCTGGGCGTCGGAGGCCAGGGAACGCTCAAGCGCCTCAAGCTCGGCAGGCTGCAGGGCACCGGCTGCCGCGTTCCTGATCCGGCGGACAGCGGCGTTGGTGACAGCTGCCGTGGAGGAGGCTTCGGCGCTGACCCAGTCACCGAGGCCGACAAGGTAGTTCGGTCCGCCAGCCTTCGTGCCCGCTCCCACAGCGGACTTCTTCCAGCCGCCGAACGGCTGGCGCTGCACGATGGCACCGGTGATGCCGCGGTTGACGTACAGGTTTCCGGCCTGGATGGAGTCCAGCCAAATCCCGAGCTCGTCGGGGTTGAGAGAGTGCAGCCCGGCGGTGAGGCCGTACTCGATCTGGTTCTGCATGGAGATGGCTTCCTCCAGCGTCTCAGCTGTCATTACGCCGAGGACCGGGCCGAAGAATTCGGTGAGGTGGAAGTAGGATCCGCGCCGGACACCGTGGCGAACTCCCGGGCTCCACAGCCGGCCCGTGCCGTCCAGCTTCTTCGGCTCCACCGCCCAGGTTTCGCCATCGCCCAGGGTGGTAAGGGCGTTGAGGAGCTTGCCATTGGCGGGCTCGATGATCGGACCCATCTGGCTGGTGGGATCTTCCGGGTAACCAACCTTCAGGGAGGTGACGGCGTCGATCAGCTGGTTGTGGAACCGCTTGGACTTGGCCACCGAGCCCACCAGGATCACCAGTGACGCTGCGGAGCACTTCTGGCCTGCGTGGCCGAACGCTGAGTACGCAACGTCCTTGGCGGCCAGGTCCAGGTCCGCGCTGGGGGTGACGATGATGGCGTTCTTGCCGCTCGTCTCGGCCAGGAGCGGCAGGTCCTTGCGGAAGGAACGGAACAGCTCGGCGGTCTCATAGCCGCCGGTGAGGATCACCCGGTCCACGGCAGGGTGCGAGATCAGCTGCTGGCCGAGCTCACGCTCGCCGAGCTGGACCATGGTCAGCACATCCTTGGGGACGCCTGCTTCCCACAGGGCTTCGATCATCACGGCACCGCTGCGGCGGGCCTGCTTGGCAGGCTTGATGACGACGGCGGAGCCGGCGGCGAGTGCCGCAAGGGTGGAGCCTGCCGGGATGGCCACCGGGAAGTTCCACGGCGGAGTGACGACGGTGAGCTTGGCTGGAACGAACGTGGCGCCGTCGACCTTTTCCAGCTTGCGCGCGGACTCGGCGTAGTAGTGGGCAAAGTCCACGGCTTCGCTGACCTCGGGGTCGCCCTGATCGATGGTCTTGCCCGTTTCGGACGCCATGACCTCAAGCAGGTCGGCGCGGCGGGCCTCGAGTACGTCGCCGGCGCGGTGGAGGATCTCGGCCCGCTCGTCGCCGGAGAGGGCGCCCCAGGCCTTGCCCTTTTCGACGGCGGTGCCGATGACCTTGTTGAGGGTGTCCGCGTCCGTAATGGTGGCGGCCTCTACAGCGGCATTGCCCAGGGTGGAAGACGGGACGCGCTGCAGGATGGCCCGGCCCCAGTCACGGTTGGCCGGCAGTGACGGGTCCGTGTCCGGGGTGTCCTTGAATGAATCGTGCGGCAGGGGCTGCGGCGGCAGGCTGCGGTTCTGCTGCCGGCTGGCTGGCGGGATGGCGTCGTCGAGCTTGTCCAGGGAGGCGAGGAAGCGCTGCTTCTCGCGCTCGAAGAGCACTTCGTTTTCACTCAGCTCGAAGACAGCGGACATGAAGTTGTCCTGGCTGGCGCCCTCTTCGAGGCGGCGGATCAGGTAAGCAATGGCAACGTCGAACTCGGCCGGGTGCACCACGGGGGTGTAGAGCAGGAGCGAACCGACGTCCTGCTTGACCGCTTCGGCCTGGCCCTGCGCCATGCCCAGCAGCATCTCGAACTCAATCCCCGATTCCACGCCGCGCTGCTTGGCGAGCAGCCAGGCAAAGGCGATGTCGAACAGGTTGTGGCCGGCCACGCCGATCCGGACGTTGTTGATCCGGTCCGGGTGCAGCGAGTAGTTGATGACGCGCTTGTAATTGGTGTCCGAATCCTGCTTGGTGCTCCAGGTGGCCAGCGGCCAGTCATGCAGCGAGGATTCCACCTGTTCCATGGGCAGGTTGGCGCCCTTGACCACGCGGACCTTGATGGCGGCGCCGCCGTTGGCGCGGCGCTCGGCGGCCCAGTCCTGGAGGCGGATCATGGCCGAAAGCGCGTCCGGGAGGTAGGCCTGGAGCACGATACCGGCCTCGAGGTTCTTGAACTCCGGCTTGTCCAGGATCCTGGTGAAGACCGCAATGGTCATGTCCAGGTCCTTGTACTCCTCCATGTCCAGGTTGATGAACTTGGCCTTGGGGAAGGAGGCGGCACGGCTGAAGAGCGGGGTGAGTTTTTCGACAACGTGCTCCACAGCCTCATCGAATGCCCACGGCGAGTGCGGTGCCACGGTGGAGGAGACCTTGATGGAGACGTAGTCCACGTCCGGGCGGGCCAGGAGAGTGTGGGTTCCCTCGAGCCGGCGGGAGGCTTCGTGCTCACCCAGGACGGCTTCGCCCAGGAGGTTGACGTTGAGCTTGATCCCGTCCCTGCGGATCTTGGCAATGGCCGGGCCCAGCTTGGCATCGGTGGCGTCAACGATCAGGTGGCCCACCATTTCGCGGAGCACGCGCCGGGCAATGGGGATGACAACCTGCGGCAGGACCGGGGCCATGGCGCCGCCGAGCTGGACAGCGCGGCGCATGTACCAGGGCAGGAAGGACGGGACCTTGGGTGCGAGGGCTGCGAGATTGCGGGCGGCGACGGCGAGGTCTTCGGGCCGGACCACGCCATCGACGAAACCAACGGTGAACTCCAGGCCGTTGGGATCCTTGAGGACACCGGCGAGCTGCTGGGCCGAGGCATCCACGGGAACCTTCGAAGCTTCCGTCAGCCAGCGGCGCACCAGCCCGATGGTTTCGGCCGCGAGGGCACGCGCCTGGGGCACGTCAACGTCAGCTGTGCGGGGCGCGGATCCGGGGTTCACGCCGGGCTCCATAGCAATGTTGGTCATGGCTGGTACTCGTTCTTTCTTTGGGTTCTGAACTGGTCTTCTTCATCAGTATGAGCCCGCAGTCACATAAGATAAAGCGATGTTTTCTAAGCAATACCGATTAGTAAAGCCAACTCTTTTTTAGCCCTTAAACACACGTTGCTCTATCACCATTGGCTCCCAAAACATGTGCTTGGGGACCCTAGGTGATAGAGCAACGGGGGATGGTGGCCCGGTGGTTAGCCGACGGGGCGGTGGAGCTCCTCGAGTTCCTGGTGGCGCGGGCTGTTGGGGTTCATCAGCGAGTGCTTCTTCCCGTAGAAGAAGTAGATGGCCAGGCCGATGACCAGCCAGACGAGGAACCGCCATTTGGTGTCAGCCGGCAGCTGCCAGATGAGCAGGGTGGAGGCGAGGACACCGAATGCCGGGATGAAGGGCATCAGGGGCAGGCGGAACGTACGGGGTGCGTCAGGCTTCTTGTAACGGAAGACGATCACTGCCAGGCAAACCACGACGAAAGCGGCCAGGATGCCGATGTTGGTGAGGTCGGCGACCGCCTTGATCGGGAATACGCCCGCCAGCAGGGCCGAGGAGATTCCAGCGATCCAGGTGACCCGCTGCGGGGTTCCGTGCTTGTCCGTCCCGGCGAACCAGCCGGGGAGCAGGCCGTCGCGGCTCATGGAGAACCAAACGCGGGTGACACCCAGGAGGAACGTCAGCATCACGGTAAGGATGGACAGGACCGCGAAGACAGAAATGATGGTGGCGATGACGGGCAGGCCCACGCTGGTGAAGGCAGAGGCAAAGCCAGCAGCGGGATCGATGTCCTTGTAGTTCTGCATTCCAGTCAGGACCAGGGTGGCCGCGACGTAGAGCAGCATGGCGATGATCAGGGACAGGACGATGGCCTTGGGCATGTGCTTCTTGCCGTCCTTGGCCTCTTCCGCCGCGGTGCTCATGGCGTCGTATCCGAAGACCGCGAAGAACACGGTAGCTGAGCCGGCAAGGACCGGGCCGAATCCGCTGGGCATAAACGGGTTGTAGTTGTTGGTGTCGATGTAGAAGATGCCCAAGCCAATGATGAAGAGAATCAGGACGACCTTGATGGCGACCGCCACGAGTTCAAACCGGCCAAAGGCCTTGGTACCGCGGGACAGGATCCAGGTGACGAGGAGGCAGACCAGGATGGCCGGGATGTTGATGATGCCGCCCTTGCCCTCATCCGCCGTCGAGGTCATCCAGACAGGCAGATGGATGCCAATGCCGGACAGGAAGGCTTCCAGGTACCCGGAAATGCCGATGGCAACGACTGCGACGATCGCGATGTATTCGAGCAGCAGGTCCCAGCCGATGAACCAGCCGATCACCTCGCCCAGCGCAACATAGCCGTAGGTGTAGGCCGACCCGGCCCGCGGGATCATGCCGGCGAATTCCGCGTAGGACAGGGCTGCCGCCGCGGACGCCAGACCGGCGATAAGGAACGAGATAAGAACCGCAGGCCCCACACCCGGGTTTTCTTCACTGCCTGCCGCAACCAAGCCGGCAAGCGAGAAAATACCGACGCCGATAATGCCGCCGACGCCGATGGCCGTGAGCTGCCAGAGCCCGAGGGACTTGAACAGGCCGCTGTGTTTGTTTTCTTCTTCAATGTCGTCGAGGGGCTTGCGCCTCATGACCGACTGGGTCATATCTCTGGTGCTCATCAGGAACTCCTGGGTTGGGGGTGCGGCCCCATCGCGGCGCCTAAAGTGCCAGCTGTGACGGGGGTAACTCAGCTACAACAGTATGCAAGCGTGGTTGCGTTAGATAAAGTGACTACTTCTAATCAGTATTCATTAGATTCAACAAGGAATCTCCCATGCTCGATGTCCGCCGCCTCAGGCTGCTCCGCGAATTGAAGATCAGGGGCACGTTGGCCGAGGTGGCCGAGGCGCTTCAGTACAGCCCGTCGTCGGTCTCCCAGCAGCTGGCTTTGCTGGAAAAGGAAGCCGGGGTCGAACTGCTCCGCAAGACCGGCCGCCGCGTCCAGCTCACACCACAGGCCGAAGTCCTGGTGGCCCACACGGCGCAGCTCCTCGAGACGCTGGAGCAGGCCGAAGCGGACCTGGCAGCCTCCCTCACAACCGTCACCGGCACTGTCCGCATCGCCGTGTTCCAGTCCGCGGCTCTGGCGCTGATGCCGGAAACCCTCTCAAGGATGTCCACCGCGTACCCGGAGGTACGGATCGAAATGATCCAGCGGGAGCCCGAAACGGCATTGCACGAGACGTGGGCCCGGGATTTCGACCTGGTGATCGCCGAGCAGTATCCAGGCCACGCCGCACCACGATACACGGAGCTGGACCGCATCAAGCTAACCACCGATGCGATCCGGCTCGCCGTCCCACCCGAGGCCCCGGGCCGGCCCCGGATCAGCTCGATAGAGGACACGGCGGGACTCGCCTGGGTGATGGAGCCGCGCGGCGCGGCATCGCGGCACTGGGCTGAGCAGGCGTGCCGCAGTGCCGGCTTCGAGCCCGATGTTCGCTATGAGACCGCCGACCTTCAGGCCCAGATCCGGCTCATCGAGTCCGGGAATGCCGTTGCCCTCATGCCGGACCTTGTCTGGACCGGCCGGGGCACCACAGCCCAGCTGCTGGACCTGCCCGGTAACCCGCACCGCACCATCTTCACCTCGGTGCGCCGCTCCAGCGCCAAGCGTCCCGCCATCCTCGCAGCCCGCGAGACACTGGCCATTACCGCGGAGTCGGTGCGGAATCACGACGGCGACTAAAGGGTTTCCGGGCATATTCCCGCCACGGGCGGGGCTCCATGACGCCCCGGTCGCCAGTGTTTCCTGCGTCACTGCGCGATCCGCACCCCGACGCTAGACTGATCGGGTTATGAATCGCACAATGTTCAAGTCCAAAATCCATCGGGCCACCGTCACGCACGCTGACCTGCACTATGTAGGTTCGGTCACCGTTGACCTGGACCTGTTGGACGCTGCCGACATCCTGCCCGGCGAGCTTGTTGCCATTGTGGACGTCACCAACGGCGCACGCCTGGAGACCTATACCATCGCCGGCGAACGCGGCTCAGGGGTCATTGGCATCAACGGGGCGGCCGCGCACCTGATGCATGAGAACGACATCGTCATCCTCATCACCTACGCCCAGATGACCACGGAAGAAGCGAAAGCCTACAACCCGAAGGTTGTCCATGTGGATCAGGACAACCAGATTGTCCAAATCGGAAACGACCCCGCCGAGGGCCACACCCCGGGACTGATGCGCCCCCCTTTCGCCCTCAATAACGCTGTCCTGTAACCAGGAGCGTGAGATTTAGCCCGGACTGGCGCTGCGCCTTAGGAGTCAATCCTTGTTAGGCGTACTCGCGGGCAGGAAGTGTTCGCGGCGCCCCTGCTGATCTTCCAGCTGGCCATCTTCACGCCGCTGGGATTCGTGGTGATGATCCTGAGGAATCCGACGATTGTGGGTTTCCGGGGCTGGGCCTGCTGGTGGCGGCTGACAACGGTGGTGGCCGTGCCTGCCATGATCGGCGTAGCGCTGCTGCTGGCCTGACCCGAACCTGAGGAGGAACAGATGGGAAGAATCCTGGATACCGTGGTGATCGGCGGAGGAGCCATGGGCTCGGCCGCCGCCTGGGCGTTGGCCCGCCGCGGCCGGCAGGTCACGCTGCTGGAACAGTTCGGGCCTGGTCACCGCATCGGCGCTTCGCACGGCACCACGCGCAACCTGAACCCCGGCTACTACCGGCCGGACTATGTGGCCATGCTCGCTGAAGGCCTGGCGCTTTGGGACGAGCTGGAGCAGGAAACCGGCGAAAAACTCCTCACCCGCACAGGCATCGTCAACCACGGCCCTGATCCTCTGCTCCCCCAAGTGCAGGCAGCACTCACCCAGGCGGGTATCCACGCCGAGTTCCTCAGTCCCGAGGAGGCGGCCGGACGGTGGCGCGGCATCCGGTTCGACCAGCAGGTCCTCTACATGCCCGACGGCGGCCAGCTGAACCCGGAGGCAGCGCTCCCCGCCTTCCAGCGGCTCGCCGCTGCCCGCGGAGCTGACATCCGGCACCACACCAAGGTGGTCGGGCTGGAAATCATGGACGACGGCGTCCGGCTCACCTTGGAGTCCGGCCCCGGCTCGTCAGGAGGCATCGAAGTGGTGACCGCTGCCCAAGCCGTGGTGACGGCGGGAGGCTGGACGGAGAAGCTCCTGGCCGGAGCCGCCGGAAGCGGAAAGCTGCGGATGCCCCGGCTCAGGGTCACGCAGGAACAGCCGGCGCATTTCCGCGTAGCCGATGAGGGCGCGGTGTGGCCCGGGTTCAACCACGTGCCCGGAAGCGGCCCGGCCTACAAACAGTGGTATTCGCCCGTCTACGGAATGCAGACGCCAGGCGAGGGCATCAAGGCGGGCTGGCACGGTGTTGGCCCGGAGGTGGATCCGGACCGGCGGAATTTCCTGCCCGAACCCGTCCAGCTCGCGGCCCTGCAGGACTACGCCCGGACCTGGCTGCCCGGCGTGGACGCCGATTCCCTCGAAGCCATCAGCTGCACGTACACCACCACCCCGGATGAGGACTTCGTCCTTGACCGGATCGGGCCCGTAGTCATCGGCGCCGGCTTCTCCGGGCACGGCTTCAAGTTCACGCCCGTAGTGGGGCGGATCCTCGCGGACCTGGCTACGGGCACGCGGCCTGCGCCAAAGATCTTTTCCGCAGCCCGCTAGCTGCGCGCCTCCTAGCCCCGCGCCGGCCCCACGGAACGGAGGTGCTACGGAACCCGGGCGCCTGCCTGATGCTGGTCCAGCAGCCGGGCGCAGCGGATGAAGCCCAGGTGCGAGTAAGCCTGCGGGTGGTTTCCGAGGTGGGTCTCCGTACCGGGATCGTACTCTTCCGGCAGCAATCCGGTGGGCCCAAACAGGTTCACCAGCTGGTCGAAAAGGTCCCAGGCCTCCTCGATCCTGCCCACAGCAACGTAAGCCTCGATGAGCCAGGTAGTGCAGATGTGGAACCCGCCCTCCAAACCCGGCAGGCCGTCGTCGTACCTGTACCGGAAGACGGTGGGCCCGACGCGGAGTTCGCGTTCCACCGCCGTGACGGTGTCCAGGAAGCGCTGGTCCCTGACGTCCAGCATGCCGGAGAGCCCGATGTGCAGGACGGCAGCATCGAGGTCAGGGCTGTCGTAGGCCACAGTGTAGGACTTTGCGGAGTCGTCCCAGCCCTCGCGCAGGACCTCCTCACGGATGGTTTGCGCCGTGGGCTCCCACGACGGTTCCGGTGCCCTGCCGTGCCGCGCGGCCGTGCGGAGCGCCCGGTCCAGCGCCACCCAGCACATCACTTTCGTGTAGACGTGGTGGCGCGGCGGCCTGCGGGCTTCCCAGATGCCGTGGTCAGGCTCATGCCAACGGGCCAGCACGGCGGCGGCCATCTGCACCATCAGTTCCCAGTGCTCGTCCCGGAGCACCCCGGTGCGTTCGCTGAGTGCGTGAATGAGCTCCGCAATGGGGCCAAAAACATCCAGTTGGACCTGGTGGTCTGCGGCATTTCCGATCCGGACAGGGCGGGACCCTGCGTACCCGGGAAGGCTGTCAATGACGGCCTCCGTGGAAAGCGGCGCCCCCGTGACGGAGTACAGCGGATGCAGCCATTCCGGGCCGGGCGCATGTTCGAGGATCCGGCCAAGCCAGCTGAGGAATCCTTCCGCCTCCGCCGTGGAGCCAAGGTCCACGAGTGCGTTCACCGTCATTGACCCGTCCCGCAGCCAGCAGTACCGGTAGTCCCAGTTCCTCGTCCCACCGATCCCTTCGGGCAGGGAAGTGGTGGGCGCGGCCAGCACGGCGCCGGTGGGCTCGTGTACCAGTGCGCGGAGCACCAATGCTGAGCGACGGACCAGCGACGGCTTCACTGAAGGCAGCTCCAGGTCCTGCACCCACTGGCGGGAGTGGAGCGCCACCCAGGCACGCCGGTCGTTCTCCCCGCCTGGGTGCTCCGCCGCAGGCTCGGTGTCCCCGCAGCGCAGGTTGAGGACCACGGGCCCGTCCTGCAGGTTGACCGTCGCAGTGGCGGTGCCGTGACGGCCGTCCGAGGTGACCGTGAAGCTGACGCCGGGGGCAAAAAGGAAAATCGGATCCGACGTGCCCACGACGTGCAGCTCATCGCCGCGGATCTCCATGCTGAACGGCGCGTTGGCGTAGTCCGGCCGCGGTGCGAACACGATCTTGGCCGCCCCGGTTCCGGACAGCACGCGGACCAGGCTGGTAATGCCTTCCGGCGCCGGTTCCAGGTAGTCCGTCACGGTGACGTCGGCCCACCGGGTTTCGACGATCATGGTGCTGTCCACGTAGCGCTGCCCCAGCACCTGCGATGTTTTCAGCGGTTCCACGGAGAAGTGGCCGGCGGCGTCCCCGCCCAGGATGTGGGCGAACAGCGACCCTGAATCCGGCAGCGGGTGGCTCATCCAGCAGATCTTTGCATCCGGGGTGAGCAAAGCGGTGGAGGCTCCGTTGCCGATCATTGAGTGCCGCTCGAGTCCCACGGCGTCCTCGCCGAAGAGCCAGGCACGGCGGAGTTCGAAGAGGATGGCCAGCACCCGGGCGAAGGACTCAGGATCCCGCAGCCGGTGCGCCGCGCGGGTCTCCCCGGGGCCAACACGCAAGCCCATGTCCGGGCCTCGGAGCGTGGCAATCGCCAGCTCATCGCTGTACGCGTCCCCTGCGTACAACGCTGCGCTGGCTCCCAGCCGGGACCTGAGGGTTTCCAGGGCTTCGGCCTTGGAGGGTTCCACTATCGAGAGGTCCAGCACTGAGCCGTCGATGATGAAGAACATCCCGTGAGCCCTGGCGATCTCCCGCGCCGTCTCCGTCACAGTCTTCACGACGTCCGGCGCGGCGGGCCGGGTGTGCACGGAGACCGCCACGGGCTTCCGTTCGATCCAAATGCCTTTCTGGAAGCCCACGGCCTCGGACAAGGAGACGCTGACCTTCTGAAGGGTGGCTTCGGTGGCAAGGCTCTGGACGTGGGCGAACCCCATGTCAGTCTCTGCACCATGTGAGCCGATCAGGTGCACTTCCGCGGGCAGCCGGGACACTGCGGCGAGGTCGCGGAGCGAACGGCCGGAGATGACGGCGGCGTGGGTGTTGGGCAGCGCGGCCAGGGCGCGGAGTGCGATGGCGGCGCTCCCCAGCGGCAGCGTCTCAGTGGAAATGCCCTCGGCGTCGCACAGCGTTCCGCCGTAGTTGCAGGCCACCAGAAGCCCGGGGACCCGGGCCAGGACCTTGAGTTCGGCCAGCAGGCTGGGAGTGAAGCCTTCGTCCGCCCCGTCCGACTGGACGAACGCCCGGAGCAGGCCCAGCGGAAGTGACCTGGTCAGCAGCGCAGAATCAGCCACACTCTGGTTTAGCGGAGTAGGCATGAGGAAACCCTTCGAGCGGAACCCGGCCCGGAAAAGCAGCCGCTGGATTACCTTGCGGACTTCCGGGTGGTGCCCCTCCCCGGAAGTCCAGATGGAATTCCAGAGGGGGCAGTTTTATTCTCCGCCCGTGCCGTTTCGCCCGAAAGTCCCTCTGGTTGCAAGTGTGTAAACGTCACGCAAGTGGGTAAAGGATCGGCGTCACGCCCGGCAGCCTTTTAGAGCCCGACGGCGGGGCGGCTAGACCCGTGCCAGGCCGGCGGCCTGAGCCAGCAGCTCCACAGAGCGGATCCGGGCCTCGGTCCCGGTGCTCTGGTGCGCGACGATCAGTTCATCGGCGTCGGCGTGCTTACCGAACTCATCCAGGTATTCGATCACCGCATCCGGGGTGCCGACGGCGGAGTACGTCATCATTTGGGACACATGCTGGCCCTGCGGTGAGTCCAGGATCATGTCAGCTTCGTCGTCCGTGAACTCGCGTCCACCGCCGAAGAACAGGGACACGCGGGCACGCTTGGTGGCCTGCAGCATTGCCTGCGCATCCGCGGCGGATTCCGCAGCGATGACGTTCACGCCGGCGATCACGTGAGGTGCGTCAAGCTGGGCTGAGGGCTTGAATTCACGGCGGTAAACGGCAACGGCGTCCTGCAGGGCGTTGGGCGCGAAGTGCGAGGCGAAAGCGTACGGGAGGCCCAGTTGGGCGGCCAGCCGAGCGCCGAACAGCGAGGAGCCGAGGATGTACAGCGGCACATTCGTCCCCTTGCCCGGGGTGGCCTCCACGCCCTGGATCCGGGTGGGGCCTGTGAGGTAGCCCTGCAGTTCCAGGACGTCCTGCGGGAAGCTGTCGGCGGACATCGGGTCCCGGCGCAGTGCGCGCATGGTGTTCTGGTCGCTGCCGGGGGCTCGGCCCAGACCAAGGTCGATCCGGCCGGGGTGCAAGGTCTCCAGGGTGCCGAACTGCTCGGCGATGGTCAGCGGCGAGTGGTTGGGCAGCATGATGCCGCCGGCGCCCAGCCTGATCGTCTGGGTATGCGCGGCCACGTGGGCGATCAGCACGCTCGTAGCTGAAGAGGCGATGGAGGACATGTTGTGGTGCTCGGCGTACCAGATCCGCCGGTAGCCCAGTTCTTCTGCGCGCTGGGCGATGGCCACGCTGCCCGCGAAACTCTCCGCCGCGCTCTGGCCCCTTCCGATGGTTGCCAGGTCAAGAATGGAGAGGGGAAGAGTCACGTCGGTGCCGGCCTTTCAATGCGTTGCGTAGGGTGGGCCGGCCGGGTTGCGGCGGGCACACTGTGGACAACGACGGCGGCGCCTGCGTTATTTCTGCTAGCTGCGGTGGGGTGGCCCACACCGTTATGCGGGGCGGCTCAGGAGCACGCCGACCAGGGGCATACAGCAGGGCCCGGCCTCGCGGCCGGGCCCTGCTGTTGGCTGGTTCCTACTTCAGCTTGAAGTTGGCACTCATGGTGCTGCCGTCGGACGCCTTCATCGTGAGCCGGTAGCAAGTGCCGGCGCCCGTCGGAGTCTTCCAGTTGTAGATGAACTGGCCCGCCGTTGCATCGTAACGGAGTGACGTATTGCCGGTTGCAGTCGTTTCAATTTCGTCAGTAGGGACAACCGGGGAGCACGAGATCTTCGCCATCGAGAACGACATCTGGCTTGGATCGGTGAGCTCAGTTGCGCCGGCGAACACTTCGAACTTGGCCGGTACGGTGCTGCCGCCCTTGACTGTGTTCAACACGCCGTTCATGTCGATGGGCTGGTAGAAGCCCTTCAGGGTCCAGGCCTTGACCTCGTAGTCATCGGTGATCGTGGTGGTGTTGCCTGCGTTGTCAGTGGCGGTGGCAGTCAAGGTGTGCGTGCCTACTGTGGTTTCGTAGCCGCTGACTGTGCAGCTTCCGGCAAGCCCGGAAAGGCTGTCGGATGCGACGCAGCCCGGGGCTGCCGGAGTGGAACCGTAGTAGCTGTCGGCCAGCAGCGAGCTGAAATTCACCGTCGGAGCTGTCTTGTCGATCTTGAAGCTGGCTGTTGCCACGCCAGCCTCCCGAACGTTGCCGGCGAGGTCTTCGAACGCAGGGCTTGCCACCTCGACGGCTTCGCCCTCACCGGAGGACGTTACCTTCTTGGTTGCCTCCAACGGCCCGGACACCGTATCGGTTGCCGTGAACGTCGCTTCGACGTCGTTCTTGTACCAACCGTTGGAGTTGGGCGCGGGAGCGGCTCCGGTGTAGGAAACCTCCGGTGCCGTCTTGTCGATCTTGAACGACTGGCTCGCGGCGCCGGCGGCGGTGGTGTTGCCCGCTACGTCCGCGAATTCAGGGCTCTGGACGGCTACGGCTGATCCTTCGCCGCTGGAGGTCACCGGCTGGGAGGCCGAGGTCGGGCCGGATGTTGCATCCGTAGCGGTGAACCGGGCGACGACGTCCGAGACATACCAGTCGTTGTTGCCCAGGGTGCCTGTGGCGTCGGCGTAGCTGACGGTGGGGGCGGTCCCATCCCGCTTGAGGGACACGGTGGCCGGACCGGCGCTGCCGCCACCGCTGGTGGCTGAGCAGGAGTAGTCGTTGGGCAGTTGGTCGGTGGAGACCAGAGTGTCATCGCAGCCGACGAGCTGAAGCGTGCTGGGTGAATCCGGCTCGGTGACGGTCCAGGTCAGCTGGACAGAGTTCCTGTACCAGCCCGCCAGCCCGTCCGCCGCGGCGGGGCTGAGGGTGTAGCTGATCACCGGGGCCGTGGCATCGACGATGCTGTAGGTCACGGAACTTGTGGCCGTCAGGCCGCCACCGTCGGTGTAGCTGCAGCTGGCCGTCTGGGACCCGATCCCGGTGGCAGCGTCATCGCCGGTGATGGCGCTGGGGATTGCGGGGAAGGAGCTGTTGCCGTCTTCGGTATCCGTCACGTGACAGACCCCAGCGGGAACAGTCCCCTTCGCATAAGAGGCGCCCGGGGTAACCCCGCTGATCGACAGGACAGGTGCTGTGTTGGCCGGAGGGGCCACCTCTACTCGGAACGGAACAGCAACGAGGTTAAAGGTGCCCCCCGAGGTGTTGGAGGCGACAGTCGCGGTCACTGTGGCTGAACCTACCGCAACGGGCTGCACACGTACCGTCGGCGTATCGCTGCAGGCTGTGAAAGACACTTGCGGCGTAGCGATGGTCGCCACTGCAGTATTGCTCGAAACGATATTTAGGGTGAGAACGGTCGATCCTGTGAGGTTACAGCCGTTCTTTCCGTCACCGTTCGTGGGGGTTAGGGCCAGCAGCGTGGTTCCGTTGGCCCCGCCAACGTTGAGGGGCATAACCTCCGCAACTGAATCAACGGTCGTATCAAGGGTGTTGTTGATCGTGTCCGCATAAACCACCCCCGCACTCGCGAGAAGAAGGCTTCCGGCCGCTAGGGTGGCCGCAGCCCTGACCCCGGCGCGGCGGAGCAAAATCTTGCCAGGCCCCGTGTCCTGGATTACTTCTGAATACTTCATGATGGCCTCCCTCATCCGCGGTGCAGCCGTTCCGATCGCACCGTAGTCCCACCGTAGGGATCACCCCCCGGCGAGCACACGCGTAATCCACACCCGTCTTTCGGGGACGAGTACTCGTTTTCCCGGACCCGTTTTTGCGCGCTACTTGGTTTGCCCGGGCGACGCCGCCAAAACACATGCTGTGAGTACTCCGAATGCCCCTGAATATGACCGCACCGTACGCCCGATTAACTGCAGTTACGCCCTGTATCTCCGGGTTTCGGAAGCTTTGATTCCCTCGCGGGGACTGCCGGATAGTTGCAGCCAAGAACAACGATCCGTTCAGCAATCAAGCAATTTTCTAGGGGCAAACATGGCAACACTCAAGGCAAGGCAGGCTGCCGGTGCAGCAGTTGCAATCACCACACTTCTGGCGCTGGCCGCCTGCTCGGACCCGGGCGCAACGGCGGCGTCAGCACCGTCGTCGGGCTCTACGGTGACCGCGGCCGGCAAGACGTTCAACCTGGCCCCGGAGCAAAACCGCGTCAAAGTGAGCGCGGACGCCGAAGCCGCCGCGCTGGTGCCCGACGCCATCAAGGCAGACGGCAAACTCACCGTCGTGACCACCGGCGGCACAGCCCCACTAAGCCTGTTCGCAACGGACAACAAGACGCTCATCGGCAGCGAGGTGGACATCGCCTACGCGGTCGGCGAGACTTTGGGCCTGACCGTCGAGGTACTTCCGGTGGCGTGGGCCGACTGGCCCCTTGGCGTTGAATCCGGCAAGTACGAGGCAGTCCTCTCCAACGTCACCGTCACGGAGGCGCGCAAGGAAAAGTTCGACTTCGCCACCTACCGCAACGACCTGCTCGGCTTCTACGCCAAGACTGACTCGTCCATCGGCGACATCAAGGAAGCCAAAGACGTTGCCGGCAAGCGCATCATCGTCGGCTCAGGCACCAACCAGGAGGCAATCCTGGTGCGCTGGGACGAAGAGAACAAGGCCAAGGGCCTCGCGCCGGTCGAGTTCCAGTATTACGACGACGACTCGGCCTCCACGCTGGCGCTGCAGTCCGGGCGCGCGGACCTGACGTTCGGCCCGAATGCCGCAGCTGCCTACAAGGCGGCCAAGGACGGCAAGACCAAAGAGGTGGGCACGCTCAACGGCGGCTGGCCGCTGACAGCCGAAATCGCTTTCACCACCCAGAAGGGCAACGGCCTCGCCGTCGCCGCCCAGGCAGCCCTGAACCAACTGATCGAAGACGGCAGCTACGCCGAAATCCTGGACCGCTGGGGCCTGTCATCAGAGGCCATCCAGAAGTCCGAACTGAACCCGGCGGGCCTTCCCAAGAAGTAGGCCCGCCGACGAAGAATCCCCGCCTTGCTCCAGCGAGGCGGGGATTCTGCTGCTCATGTTACGTGCGGCCGCCGGGGAAGCAGCCGTCCAGGTGCTTCATGGCCATCAAAGTGCACTCCTGGCGGGTTTGGCAATAGTCTGGCCAGATGGGGACAAAGACCGCGGCCCTGAGGTCTTCTTTGACACGGCCGGTTTCGGCGAAGGCCACGACCTCGGCTTCTTCGGCGTTTTCCTTGTCGGCGGCACATCCGTCACCGGGCAAAGACCTGCAGGCTTCACCCGCTCAGGACCAGATGGCGGACTCCAAAGTCACTTAGGGCCGCTGCTCCTCCTCGGCTGCATGCTGGCAGTTCCCAGAGTCGTACTAACCCCAACTTCCGAATTCGCGTCGTATCCCCCACTCCGGGTGCGGAGACTAGATTGGGGTATGTAGCACGCGGTGCTCACGCCCGAGCTCAACATAACGGGCGGCATTCTCCTGGACCCCTGCGAACTCCTCGGCAGTGAGCGCGCGCCGTACTTTCGCGGGGACGCCTGCAACCAGCGATCGCGGGGGAATCACGGTTCCCTCTAGAACGACGGCGCCGGCGGCGACAAGCGATCCAGCGCCGACGATGGCTCCGTTGAGTACGATTGCTCCCATCCCGATGAGGCAGTCATCTTCGACGGTGCAGCCGTGTACGACTGCACCGTGTCCGATACTCACGCCCGCGCCGATAGCGGCGGGAAAACCCGGATCAGCGTGAAGCACGACATTATCCTGAAGGTTACTGCCCGTGCCAACCCATATTGGAGCGGTGTCTGCACGCACCACCACTCCGTAAAATGCACTGGAATCCGCAGCGAAATGGGCGTCCCCAATTATGGATGCGGTGGGCGCGACAAAAACACTTCCGTGGAGCTCGGGGCTTTTTCCGTCATAACCGTGAATATTTGTCATGGCAAGCTGTCCTTTGCGTTCGTGCCAGGCAATGTAGAAGATGGCATAAAGGGCTGACATTGTTCAAGCAAACCGCTCCGCTATTGGGAGGTCACCCAATGGCGGAGCGGTTCTTGAGCTCTAGGTGTGCTGTACCGTCAGCCAGACCACGGTCATTTTTCTGTATAGCCGTCCGGCATTGAGATTCTTCCGTTAATCCTGGTGGGCACAAGGCAAGATCCATCACGTAGCTCGGCGGGAAGCGCCGACACCGGCGCATTTTGCCAAGTCATAGGCCTTAGAAAACGCCGAATGGCTGTGGCTCCCACGGAAGTGTGGACTGAGTTCGTTGCAGGCCAAGGACCGCCGTGGGTTTGCGCCCAACTAACGGCAACTCCAGTGGGGTAACCGTTGTAAACCATGCGGCCAACCTTGGACAGGCCCACCTTGGTCAGTTGCTCAGTGAAATCAGCTTCGTTTTCCCCGATGTGAATCGTCAGGGTCAGGGAGTCCTCGACGAGCTCGAGGGCCTGAAGCAGCTCGGCGTGGTCTGTGTATCGCACCACCAGGGAAGCCGGGCCGAAGCATTCTTCTGCCGTATCCTTCCTTAGGTCCTTCGCGCTGATGCTGTAGAGCGCGGGGGCTACCCGAAAACCACCCTCCGAGGGATCAGGACCGGCTACCAACCGTGTGACTCCGGAGACTGCGCCGAGCGTGCTGAGAATCTCTCCGTAACTGTCAAAGATCCGCTGGTTGAGGAGCGGGGAAACGGGCGCCGCGGCGAGCTTCTCTGCGAACACAGCCACAAGCCGGTCACCTTCAGCTCCCGCGGGGA
Source organism: Pseudarthrobacter sp. CCNWLW217 (assembly GCF_037203985.1). Lineage (NCBI taxonomy): Bacteria > Bacillati > Actinomycetota > Actinomycetes > Micrococcales > Micrococcaceae > Pseudarthrobacter > Pseudarthrobacter sp. CCNWLW217. Next base: position 175,589 of record NZ_JBBCBT010000009.1, read on the forward strand.
CAAAAATCACTCCGGGCTTTGTGCAAAGCTGACCGGCGGCCATCGTGACGGATGCAGCCAAGCCAGCGCCAATCTCGCTGCCACGCTCCAGCGCCGCTGTCCGGGAAACGATCAACGGATTGAGACTGCTGAGCTCGCCGTAGAACGGTATCGGCCTGTCTCGCTGTGCAATGAGATCCATCAGCGCTTGACCGCCGCTCACTGAGCCCGTGAATCCAACGGCTCTCACATCTGGATGTGACACCAGAAGGGCGCCCGCCCGCTGTCCGTAAACGATGCCGAGAACACCTTCCGGTGCGCCGATCGAAGCGGCGGCCGCCGACATGACCTCAAAAGACATACGTGAGGTTTCCGGATGAGAGCTGTGAGCCTTCGCAACCACAGGTGAACCCGCCGCCAAGGCAGAGGCCGTGTCACCTCCTGCCACCGAAAAGGCGAAGGGAAAGTTGCTGGCCCCAAAGACGGCAACGGGACCGAGAGGAACCAGCATCCGGCGAAGATCCGGACGCGGGCCCATGGGAGTATCAGCGGGAAGGTCAATGACCGCCTCCAGATAGCTGCCCTCTTCGACGACGTCGGCGAAAAACCTCAACTGGAACACCGCGCGCCTGAGTTCGCCCGACAGGCGCTCAACGCCAATGCCCGTCTCCTGGTCACTGATGGTTACGAGGCTTCCGCTGTTGCTTTCGAGCCCGCCGGCCATGGCCCGCAAAAGCGCAGCCCGGCCTGATCTTCCAGCCCGGTCCAAGTACGCAACTGCTTCCATCGCACTCCCGACGACGGCCTCGACCTCTTCGGCTGTGCTCGCATCTGTCGCGGTTCCGAGAAGTTCGCCCGTGTACGGGCTGGTCCCAGCAATAGTCGTCATAGTGTGATCCTTTCTAAATCTTGCATGGCGGGGCTAATCCTTCATTCCTGTCGTGGCGATGCCGGTGACGAGCAGTCGTTGGAAGGCGATGAAGACGCCAATAACAGGCAGGAGGGACAAGAGCGACATCGCGAACAGCGAACCGAACGCGGACTCGGCGGAGGCGTCACCTATTGCACGCAGGGCAAGCGGGACGGTGAAGTTTGACGTTTGAGTCAAGTACACGAGTGGAGCGAAGAAGTCATTCCACGAGTAGATGAACGAGAATATAGCGGTTGTTGCCAGCGCCGGCTTTGAGAGCGGAAGGATCACCTGCCAGAACACACGGAAGCGTCCCGCCCCGTCGATGCGGGCCGCCTCGTCCAGATCACGCGGGACGCTGCGGAAGAATTGCGTCAGGAGAAAGATGAAAAACGCATCGGTGGCCAGGAGTTTTGGAACGATGAGCGGCCAGTACGTATTCAGCCAATCAAATTCGCGGAACATCAGATACTGAGGAATAAGGATGGCGTGATAGGGAATCATCAGAGTTCCCAGCATGATCGCGAACCAAACTTTCTTGTACGCGAAGTCCATTCGCGCGAAAGCGTAGGCCGCCAATGCACACGATACGACGTTGCCAATCACCACAGCCACTGAAACGACTAATGAGTTGATGAAGAACTGTGCGAAACCGGTTCCCGCGACACCCTCCCATCCCTTGGCATAGTTCTCCGTCGTAAAGTCCGCCCCTGGCCAAAGACCGAAGTTGTTGATCGCGGTGTCGGGGCGAAGTGACGCGCTGACCATCCAAGCAACGGGGTAGAACATCAATGCCGCAGTTGCGATCAGCATCAGGTGCATTATTAGCGGGTGGGACTTAGACCCCCGTTTTGCCGGCCCCGCGGGCTTTCGGATCATCCTCGATATGTTGCTCGTAATGGTCATTGCTAATCTCCGTAGTGAACGAGTTTGCGCGACATGGCAAATAGCCCGGCAACGGCACCTGCTATGCCCAGGATCAGAATCCAGCCAAGTGCCGAAGCATAGCCAAACTCAAAATTGACGAAGCCACGCTGGTAGAGGTACAGGGTGAAGAACAGCGTGGAATCCGCTGGTCCACCTGAACCGGCACTGATGATGTAGGCCGAGTTGAATGCCTGAAATGCGTGGATCGTGTTCATGAGGACGTTGAAGAGGATGATCGGGCTGATCATTGGCAGAGTCACCGAAATGAACTGCCGAACCCGGCCTGCCCCGTCTAGACGGGCTGCCTCATACAGACTTTCCGGAACCTGACGCAGCCCGGCAAGGAATATGACCATTGACGCGCCGAACTGCCACACATGCAGGATGATAAGTGTCGATAGGGCCGACGAAGGCGATCCAATCCAGGACGTGTCATGGTCTATGCCCAGCCAGCCGAGGGCAGAGTTTACAAGCCCATCCGAGCCGAAGACCTTCCGCCACAGAAGCGCGATGGCAACGCTGCCACCAATGAGCGATGGCAGGTAGAAGATAGCCCGGTACCCCGCAAGGAACTTGAGCCCTTTGTTCAGCGCCGATGCCAGCAGCAGGGAGAAAACCAACACAACGGGCACTGACACAGCCACGTAAGTGAGGGTGACCTGGGCTGACGCCCACATCCGCGGATCAGCGGTGAAGGCCGTGATGTAGTTCTCCAGCCCGACCCATTTCGGCCTACCGAAGGCAGAGTAGTCGGTGAACGACAGGTACAGGGACGCCAGCAGCGGTCCTGCGACGATCAGTATGAGGCCAATGAACCACGGCGAGAGGAAGAAGTAGCCTGCTAGATTGTCCCGGTGTTTGGGTCTCCGCGGCAGCGAAGTTGGAGGCGGTGCACTGCTTGCCGGCGCCGATTTCTCTTCGCCCCGAAGGTGATTAATGGACAGGCTCATTTCAGGTCGCTCTTCGACTGGGTGAAGAAGGTCGCCGCGGCGTCTGCTGCGGTTGTCTTGCCGAAGGCAACGTTCTCATAAAGACGCCTCAGTAGAGGCTGAAGAGTCTGGTATCCGGACGGGTATGTCGCGGCTGCGATGTCGCCGTCGTCCGTGATCTCTGTGAATACCTCAAGGGACTTCCGAACAGTCTCGGAAGTCTTCTGATCTTCCAGCAGGGCTTTCCGGCCCTCGGGTGAGATGACGATACTGTTGTTTGATTGGAACGCTTGGGCGCCTTCCACGTCATTAGCGAAGAAATCAATGTATTCGGCAGCTGTGGAAACATTGTCGCAACTTGTGGAGATCGAAAGTCCATTGGTGCCCGGCACATTGCCGGACTGAACGGAAGGCTCCACGCGCTGACGCAGGAAGGCCAACTCCGACGGCTTTCCCTGGGATTTCAATGTGTTCACAACTACTGCGAATTGCGCAATGTCACGGGTGGAGCTCAGGGCGATACCGCGGGCGAGCGGAGTGACCTCCAAGGCGCCGAACTGCTCGTCGAGTCGGTCAGCGGGTGTCGCAGCCCCGGCCTTGCGCAGTTCCTCCCAGAACTCGAAGTACTCAACCAACAGCTGCTGATCAAAGCCGAGCGCACCGCCGTCGAACATCTGTTTCCCGTGTCCGGCAACCCAGTTGTACAGCGTAAAGAGATTAGCGCCCTCGTTCTCGGCTGCATAAGTGCCTGCCGGCAGCTTGGCTTGGGCCTGCAGCGCCCACTTCCGATAGTCCTCGTAGGTTCCGGACTTGGCCAGGGGTTCGACGCCATAGTCCTCGCCCATCGCCGTGTTGTATGCAATCAGTCGCAGAAAGGTGCTGACGGGAATGGTGTACTGCTTGCCGTCCGCGCGGCCGGTCTCCAGGATCTCTTCGGGAATGCCGGAGATGTCGATTGCTCCGGACTTTATTAAGTCATCGAGCGGGCGAAGCACCCCGGCAGCCATGTATGTGGATGCAAAGGTGCTCTGAGTCTGGGTCACGCAGGGCAACTCTCCGGATGAGGCCTGGACCGTCAACCGCTCGATATAAGCCTGGTACTCAGAAGCGAGATGTTCGACCTTGGTACCCGGATTTTTGGCCATGAACAACTCAGAAACAGCCGCTGTATATTTCGTCCGGTCGGCATTTCCCCAAAAGCCGTACTGGATGGGCCCGGCGACCTTTCCAGTTGCCTCAGCTCCCTCGGAACTGCCACACCCGGACAGAGCAAGCGTTGCTGTTACCAGTAGGGCCGTTGTTGTACCGATTCGCCGGTATTTCCGCTGTGTCATGGGATGTCTCTCCTTGGATGAATCCTCTGCGCGTCATCACGCAAATTGTCTACTGTCTTCGGGCTATGGTCTACTGTATTCAATCTCGAGTATGATGCAACTCACATCAACATGTCCAGTCCTACGAAGCGGAGAAAGAAATGTGCCCTAACTCAATAACCCAGCAACAGCAGCCGGCCGACCGACCCGAGGGCGCCACTGGCGGTTCGCTGGCCGGTCTACGTGTTCTGGACTTCACCCAGGTCATGGCTGGGCCCTACGCATCCATGATGCTTGCCGACTTCGGCGCCGACGTTATCAAAATCGAGGATCCCAGGGCCGGCGACCAGACCCGCTCATCGTGGGGCAAGGTGGAAGAAGGGCATGACAGCCGGGCGTTTCTTGCGCTCAACCGCAACAAGCGCAGTGTTTGCATTGATCTCAAGACAACGAAGGGACTTGCTGCCGTTCGGGAGTTGATGCGCACCGCAGATGTAGTCATCCAAAACTGGCGGCCCGGTGTTGCCGCACGGCTGGGCATCGGATACGAAGATGTCCAGAGAATTAATCCCCGGATCATCTACGCGAGCATTTCGGGGTTTGGCGCGACAGGGCCATATGCCGATCGACCTGGCTACGACCTTATCGCCCAAGCGATGACTGGCGTTATGAGCATCACGGGAGAAGCGGGCGGGCCACCGGTCAAATGCGGACTGCCGATAGCAGATTTGGGCGCAGGGCTGTTTTGCCTGTCCGGCATACTTGCAGCCCTCCACTCCCGCACCCTGACAGGCGTTGGTCAGCACGTTGAGACCTCGCTCTTTGAGTCAGCCCTCGCCCTCTCGGTGTGGGAGTCAACTGAGTACTGGGCAACTGGGGAAATACCTCAGCCACTGGGCTCCGCGAACCGGATGTCCGCGCCGTACCAAGCGCTGAAGACAAGGGATGGATACGTGACAATCGGTGCAAACAACGATCGCTTCTGGCAGCAGCTCTGCCTGGTGTTGGAAGCGCCCGAGCTCGCAGCAGACCCTCGGTTCGCGACCAATAATGAACGTATGGCTAATAGGGCCCAGCTCGTAGAGCAGCTTGAAATTCGGCTGGCGGAGCGGGACACCGACGACTGGGTGGCGGTGCTGCTTGGAGCCAGTATTCCCGCGGGGCCCATCCGTAACTACCAGCAGGTCTTGGACCATGACGAACACGTTGCAGCCCGTAACATGGTGCGAACCGTGAGTCATGCAGTACAGGGTCAGGTCAAAGTACTGGGAAATCCAGTTCGGTTTTCCGAGACTCCGGCAAGCATACGGACCGCTGCACCGCTGCTTGGCGAGCACACTGACGAAGTTCTGGCAGCCACCGAGCTGACCTATTCAGTTCAAACGGACGCATGAGTGTGCACGTGAACGCGATGGAGCACGCCCGTGTGCGATTGCAGCGACTCGGTTCTCACTGGATGGTGGAAATTGACAACCAATCCCGCCGCAACGCCTTCACTTGGGACATGTACGAAGACCTCCGCCAGATCTGCATCGAGGCTCAAGCTGATCCGGACTTGCGGGTGATGGTGATTCGCGGAGCCGGTGGGCGAGCGTTTGCAGCCGGAACGGACATTAATCAGTTCACGGAATTCACTGGATTGGACGGAGTTTCCTACGAGCACACAGTTGGTGCGATCCTGAATCAGCTGCTCGACATTCGTGTACCCGTCCTCGCCTTGGTGGACGGCCCAGCTGTCGGCGCGGGACTGGCCGTGGCGGCATGCTGTGACATTGTGATCGCAACGCCGGACGCAAAGTTCGGTGCGCCAATAGCCCGGACGCTGGGGAATTGTCTGCCGCCACAGGTTATTGCCCGCCTGCAGTCCCGACTGGGGGCGTCCCGGACCATGGCGATGCTGCTCGCTTCGACGCTCATATCAGCCGAGGAAGCCCAAGCGGGCGGTCTGGTCCACCGGGTTGTCGAACGGGAAGAATCTGACGACGTTTTGCGCGAATTAACCGACCGGATCGCCGCAGGAGCGCCCCTCACCCTCGCGGGGCTGAAGGAAATCGACAGGCGCCTGAACCGCTCCCGCGCTGAAGTATTCGCAGACGACGTTCTCGAGAGTTGCTACGGGAGCGCGGACTTCGGCGAAGGGGTTCAAGCGTTTCTGGACAAGCGCCGCCCCGTTTGGCGAGGGGTCTAGCTGCATTAACTTAACCCGGTTGGTGACACGACTGATCGGTGAAGCCCAAAAATATCGCTTTATCCCACCTTTAGGAAGTGAATTGATGCACATTAGTCCGAGAATTCCCGCGCTTCTGCCCAACGACCACACCACAGCGCACCTGGTTGGTCGCGTATTTGATCCATCTGAACGCGGCCCCAGCGTCATTGCCGTGAGGGGTGACCAAGTTGTGGATCTTACCCACATCGCTCCGACGGTGTCCCACTTACTGGACCAGGATGATCTTCTCGAGATCGTTCGTTCGGGTGAACCACGGAAGAGCTGGCCGCTGGAGCAGGTCATCGAAGCGACAATGGTCGGGGACAGGTCTTCCGTCCATTTCATCGCCCCATTCGACTTGCAAGTCATAAAAGCGGCAGGCGTTACCTTCGCGAAGAGCATGGTCGAGCGAGTTATCGAGGAGCGGGCCGCCGGCGACGCAAGTAAGGCGCTGGAGATACGGGCACGGATTGACTCGGCGATCGGCGGCGCGATCAGCGGCATCCGGCCGGGCTCCCCGGAGGCGGAGAAAGTTAAGAAAGTCCTCATTGATCACGGACTCTGGTCTCAATACCTTGAGGTTGGCATCGGCCCAGACCCGGAAATCTTCACCAAAGCTCCGGTGCTATCCGCGGTGGGGGCCGGGGCGCCAATCGGAGTTCTTAGGCGTTCAACGTGGAACAATCCTGAACCGGAGGTGGTGCTGGCAGTTACGTCTACGGGAGCTGCGGTTGGCGCGACACTTGGAAATGATGTTAACCTGCGTGATTTCGAAGGCAGAAGCGCGCTCCTCCTTACTGAGGCAAAGGACAATAATGCCTCCTGTGCGATCGGACCGCTTATCCGGCTATTCGACAACACTTTCGATCTCGATACGCTCAAGCGCCTGGACGTCAGCCTTCGTATCATCGGGGACGACGGTTATGTCCTTGAAGATGTGAGTTCAATGAGTGAAATGAGCCGCGAACTCGAAGATCTCGTCAATCACGCTTATGGCCCGCATCATCGCTACCCGGATGGCTTTGCGCTGTTCACGGGAACCCTGTTCGCGCCAACACAGGACCGAGATGAAGCAGGGATGGGTTTCACGCACAAACTGGGGGACGTGGTCAGCATCTCCACCCCTCTGCTTGGCACCCTGGTCAACACAGTAACGACCGCAGAGGATGCTCCCGATTGGACGTTTGGCATCCGGTCGCTCATCGCAAACCTCAGCGAACGTGGTCTGCTCAGCACACATCAGGACGCTGCGCTATGAGCGCCGCAATTGTCGTTACCGACCAGGCCTTTGGAAACGTGGACAGGGAGCGCGAACTGGCCGAACGCCTGGGCGCCCACTTCTCGTCGCACCAGTGCCGCACTGAAGACGAGACCATTGAAGTGGTGGCAGATGCCGCCGTGGTACTCGTAAATTTTGCACCCATCACCAGACGGGTGCTCGATTCGATGAAACCGGACTCGGTCATTATTCGATACGGCATTGGCTATGACAACGTCGACGTCGCTGCGGCGGCGGAACGTGGAATCCGGGTCTGCAATGTTCCGGATTACGGTGCTGATACTGTCGCAGACCACACGGTGGCGAGCCTGCTGACGCTCTTGCGCAAGATCAACCTCCTCGATCGTGCGGTGCGCGAACGCGGCTGGCTGCAGCCCGGAGAATTGGGGCCGCTGCCGGGTTTCGCCGATACGACAGTCGGCCTGGTCGGGACGGGAAGGATTGGCCGGGCGGTCGCGGCAAGGCTGCAGCCGTTCGGTTTTAAGGTCATCGCGTACGATCCTTTTGTCGCCCGCTCGAGTTTGGCCGAACTCAATATTCGTTCAGTGGACTTGGACGAACTCCTGGCATCAGCCCACGCCGTGTCCCTCCACGCACCGCTAACTGAAGAAAACCATCACCTCATCGGAAAAAAGGCACTGCGTCAAATGCGTCCAGGAGCCGTACTGGTCAATACCTCGCGTGGTGGCCTGGTTGACCCGGACGCCCTCGTAGAATCCCTGCGCGATGGACATATCGGCGGGGCGGCGCTGGATGTTTTCGAGATGGAGCCACTTCCGGTTGGTTCGGAACTGCGCGCTTTCCAAAACGTTCTCCTCACCCCGCACGCCGCCTTTTTCTCGGATGCGTCGCTGGCCAACCTTCAGCGTTTAGCCACGGAGGAAGCAGAGCGTGCCTGGGCAGGGCGGCCGCTCCGGTGCATGGTCGCGTGACGCCGTCCTTGAGGGCTCACAGTGAGTAACCAGATGTGATGCGGTCCTGAGGCCTGCACTGGACGATAAGTTCCAGGTAAGTAGTCGTGCGGGTTACGCAGCCGCGGGCCTCGTGGGTGAACCTGGTTGGACCCACGAGGCCGGCTCCAACGGCATCAAGTTTAGGCGCTGATACTGAACCGTACCGGGCTTGAGGCAGCGATGATGCCCGCGGACTTACGGGTCCTAGAGAAATCGAGACGTCGACCACCCGGACTCTCGCGGACACTGTCATCGTCCACTCGCTGAAGGAGACGGAGGAGAACCTGGAGTCCCTGTACGGACGGCCGGAAATGACCGCCTGCCTGCGCCGGGAGGCCACGGCGTGGCCAGTACCCGTGGAACCGGCTGATACGGGACGAAGCCATGTATGGCCTCGTCCCGGCCCCTGAAGCCGGGGCAGGGCAGAAGGACCCGCAGCGGGCTCCGGATCTGTTGAACAGGAATTTCACCGCGGGCTCGCCGAACACCGGGTGGGTCACCGACTTCACGTATGTTAGAACGTGGTCCGGGTTGGTGTATGTGGCCTTCGCTATCGACGTCTTCCCGGGCGAGCGTGGGATGGCAGGCACCCGACATCAAAGATACGGATAGTGTGCCCACCACCTCGAAGATGGCGCTCTGGAACCCGGACCAGGCCGGAACTCCGGTGCGAGCGGTGCTCGCCAGGATCGGAGGATTCGGTGGCCTGGCCCGGATCGGCGTCGAGGGCACCCGAATCCTACGGCGCCGTCGAATCCCTGGGCGTCACCAGCACCACGCGGTCCGGGAGCGCCGCAGTGCCCTGCAGCTGGCCCGCAGCAATTGTTCATGGTTGGCCCTTGCGCCGCCGCCGAAAGATTCAGCGTCCCTGTCCCGACCGCAGTGCGCTGGTCCGCCGCTGTCAGGAGCTGGGTGAAGTCGGCCTGGACGACCGCACGAGCCCGCCGCCCCTGACCTGCCTACACCGGACCCGGGTGCGCACGGAACGGCACGTCCTGGGACTTCGCACGAACCGGCGCTGGGGTCCGGCACGGATCGCTTACCACCTGCCCTTCCACGGGCGGGTGCAGGGCGAAGCTAACTCCCAGGCCCGGGACCTCGCCGAAGGCCGGCGGAAGGCCGGCCCATGGACCGGGGCTGCACATTCCTGCACCACGCGGTAGATCACCATTCCCGGTTCGTGTACTCAGAGATCCTGCCAGACGAAACCAAGGAAACCGCGTCGGCCTTCATGACTGTGGCTCAGAGGCCGAACGGCAATGGTGCTACCAGGACTCCAACGAGTACGACTCCGCCTTCACCGGGCGCTGTGGTAAGCCAGTTAGGGGGCCGTCTTGGGGACTTCTTCAGCTGGAAGGGTGAAACTTCTCTCGCCATGAACGGCGAGCTCGGCCAGAACAGCCTGCGGGTCGCCTTTCTCAATCAGCTCCAGCAGGTAGCGGTGTCTGGCTACATGCTGTTGCAGATCTTCATAGTGGTGCTCGCGGACACGCAAATTCCGCGCCATGCAAAGCATCACCTGCTGTTGGACCGAGGCATACATATTGTTGAGCCGTCGATGGCCCGCAAGCGCGACAATGGAGGCGTGGAATGCGTACCCGTCGCGAACCAGCTGAGCACGATCCTCCCTGGCGGCGCTCGACTCCATGGCTTCCAGCGCTTCCCAGCACGAGCGCAGCCTTGACTTGTCTTCGACGGGCATGGCGAGGTCAATTGCCATGTGTTCCAGGCCTGAACGCAGCGTGAGAATCTCATGGACATCGTCTTCATCCAAAGCGGCCACCGTCGAACCACGGCGGGGCAGCGTCACAATGAGACCTTCCTGCTGCAAGAGGCGCATCCCCTCGCGGAGCGGAGGCCGACTGATACCCAATAGTTCGGTCAACCGTTCCTCGACGAGCCTCTGGCCCGGGGCAAACTCGCCCGACAAGATTTTCGATCGGATCGCTTCGACTGCCAGATCGGTCAGGCTGCGCGAACTTAGCCGAGAGCCATTGGGCTGCTGCTCTTCTTTTATGCCTACCGGCCGAGATGTCGCCATCTGCACTCCTTTGTTGTACTCCGTCGTCTTCGTACCAATACTGACTGGTATTCCCGCAGCCAGGCCTCCGACTTGCGGAACCTTGTTTCTTGTCTACAATAGTCAATATCGTACCAGTGATGTACGCCACACCCATATATACCTAGGAGAAGAATCCTTATGCAGGTCGCTGAGCTCAATAAATTGTTCGAGGGATTGCGCGTTGCGGACGTCCGAGACGGAATGGATTGGGCAGGACTTCATTCCATCGGGTCCGTACCTTCAGCCATTGCGCCGCTGTTTGAGGGTGCGCGGGCAATCGGAGTTGCGCGCACCATCAAAATGCGACCGACGGAAAAAACCGTGCCCGCGCTGACCCCGGAGGAATACACGGAATGGGCGTACGAATTTTGGTACAAGACACTGTACAAGGTTCCATTGCGCGATGAACTCCAAGAGGGCGAAATTGTCGTGATCGAATCAGCGGGCATACCGGATGTCGGGGAAGTCGGATCGAACAACTCGTTGGAGTGGCACGCAGCCGGAGCAACCGGTGTGATCACTTCCGGCGGCGTACGGGACATTGACGAGTGCCGGATGCAAGCCGTGCCAATCTTTAATCGGTACCGCTCCCAGAAGATGGTTCAGGGCAGGGCTGAATACGAAAGCACGCAGGTCCCAGTAAACATCTGTGGAGTCTCCGTGCGGCCAGGCGACGTTGTGGTGGCCGACGGCGATGGCGTCGTTGTGGTTCCAGTCGAGCATGCCGAGGTCGTTGCCAAGTATGCGCGCCAGGAACTGGATTTCGACAAGCTGGGACGCCGAGGTTTCTACGAGAAGCTTGGGCGCGACCTCGACGAGTCTGTGCGCTGAGGTCATGGAGGCCGTGGATCGCAAGGACCTTATTGGCTTTATAGGTTTAGGCAACCTCGGTCAAAGCATGGCCCTTCGGTTGTTGGCCACCGGATGGTCTGTGGCTGTTGCGGATCAGAATTCAGGCAGAGTAGACGCATGCATCCAGCACGGTGCCATCGAACCCGACCCTGAAAGGGGATTGGCCGATTGCAGTGTGGTGGGAATTGCCGTGCCTGATGACGAGGCTGTTACCTCCTTGTGTTTGGGGGAAGGTGGTCTTTTCAACGTTTTGGCCAAGGAAAGTACCATCATTATTCATAGCACCGTGCTCCCCGAAACGGCCAAGAGCCTGGCATCCCAAGCAGCCAGCCATGGATTGGCTCTTCTCGACGCACCGGTGAGTGGTGGGGCTAGAGCTGCCATGGAGGGCAAGCTAACCCTGATGGTCGGAGGCGATCCTTCCGACCTGGATAAGGTCCGTCCCTTGCTGGACGATCTTGCTGGGGTGGTGCTGCACGCCGGCCCTGTTGGTGCAGGCGAAGCCACAAAACTGGCTAACCAACTCATGATGTTTGCGGCCCTCGCGGGAGTGCACGAGGCACTGGACCTGGCAGCGGCGTATGGCGTTGACGAGAAGCTAGTGCTTCAAGCGGTGGGCAGTTCCACTGGCGATTCCTGGGTAGCCCGCAATTGGGGGTTTTTTGACGAGGTGGCCGCCGCTTACAACCAGAACGAGACACCTATTAAATACCGTCCCTGGAGCAAGGATTTGTGGGACGTGGTGGCCGCGGCACGCACAGGGGATGTCAGTTTGCCGTTCGCCGGCTTGCTTGCGCAATCCCTAGCTGACCGAGTGGAAAACCACAGCACGCAACACTGATGGCGCACTTCGCTGGTCCTTCGATTCCCGCACGAGGGGAATCGAAGGACCAGCGATCGTCGCAAGATGAAAGGACAAGATATGCCGCTTACCATCGATGCCCACCATCATTTCTGGAGGACGGCCGCCCAGGAGCAGCCTTGGCGGAACTCCTCGCATTCCGCACTCGAAAGGGATTTTGAAGCCGAGGAACTTAAATCCGAGCTCGATACGGCAGGAGTGGACGCAACAATCCTGATGCAGTCCGTGGATGAGGCCGCCGAGAACGACCGCTTGAGTGCATATGCACAGAACGCGTTCGTTGCGGGCGTTGTCGCCTGGCTACCACTATCCGATGCTGATTCAGCACGCCGTGAACTTGAGCGAATCAACCCTTACAAGGTGTGTGGCGTCAGGACGCTGACCGCTAATGATCCGCTCGAATGGCTCTCCCACGAGGCAGTCATTGCGATATTCAAGGAGATGGCTGCCCGCGGTCTGGTATGGGACGTGGTGCCGGTAACCAGCGCGCAGGTCCGGGCAGTGCTGGGTCTCGCATCCGCGGTCCCGGACCTCAGAATCGTGGTGGACCACCTCGGGCGGCCTCCGTTGGACACGCAGGGCTGGCAACCGTGGGCTGGTCAGACGCAGCAGCTCGCGTCCTGCCCAAATATCGCGATGAAGGTGTCCGTGGGAATAGATGTGCTGTCGAAATTGGACAGTTGGAGCGGCAAGGACCTTATTCCCTACGTTGAGTGGGCCGGCGAGCACTTCGGGCCTTCCCGTCTCATGCTCGCCAGTAACTGGCCGGTTATCCTGCTGAAAACTACTTACCAGCAGGCTTGGGACGATCTGCTTGCCGCAGTGGGCACAGTGTTTACTTCCGGACCGGAGATCGATCGAGTCAAGGGCGGAACAGCCGAGGAATGGTATTCGCTGGGCCGTTAGGCGGGGAACCTACAACCGCTGCTGCCACACCGTCAGCTGCAGTCTGACCGCGCCACCTTCCCCGGCCCCGCCGCCGTCGAACATCCCAAAGCAACGGCGGCGCACCGTCACCCACAGACGCAGCCACCCGCCAAGGCGGTCCGCGCTCATAAAGCGCGGACCGCCTTTGCCGCTTCGTCAGCAGTACGCACCGGAGTTGCGAGGCCGAGGTTTTCGCGCAGGGTGCTGCCCCGATACTCAGTCGGGTAGACGCCGCGTTCCTGCAGTTCCGGCACCAGGTGGTTCACGATGTCATCCAGGCCGGAAGGAATCAGCCACGGCGAGATGTTGAAGCCGTCCACCGCGCCGACGCGCGCATACTCGGCCAGCTGGTCAGCCACCGCGGAGTACGAACCGGTGAAGGTGGCGTCCACCCGGGCTGTGCGGGAGGTGACGAACTGGCGGATGGAGAGGCCCTGGTCCTTGGCCTCTGCCCGCCACTGGTCGGCCAGTTGGCGGGCCTTGGCGCCGTGGAAGCCGCTGCCTCGGGTCTCCGAGGTTTCCTCCACCACGGGATCAATCTCCGGCAGCGGCCCGTCAGGATCGTACTCGGACAGCTCGCGGCCCCAGAACTGCTCGAGGTACGCCACCGCCTGCTGCGGGCCGATCTGCAGGCTGCGCACCCAATCCTTCTTCGCCGCAGCCTCTTCAGCCGTGCGTGCCAGGATGAATTCGCTGGCCGGCATGATCTGTACCACATTCGCTCCGCGGCCTGCTGCCAGTGAGCGTGCCACAAGATCCTTGCGGAACTCGACGGCGGCCTCGAACTTCGGGTGGGCCGAGAAGATGACGTCCGCCTGGCGGGCGGCAAAATCGCGGCCTTCGGGGGAATCACCGGCCTGGAAGAGCACGGGCCGGTATTGGGCGCTGCGAGGCAGCCGCGGAGTCACGTCCACCGTGTAGTGCTGCCCTTCGTGGAGCACTCGGCGTGGGGGGCCTTCTGCAGATTCCCAAGAGTCCCAGATGCGCTTGGCAGTGTCCACGAAGGCTTCGGCATGCCGGTAACGGTCGGCGTGGTCCAGGTATCCACCGCGCCGGAAGTTGGCACCGGTCCAGGCGTTGTCCGTGGTCACGATGTTCCAAGCGGCACGGCCACCGGAAATCAGGTCCAGGGACGAGAGCCGGTGTGCCAGGTCGGCGGGGTCGTTGTAGGTGGTGTTCTGCGTAGCCACCAGGCCGATGTTTTTGGTCACCGACGCCAGTGCAGCCAGCATGGTCTGCGCGTCCGGCCGGCCTGCCACGTCCAGTGCGTGGGGCCTGCCGAGGTGTTCGCGCAGGCGCAGGCCTTCGCCGAGGAAGAACGCGGCGAACAGTCCCCGCTCGGCCGTCTGGACAATGCGGCGGAAGGACTCGAAGTCGGTCTGCGAACCGGATTCGGCCGCCTTCCAGATAGTTCCGGAATTGACGCCCTGGAAAAAGACGCCGAACTGGAGCTTGCCGGTGGGCAAAAAAACGTCGGATTGGGCACTGCTGTGCTGAGTCATGGTGTTCCCCCTAGTTTTCCGGCGGCATTGGCCGCGGACTTGTCTGCGTAGCGGCTGGCCGGGCGCTTGAGCCCCAGCAGGTCGCGGAACGTGCCGTCAAGGATCGGGGCGCGCAAGACACCGCGGCGCCGGAGTTCGGGCAGGACCAGCAGTGACAGTTCGTCCAGGTCCAGGGCGAGCGACGCCGGATGGAGGCGGACGCCGTCGGCCTCCTGCAGAAGCGACTCCAGGAAGTCCGTGAGGCCCGCCGCGCTGCTGGCGTACCGTGCGCGGCCGCCTTCGAACCCGACCGAACGCTCGGCCGCAGCCTGCCCACGGGCGTCCAGGACGACGTCGAGCTCGGCGATGACCGCCACGGACCCACCCAGCCGGCTTCGGACATCCCTGATTTCGGCGGCGAGCAGTTCGGCCGTCGGTGCGGTGACCAGCACGGCGTCGACGGCGTCGGCCGGAACTTGCCCGTGGCCCACCAGGGAGGCGGCGGCAAGCACCGGCAGCTGACCCTGCAGCGGCCGGGGAATGATGGACGGGCCCTTGACTGAGTAGCCGGCCCCGGGAAAGTCCGCCGGCGTTTCAAAGTCCGCATAGTGCAGCTTGTCCACGTCGATGTACCGGCCGGTGGCGACGTCGCGGATGACGGCGTCGTCCTCCCAGGAGTCCCACAGCCGCCGGGAAACCTCAACCGAAGCGGCGGCTTCGTGTGCGAGCGCGGCGGCACTCGCAGAGGAACGTCCGACGGCGGCCGCCGCCTCCGGTGATTCCGCTGCAGTTGCGATCCACCCGGCACGGCCGCCGGAGACGTAGTCCAGGCTCGCGAGCTGGGTGGAGACGTGGAACGGCTCCGTGTAGACGGTATCCACTTCGGGGACCAAGGCGATGGCCCGTGTGACCGGGCCGGCGTAGGCGGCGCGCTGCAGGGCGTTGGCGCGGCCCGGAACAGGCGCGTCGGAGAAGGTGGCAGCGTGGAAACCCGCGGATTCAGCGGCGAGGACGGCTTCGGCGAGGCTCCCGAAGTCGCCGCCATCCCACCCTGCACCGTCAAGTTCGATCGCCAGGAATCCGGCGCGTCCCGCTTCCGCGGTTTGCTCTTCTGTGGTGCTCACGGCCGGTCCTGACGTTCGTAGGGAATCTTCTCGCCGGCTTCGATGGCCACCGGCAGGCGGTTTTCCGCTGGTGGCAGCGGGCACGTTGCAAGATCGGTATAGGCGCAGGGCAGGTTTACGGCCCGGTTAAAGTCCAGCTCCACGGATCCGTCCGCGGCCAGGACCACCGACAGCGAACGGTTGGCCGCATACGTGGTTTTGCCAGAGGTCCGGTCCGTGAAGAGCACCGACAGCGAGCCTGGGGCGTGGCCGTTGAACGCGGTCAGCGCCAGCTCCTGGCCGGCCAGCCTGAAGAAGATCTCGCCTGGGGCCTCGTAGACATGCTGGATGCCTTCGACGGCGGCACCCACGGTGGTGGGCCTCGGCGCCTCGAACGGCACATACGTCCCACGGACGGCGTAGGCCGCATTGGGTGAGTAGGCTGGCGTGCCCTGGTACTCGCGCAGCAGCCCGTTCTCCGGGTGCCGCGGTCTCACGATGTACTCGCCGCCCCGTTTAGCCACCTCAATGACGGTGTCTCCGGAGGTGAGGTAGATTCCGCCGCGCTCCTCGATGGGCCCGAACTCCAGCGTGGCCCCCGAGGCGCCGTTCAATTCCTGGCCGTCCTGTTGCAGGGTTTCGCCCGGTTCCAATGTCACGCGGACGACGTCGGCATCCACGCTCCAGGTGCCCGGGGCACCATCCAGTCGGGTGGCTTCGCTGCCCAGCCAGTGGAGGTGGGTGACGGCCAGGAAGCCGTGCGGGTGGGCGCGGCGGCGTTCATGGGCTGCGTGCCACTCCTGCCAGTTGGCTTCGAAGGTTTCAAGGGCAGTTTCAGTGTGCGTGGGCAAGGTGGCTCCTTGGAGTGCTGGCGTGGGTGGTGCTGGTGCGGGCAAACTCAGGGTCGGCGGTGAACAATGGGTCCCCCACTGGGCCGCCAGGGCGGCGGAAGTCAGGGTTGTAGCAGACCCGTGCCAAATACGGGGAGGGCCGTCGAACGGGCGGGGCGTTGTGGTGGTGGGCTCCGTCTTGCCGATCACCAGTTCCAGCCGCCCTGGCTCAGCTGGTCGATGGTCCGCCGTCGAAACAATCTCCCCGGTAACCGGGTGCTTCTGGTGCGGGATGATGTCCAGGACCTGGAACTTCACTGTGCTTTTCCAGGCTGGGTTGCGGCGGGCTGGGCGGCCGCGAAGCTCTCCTCGGTAATGGTCTTGGATTCGGGCAGGGCTTCCTCGGAAAGGCCCCAGCGTTCCAGCACCTCCGCGTAGGAGCCATCCTCGATAACGGCGTTGAGGGCGTCCGTGATCACCGGAGCCAGGCCGTTGCCGCGGAGCGTCGTGGCAGCCACGAGGGTCTCTGACGGCCAGCCGGCGTTGACCTTGCCCACCACTTTGAGGTCATCGCGCGTGTTTTCTCGGTACACCGTGGACGCGTACGGGGCGATGTTCAGATCGGTCCGGCCGGAGGAGAGCGCCAGGATGGTGTCGGCGTCGGAGGAGTAGTACTGCAGGACGGCCGGCGCCTTGCCTTTGCCCTCGAGCTCCTTGTTCCAGGCCAGCAGGATCTTCTCCTGGTTGGTCCCGGATCCTACGGACACCTTCAGGCCGGAGATGTCGTCCGCGCCCTTGATGTCGTAGGTGGCGGATTTCTTGGCTTCGAACCCCATGTAGGCGGCCCGGTAGCTGGCAAAGTCGAACAGCTTCACGCGGTCCTTGTTGACACCAACGTTGGAGAAGACTGCCTCGAAGTCGCCGGACTGGGTCTTCAGTGGCCAGTTCTCCCACGACGTCACCTGGACGTCGAGCTCCAGTCCCAGCTTGTCGGCCACGAGCTGGGCGATGTCCAGCTCCGAACCGATGGCGGTCTTGTCGTCCGTGGCGTGGAAGGAGAGCGGAATGGACCCGGCCGTGGTGGCGACCGTCAGCTTCCCGTCCTTGCCGATCAGCTCCGGAACCTTGGCCGCGAGCGCATCGTCCTTGTCTGCCCGGATTCGCTGCTGTTCAGGGGAAGTGTTGTACACCACGCCGTTGCGAGCCGCCGTCGTCCGGGCTTCTCCGGAGGTGCCCGAAGCGGACGCGCCGGGGTCGGAGCAGGCGGACAACGCTACGGTACCCAGAAGGACGACGGCGGGCAGTGCCGCCAGCAGGCGAGCGCGGCCTGCGCCGGGCTTGGGGGATGCGAAGAAGGCCATTTTGTGGAGTTCCTTAGATGTTGAAAGCCGGTTCGAGCACTTTGGAGAAGAAGCTCCGGGTGCGTGGTTCCTGCGGGTTGGTGAAGACTTCCCGCGGGCTGCCCTGTTCCACGATCTGGCCCTCGTCCATGAACACCACGGTGTCGGCCACGTCGCGGGCGAACCCCATCTCGTGGGTGACGATGATCAGCGTGGTGCCGGACTTGGCGAGTCCGCGGATGACGTCCAGCACTTCGTTGACCAGTTCGGGGTCCAACGCGGAGGTGGGCTCGTCGAAGAGCAGGATTTTGGGATCAAGGGCCAGGGCGCGGGCGATGGCCACGCGCTGCTGCTGGCCGCCGGACAGCTGCCGGGGGTAGGCGCCGGCACGGTCCTTCAAGCCCACGCGGTCCAGGAGCTCCAGGCCGCGGCGCCGCGCCTCTTCCTTGGTGCGGCCCTGCGCAACGACCGGCGCCTCGGCCACGTTCTCCAAGGCGGTCAGGTGCGGGAACAGGTTGAAGTTCTGGAAGACCATGCCTATTTCAGTGCGCTGCTTCAGGATGTCCTTCTCGCGCAGCTCGTGCAGCCGCTTGCCCCGGACCTCGTAGCCCACCAGCGTCCCGTCAATGGCGATGTGGCCGCCGTCGACCTTTTCCAGGTGGTTGATGGTGCGCAACAGCGTGGACTTCCCGGAACCCGACGGTCCCACGATGACGGCAACACCGCCCGGTTCGACCGTGAGGGTGATGCCTTTGAGGACCTCGGTGGAGCCGAAAGACTTCCGGACCTTGGTGATTTCGACGAGCCCGCGGGTGGGCCCTGAAGCGGGGGCGCCAGCAGCCGCGTCAGAGTATGGCTGGGTAGCGGTGGCTGGGCTCATCGCGGGCTCCTTGCGCGGTTGGGTGCCACAGCGTGGGTGGCGAAGAATTTGCGGGCCTTCTGCAGGGGCGTCAACGGCAGTGTCCGGACCGCACCCTTGGAGTAGTGCCTCTCGATGTAGTACTGGAACACGCTGAGGACCGAGGTGATCACCACGTACCAGAGGGTGGCCACCAAGAGCAGCGGCAGGACCTGTTGGGTGCGGTTGTAGATGACCTGCACGGTGTAGAACAGCTCGGAGTAGGCCAGGACGTAAACGATCGAGGTGCCCTTCACAAGGCCGATGATCTCGTTGAATGCCGTGGGCAGGATGGCGCGCATGGCCTGCGGGAGGACAATCCGGGTGGACCGACGCCAGGCGGGGATGCCTAGCGCCGCGGCCGCCTCAAGCTGGCCCTGATCTACCGAGAGGATGCCGCCGCGGATGATCTCGGCAGAATAGGCGGCCTGGTTCAGGGTCAGGCCCAGCACCGCTGCCGCGAATTGGCTGACCAGGGTGGTGGTCTGCACCTCGAAGAAGCGGACGTCCGTGAAGGGGATGCCCAGGCTGATTTTCTCGTAGAGGTAGCCCAGGTTGTACCAGAGCAGCATCTGGACCAGCAGCGGGGTGGAGCGGAAGATCCAGGAGAAAGTCCAGGACACCGAGACCAGCAGCGGTGAGGCGGAGAGCCGCATCAATGCCAGGACGAAGCCCAGGACAAATCCGAGGATGCCGGAAATGGCGGTCAGCTTCAGCGTCTCCAAGAGGCCGTTGATGACGGACTGGGCGGTGAACCACTGCGCCACAACTCCCCATTCCCACCGCGGGTTGGTGGCCAGCGACCACGCCACGGCGGCCACGCCCAGTGCCACTGCAGCGGTTCCAACCCAGCGCCACGGATGCTTCGCGGCCACCAGCGGGTAGCCAGAGTAGTCGATGGCCGGCCCACGCGGTCCGCTGCTGCCGGAGTGGCCGCGGGGTCCCGGACCGGATGATCCTGGCCCGGCAGTTCCCGGACCCGCAGTTCCCGCGCCGGTGGGCGCCGGTTCGGTGGGCGCCGGTGCGGTGGCCTGCCGTGCTGCTTCTGACTCTGCCGGCTGGGCCACTTTGGTTACTGCTGAACTCATGCGCCACCTCGCTTCTTCACTGGGGTTCTTATGCTCGGGATCCTGGTTGCAGAACCCGGATGCTCCGGGCCGCTGGCTGCAAATCTAGGGCGGCCGGGAAACGGGCAGCAAGGCGCCAAGTTGCATAAGTTCACCGGGCTTCGCACGGCGTCATGAGTCGGTTTCTTGCGTCCCTTGACGGCCTGTGACGCGGAGTTAACGGGCGTTACCGGCACGTCGACCGCCATCGTCCAGGCTGCCTAGCATGGGCACTCAACCACCGTCCCGTCAGGAGCCTCCATGCCAGCCAACGTCCCTTCCGTTGTCTTCATCGGCGGCGGTCCGCGGGCTGCGGGCGTGCTTGAGCGGCTGGCGGTGAACCGTCCCGCACTTTTTGCCGGCCCTTTGGACATCCATGTGGTGGAGCCGCACGAGCCGGGCTCGGGCCGTATCTGGCGCTATGACCAGCACCCGGGGCTCATGCTCAATTCGGCGGCCGCCGATGTCACGATGTTCACCGACTCCTCAGTAGCCTGCGAAGGCCCGGCCGCAGATGGTCCCGGGCTCGCCGCGTGGGCCGCCGGCGTGCTCGACGGGTCCATCACCGACGTTCCGGACTTCCCCCGCACCATCCGGGAGCAGCTGCGCAACCTCACCGGTGCCACGTTTCCCACCCGCCAGCTGCAGAGCCAGTACCTGGAGTGGTTCTTCCGCCGGGCCGTCGCGGCACTCGGCGGGAACGTAACCGTCCACCGCACCACCGCCGTCGCCATTGAGCGCGTGTCAGCCCGTTCCGGCGTCGCGTCCAGCACCGCGTCCGACGACGGCACGCACCTCGTGCGCCTGGCCAACGGTGGCGAGGTGCGGGCCGACGTCGTGGTGGCCGCACTGGGCCACACCGACTCGCTGCCCGACGCCGCATCCGAGGCCTGGTCCGGCTTCGCTGCCCGGCACGGCGGTTTCCACGCGGCACCCAGCTACACCACCGACGTCGACTACTCCGTCCTGGCCCCGGGCCAGGACGTCATAGTGGCCGGCATGGGGCTCGCGTTCGTTGACCTGCTCGTCCTCCTCACGGAGGGGCGGGGCGGCCGGTTTGAAGAAACGGCCGAGGGCGGTTTGCGGTACATTGCGTCCGGCCGCGAACCGAGGCTCCTGGCCGGGTCGCGGCGCGGTGTGCCCTACCATTCCAAGGTGTCCGCAGACCTTCGCGGGGAGGCCCCGGGTGAGCTGCTGTTCTTCACTCGGGACGCTGTGGACGCTCTCATGGAGCTCCACACGGAACTGGACTTCCGCAGCCACCTCTGGCCGCTCATCGCCAAGGAAGCCGGCTACGGCTACTACCGCGAGCTGTTCACGGGCAGCCCCGAAAAGGTCAGCACAAGCTGGGCTGAATTCTCCAGGCGCTTCGCTGCGCTCGACTGGTACAGCACAGCCCGCGAGGAACTGGTGGCCGCTTCCGTCCAGGACAGCAGCCTCCGCCTGGACCTGGAGCGCCTGGACCGACCGTTCGCCGGACAGTCCTTCCCGAGCCATTCCGAGGTGCAGGACGCCGTGGCGAAGTACATCGAACACGATCTTCTCGTCCGCGACGGGCCCGACCACCCCGAGACGATGGCCCTGTTTGTGGCGCTGTTGAAGGTGTACATGGACCTCGGCCGGCTGGTTCCGGCAGAGCGGCTCAACGCCCGCTCGCAGCAAACCGTGCACGGCTGGTGGCACGGCTTTTTCAGCTTTGTGGACTCCGGTCCGCCCCCGCGCAGGCTGCGGGAGATGCTGGCCCTCCACCGCGCCGGGCTGCTGGACTTCCTCGGTCCGGAGATCTCAGTGGGCACGGACGAGGCCACCGGAGACTTCGTGGCAACGTCAGCCCAGTCCGGCGTTGCCGTCCGGGCGAAGGCCTTCATCGAGGCGCGTCTGCCGGCGACGTCGGTGGCCCGATCGCTGAACCCGGCACTCCAGTCAATGCACGACGCCGGGCTGGGAACCGAACAGCAGCTCCTCACCGCGGATGGCATCCACTCCACCGGCAAGCTGCTGGTGTCCGGGAATCACCAGCTGGTGGACGCGGAGGGCCGGGCCCAGGACCGGATCTTCGGCATCGGTCCTGGCACATCGGGCTGGGGCGCCGGAGCGTTCGCCCGGCCGGGCACCAACGCCGCCCCCTTCCGCGAAAACGATGCCCTGGCCCGGCACGTCCTCACCGTAGTGGCGGGGATTTATGCGGCTGACCCTTCCGGCGGGGCAGTGTCAGCCGGGTCCCACATTGCCGGGTCCCACACTGCCGGGTCCCACACTGCCACCCAGCCAGCCGCCGTCGGGAAGGCCTGAAAAATGGAAACAAAGACGCCCCTCGACCACGCGGCGCTGACTGTGCTGAACCTTCCCATGCACGATCCCCGGGTGCGGCCGCTGCTGGATGAGCTCGCGGTGGAATACGACTCCCGGTACGGCGATCTCTTCGGCCGCGGCGCGGCAGCCGAGGAACTCAACCGCTACCCGGCAGCCGAATTCGCCGGCCCGGGAGGGGCGCTGCTGATGATCCAGGAGAACGGCGAGTCCATTGCCGGCGGCGCCTTCCGGCGGTACGACGCGGACACCGCCGAATTTAAGCGCATCTGGACGCACTCCCGGCACCGCCGTCGGGGGCTCGCCCGAGTGGTGCTCACCGAGCTGGAGCGGCTGGCGGCCCTCCGCGGCTACCGGCGGATCTACCTCACCACCGGTCCCCGGCAACCCGAAGCCAAGCACCTGTACCTGGCCACCGGGTACGAACCGCAGTTCGATATTCATGCCGATCCGGCGACGATAAAGTCCCTGGCGTTCACCAAGAATCTCCCGGGCCCGCCACTAAGCTAGCGGCATGGCCAACAAAACCACCGCAGAGAAGCTCGCCACCATCCAGAAGGGCTACGCCCTCGAAGGTGCCACCATCGAACTCGGTGCCGCCATCATCGACGGCGAACTCCACAAGGAAGCCCAGGTCCGGCTTCCGCTAGCCATGATGAACCGGCATGGCCTTGTGGCCGGAGCCACCGGCACGGGCAAGACCGTCACCCTCCACATGATGGCAGAGCAACTGTCCACCGCCGGGGTCCCGGTGTTCCTTGCCGACATCAAGGGGGACCTGTCCGGCCTTGCCACGGCCGCGGCCGGCAGCGAGAAGCTCGCCGCGCGGACCGAGAGCATCGGACAGGAGTGGGCGGGGAAGACGTTCCCGGTGGAATTCCTGGCCCTGGGCGGCGACGGCAACGGCGTGCCCGTCCGCGCCACCGTCACGTCCTTCGGCCCCATCCTGTTGTCCAGGGTGATGGAGCTCAACGACACCCAGGAGTCCAGCCTGCAGCTCGTATTCCACTTCGCAGACAAGAACAACCTGGAACTTATCGATCTGAAGGACCTCCGCTCGGTCATCCAGTTCCTGACCTCGGCCGAGGGCAAGGACGAACTTGCCGAGCTGGGCGGTCTCTCCAAGGCCACGGCCGGGGTCATCCTCCGGGAACTGGTGAACCTGGAAGCGCAGGGGCTGGAACGGTTCTTCGGCGAACCGGAGTTCGACACCGCTGAGCTCCTCCGTACGGCGCCCGACGGCCGCGGCGTAATCACCTGCCTGGAACTGCCCACGCTGCAGACCAAGCCCATGCTGTTCTCCACGTTCCTGATGTGGCTGCTGGCCGACCTCTTCGAGGACCTGCCAGAGGCCGGGGATCTCGACAAGCCCAAGCTGGTGTTCTTCCTGGACGAAGCCCACCTGCTGTTCAACGACGCGTCCAAGGCGTTCCTGGACGCCATCACCACCACCGTCCGGCTTATCCGGTCCAAGGGCGTGGGCATCTTCTTCGTGACCCAGACTCCCAAGGATGTGCCGGCGGACGTCCTCGGCCAGCTGGCCAACCGTGTCCAGCATGCCCTGCGCGCCTTTACGCCGGAGGATGCCAAGGCGCTCAAGGCCACCGTGTCCACCTTCCCGGTCAGCGATTACGACCTTGAGGAAACGCTGACTTCGGCGGGGATCGGCGAAGCCGTCATCACGGTCATGAATGAGAAGGGCGCCCCCACCCCGGTGGCGCATACCCGGCTCCGCGCGCCAGAGTCCGTCATGGGCCCCAGCTCGGACGAACTGGTCAAAAGCACAGTGGCCGGCTCCGCGCTGCTGGCCAAGTACGGAACCTCGGTGGACAACGTCTCCGCCTATGAAAAGCTCACGGGCAAGGCTGCGGCGCCCACTGGAGCGGCGGCACCGGGCGAACCACCTGTGCCCGGAGCTCCCAGGAGCCAGGCCGACGTCGATGCCGAGGCCCGCAGGATCGAGGAAGAGATCCTGGGCCGACCCAGCAGCCGCCCGGCCTCATCGCCGGTACCGTCGACCGCACCGGAAAGCGGCGATTCCGGGCGGTCCCCAAGTGCCCCACGTGCCCCCCGGACACGGGCATCGCGTGCTCCGGAACGGCCCGCCCCGGCAGGCGGCGACCTGGCGGGCGACCTCGCCGGAGCCTTGGGCGGGGCGCTGGGCGGCGGGCTGAAGAGCATGGTCCGTTCCATGGGCACCCAGCTCGGCCGGGAACTGCTGCGCGGCGTGTTCGGCACGTCGTCCCGGCGCCGCCGCTAGGCCCAAACTGACGATGTTCCAGGAACTGGAGTGCCGCCGTCGGGCCCTGGCAAAGCGGCCGGTGCACGTCATGCAGGCGTGCCCCGGCACCCGGAATTGGCGGGCTTGCAGGTAACGTGGGGGACGTGCAGATGAGTCAAGCGTTGGTGAGGATCGCGGCCGGATGGCTGTTGGGCCTCATGCTTGCCGTGGCCGGAGCCATCGTGGCGGTGAACCTCGTGAACGATACCGTGGCCAGTCCGCAGCAGCCTGTGCGCGAGTACCTGGACGCGCTGCACAGCGGCGACGGCGGCAAGGCATTGGGCCTGCTACGGGCCACTGTCCCGCAGGCCAACGCCGCCATGCTGGACGGTACAGCCCTGCAGACAGCTGCCTCGCGGTTCGCCAACGTCAAGATCGGCGAAGCCGAAGCGCGGCCGCGCAACCAGGTCATGGTGCCCATGGAGTACACCATCGACGGCAGCCGGCTGCGGACCGAATTCATGCTGGAGAAAACCGGCACCGAGTGGCTTTTCTTCAATACCTGGGCCTTTGTTCCCTCACGGCTGCCAACCGTGGACATCACCGTGGTGAACGCCAGCGAGGCCACCGTCAACGGAGTGCCGGTCAACATGCCCAACGGCCGCAACACGTTCGCCGTCTTCTACCCCGGCGAGTATGAGGCGTCCCTGAACGGCGAGTATTTCGCTGCCCCGCCTACGCGGGCCACGATCACGGGCAACAACGTCCCTGTTGCTCCACTGAACCTACTGACCCAGGCCACGGAGGACCTGAAGGAGGACGTCGGGGCCAAGGTCAAGGAGTTCCTGGACACGTGCGCCGCCGAGGCCCAGAAGCAGCAGAAACTGCAGCCGGACTGTCCCTTCTACTACGCCAGCAACAACACGGTGTACGACGGCACCATCAAGTGGAGCATCACCGAGTACCCGGAGATTTCCATCGAGCCCTTCGGCGGTCGTTGGGTGGTGGCGCCGCTGGATGGCAAAGCCCGCGTGGAGGCGGTCCAGCAGAATTCCTTCACGGGCGCCAATTTCCCGCTCAACGAAGAGGTGGACTTCAGCTTCACCACCCGCCTTGACGTCGCCGGCGACACCATCAAGGTCACGCCGCTGCTGAGCTACTAAGCCCTGCTGGTCAGTACCCCTGCCGCACTGGCCCAGTTTTGGGAGGCTGCCCGTTGCATCACCAACTGCCTTCGTGGCGGTTGCGTTGATAACTGGGCCGGTTCGGTTGGGGCCACCGCAGCGAACCACGGGCAAGCACCTCCCGCACCTGCGCCAGGACAGATTCCGGTGCGTGAACGACGTCATCATAGAAGAACCTGAGCACAGGCAGTCCCTGTAGTGTGGCCGAGTTGTCCCTGCGGCGGTCCTTCTTGAACTGCCGCGCCTCAAGATGGAACGCAAGTCCGTCGATCTCCACAATGAGGAAACCCTCCAGCAGGAAGTCCACCCGCCCGATGCCGTCGATCCATACTTGGGTCTCTGTGGAAATACCGGCATCCCTGAACAGCACCCTGGCCAACGTCTCGAGGAGGGAATCTGCGCCGCGGTCCACCTTGGACACCACGGTCCGCGCCTTGCCGCAACGATTGCCGGTCAGGTGGCGGAGCAGGAATGCAGGGTCGATGTCTCCCCGGTTGTACGCACACTCCACCATGACCAGGGATTCGAGTTCCGGCAGGCATAACAGCGCATGCAGCAGGACATCCGGAAGGGCTGCAAGCGTCCCATGGCTGGGCTGCTGCGTCAGTGGAAGACGGTGGCTGACACAGCCCACAGGGTTCCGGCCATTACTCTGCCAGTAGTGAGGCCGCACCGGAGGACGGAGCTGCCAGAGGCCGAATGCTGGAGCGGCAGACACGCACGTGAGGAGGCCACGAGCGCGCCCGGCGGCTACGAGCTGCGGATCAGCGCCCGCAAGGGCCAGGAGCCCCCGCTGCACGCGAACCACTTCGCCGCTCCGCAGCGCCCGGCGAAGTCCGGTTTCTGTGGCACCGGCAGTCAGCACTTCCCGCGTCAGCAGCACTCCGCCCGCCGACCTGAGGATCTCCGTGGGGTCCATAAAGCCACAATGTCGGCCCTCCCGGCCTGCAGACAGTCCCGGAACTGGCTATGTGGATAAGCCACGCCCTCGGACCAGCGCCCAAACTGGCCCAGTTTTGGCGGCAGCAAGGACAAAACTGGCCCGGTTCCCCACCCTCGCGGGTCGAAAACCGGGCCAGTTCGGCACTTAGGTCACGACGGCGGCGCTCAGTCCATGCCGCGCAGGTCCAGGACCAGCTCGGTGTCGCCGTCGTCCTGCAGCAGGACCGGAATGCCCCAGTCCTGCTGGTACAGGTGGCACGCGGCGTGGTCCGGGATCTCACCGTCCTCGGTTTCTGGCCCGTCGCAGGCCGCAGCGCGGGCCGTAATGTGCAGGATGCCCTCGGGGACGTCGGCGGAGAGCTCCACAGTCCGGAGCAGCCCCACAGAGGTTCCTCCGCCGGCCACGATCAGCTCGGGCGGCGTGGAGGAGATCTTCATCTGGGTGGGATCGCCCCAACGGTCATCGAGCTTCTGGCCGGTGGGCGCGGTAAAGCGGACCTTGAGCTCCAGCAGGCCGGGCGCAACCGGGCTCTTGGGCCGGTGGGTCTGCACTGCACCCTCATCCACCTGCTGGGCTTCCTTGGGAATCGGCACGTACACGAGCTGGTGCTTGTTGGCCTCCACCACTACGAGCAGCGGTTCGGAGCCTGCCGCGTGGGTGTGGTCCACGATGACGTCGGAGGGTTCGGCCAGCCCGCGCGCCAGGGTAGAAACCGTCTTGGACGCGGGGTCATACCTTCGCACCGCGCCGTTGTACGTGTCAGCGATGGCCACCGAACCGTCCGGCAGGACGGTGACACCCAGCGGGTGCTGCAGCCGGGCCCCAGTCGCGGCGCCATCACGGAAGCCGAAGTCGAACAGTCCCTTTCCGACCGCGGACTCCACGGTGACCGTGCCGCCGTCGTCAATCACGAGTTTGCGCAGGGCCGACGTCTCGGAGTCAGCCACCCATAGGTTGCCGTCAGCGTCCTCGGCGAGGCCAGAGGGCTGGGCAAACCAGGCCTCGTGGCCCTGGCCATCCAGCAGGCCTTCGAGGCCGTTGCCGGCGGCGATGGCTACGGCACCAGTCAGCGGGTCAAAACTGAAAATCTGGTGCGTTCCGGCCATGGCTATCACTACTGCCTTGAGCTTGCGCGACCAGACGACGTCCCACGGGGAGCTCAGGGAGACTTCCAGCGGGTGCTCGCTGAGGCGGCCCGTAAACCCAGCGGCGTCCTCGTCAACGCGGGCGGGGCCTGTTTCCAGCAGCCGTTGAATGCCGTTGCCCACGAGGGTGGTGGCCTTTCCGTCCTGCAACGACAGCCCGCGGAGGCGGTGGTTGACGGAGTCGGCAATGACGACGTCGTAGCCAACCTTCGCTGCCACGTCTTCCGGGAGCAGCACCAGGCCTTGCGGCTCGTTGAACTGGGCGGTGGCCGCGTCAGGATCGGCTGGGTCAGCGGCGGCCGGGCCGTCAACGTGGCCCTTGGTGCCGGTGCCATAGGTCGCCAGGACCGTGTGGAAGTCGGTGTCCAGCTCCAGAATGCGGTGGTGGCCGGTGTCGGTTACCAGCCACGAACCGTGGGTTGCTGCGGCATCAATGGAAGCCCCGCCGTCGGAAGCTCCTGCATCCTGTCCCGGGCTGGGGGCCGTTCCGCGTCCGGCAGGCAGGAACAGGGCCTTGCCTGGGAACCGCAGCGTGCCCGACGTCGGTTCCGGCGCCACGTACGGCCCGGAACCGCGGTGCAGGGTCCCCTTGGCCTCATGTTCGGCGATCAGTTCGGGGATGAGCACGGCGAGGCCGTCGGCGTGGCCTTCACCGGACAAGTGGGCAACGATGTAACCCTCGGGGTCGATGACAACCAGGGTGGGCCAGGCACGCGCGGTGTAGGCCTTCCAGGTTTCCAGTTCGGGGTCGTCCAGGACCGGGTGGTGGATCTCGTAGCGTTCCACAGCGGCCGCCAGGGCCACGGGGTCTGCTTCGTGCTCGAACTTGGGCGAGTGCACACCGACCGTGACCAGCACGTCGGAGTACTGCTCCTCCAGCGGCCTCAGTTCGTCGAGGACGTGGAGGCAGTTGATGCAGCAGAAGGTCCAGAAGTCGAGGAGCACAATCTTCCCGCGCAGGGCTTCAAGGTCCAGCGATTTGCCGCCGGTGTTCAACCAATTGCGGCCCACCAGTTCGGAGGCCCGGACCCGGGCATGAGTGCGTACGGTTTCGCTCATCAGCGTCCTTCCAGCTTGTTGCGTTCAGCCAGCTTGGCATCGCGTTCGGCCAATTTGGCAAACATATCGTTGTAAGCAGTCAGATCGGCGTCGTTATTCCTGTCCGCTGCCCGGTCCACGCGTTTGGTTTCACGCGCGTCCGACCGGGACCACATTACGGCCACGCCAATCGCCACCAGCAGGGTGGGTACTTCACCGATGCCCCACGCCACCGCGCCTCCGGTCTGCTGGTCCAGGAGCGCCGATGGTCCCCAGGCCCGGCCGAGGTTGCCGAAGTAGTCAGCCGCCAGGAGGTTGGTCCCGCCCATGATGGCCACGCCGAAGAAAGCGTGGAAGCCCATGGTGGCCAGGAGGAGTACCAGCCTCATGGGATACGGTGCACGTCGGGGCAGCGGATCCGTGCCGATCATGCTCAGGATGAAGATGTAGCCGGTGAGCGCAAAGTGCAGGTTCATCAGTTCGTGGCCAACATGCTCGCGCATCGCGAACCCGAATGCGTCCGAGTAGTAGAACAGGACGATCGATCCAGCGAAGTTGGCGGCCGCGAAGATAGGGTGCGTCACGAGCTGCGAGAACTTCGAGTGCACAAACACCAGAAGCCATTCGCGCAGACCCCGGGAGCCGTCCCTCCGGGCAGGGAGCGCCCGGAGGGCCAACGTCACGGGTGCGCCAAGCACCAGGAAGATGGGCGCCACCATGGTCAGGGCCATGTGGTCCACCATGTGTGCTGAGAACAGGACCCGGCCGTACACCGCCGGCGGCCCGGACGTAATGTACGTCAGCACCATCAGGCCGAGCACCCAGTTCACCGTTCGGAACCACTGCCATTTGTCGCCACGGCGCAGCACCTTTGCAACACCGAGGGCGTATGAGACCAGCCCGAACACCGCGACAGCGATCCACAGCCAGTCCAGGCGCCATTCCGTCAGCCAGCGCTCGGGGGTCAGCTCCGGGGGCAGCTCGTAACCGGAGAGGATGAAGGCAGGGGACGCATCGGGGGCGAACGTGGTGGGCTGCGGCGGGGCGGACCGGCTCAGCGCTACGGCGACGCCGGACGTGGCACCCATGATGAGGAGTTCCACCACCACCAGCTGCCACAGGACGCGTCGGGACGAGAACGCGGATCCCTTGCGGCCAAGCTGCGGGATGACCCACTGGCGGTGCATAAATCCGATGCCGCCCAGGACCAGTGTGGCGGCGGTCTTCGCGAGGATCAGCTGCCCGTAGGCGGAGCCAAAGAGGTCAGCCCAGCTGGTGATGCGGATGCTGGCATTGATGACACCGGAGGCAAAGACCAGGACGAAGGCGAAGCCGGCGAGGGACGAGAACCGGCGAAGGGTGGGTTCGGTAATGTCCGCTGCAGTGCCGGGCTTCGAGGCGGTCAGGATTCCCGAAAGAAGGGCCAGCAGAATGATGCCGCCCACCCAGGCACTGACGCCTACGAGGTGGAGGCCCAGGGAGTTGATGGCGCCTTCGTGGTCGGAGGAACTGGACGAGTGGCCGATCAGGGCAGCTGGCACCAGGCCAATGAGCGCCAGGACCAGCGTGAGTGCGAGGCCTCCGAGCGACCGCACACCGAACAGAGCCGTGGTGACGACCGCCGCGATGATGGTGACGGCGAGCCAGGCGCGGCCGGCCTCGATGTCCGTCATGAAGTAGACCAGTGCCTGGGTAAATTCAGCGTCCCCGGAGATGCCCTGGCCCGCGATGTCCGAGTACGTGAGCACCAGGACCGCAATGGCTGACAGGGTCCAGGCTGCACCGGCTGCAGCCGCCACGGCCAAGGCCCTTGAAAAAGCCGGGTGTTCCGGGCCGTCGTCGTCCTTGGAACGCCGGGACGCGCTCCGGGGCAGGATGCCGGCGGCGAAAATCAGGCCGCCCACTACCGTTGCCAGGGAGACGTTGTGGATGGCTTTGCTGATGGGAAGCCCCCAGCGGGCCAGCGCACCCGGGTCAGAGACCTCACGGGCAGCGGCCGCACCGGAGAAGAGGAGTGCTGCCGTTAATCCCAGGAGCAGTGCCGCCAGGCCGGCCAGCTGCCACGGCCGCGAGATTCCCAAGGCACCGGCCAGTCCAGGCGCTCCCTTGCCGGGCATGGGCTGGGGTGCGGCGGAACGGGATTTTGCTGCGGAAGGCACCTATCCATTGTCCGCTACACGTGCCGAGGCGGCGAATCGGCTTAAAGCGGTGGAGCGGCAACCAAAGGGTTGCCGCTCCACTGATGCTGTTGAAGAAAATTACTTCTTCTTGGCTACTGCAGCCTTCAGCTTGGAACCAGCGGTCAGCTTGACGCTGTGGCCGGCTGCGATCTGGATGGTCTCGCCGGTCTGCGGGTTGCGGCCGGTGCGTGCTGCACGGTCGGTGCGCTCGACGGCGAGCCAGCCCGGGATGGTGATCTTCTCGCCCGCGGCGACAGAGGTCTCGAAAACCTCGAACAGTGCGTCGAGGACGGAGTTGACGGCTGCCTGGCTGGTGCCAGCCTTGCCTGCTACCTCTGAAACAAGTTCACTACGGTTCTTAGCCATTGATGTCCTCCTGGACGGTCATGATTTCTGGAGCCTGCACGCGGCATGCGTACAAGCCACTGTTCGAAAACTTACCAGCTTGGGCCGCCGAGGACCGCAAATTCCGCGTGTTTCCGCGACTTTTTGACTCAAATCACCAGATTTGAGGGGATTTTTGCGGGAATTGCGCCCACAGCGGACGCTCTCGCAGTTGTTGCGGGTTTCCAGCGGACGCTCTCTCACTTCCTGCAGGTTTCCCCGAACGCTCTCGCAGTTGCTGCTGGTTTCTGCCGGCCGCTCCCGGGGTGTGGTGTGGGTGGGGTGCGACGGCGGTGCCCGGGGTGGGTGTTCCTGGCCGGGTTCCGTCGGGGTGGGTGAGCGTCGCCCGAACGGGTGCAGGATGTGGGAGAGGGTTGGGGTGTGGTTTAAGTGGGAGAACCCCCCAACACGTGTGTGTTGGGGGGTTCTCGACCTTAATGGTTGTCCGGCGGTGACCTACTCTCCCACACCCTCCCGGGTGCAGTACCATCGGCGCTGTGGGTCTTAGCTTCCGGGTTC